>WHUD01000012.1 GCA_009377385.1 Actinophytocola sp.
TCCCGATTTGGGCCGCGAGTTCGCCGTAGCGTAATCCCAGATGAACAAAACCGCAGGATCGACTTTCCCCTCAATACATCAGCCACAATCTTGATGCCAGCGATGATCACCGCGAGCCGACTCCTACAGGACTTCAGCCATGGTTCTAATTCCGAGGGTTTGAGCACGAACGTGTTGCCGGTGGCGATCGCGATCGGATGCATCCACAGCGGCACCATGATCGGGAAGTTGAACGGGGTGATCCCCGCGCAGACGCCGAGGGGTTGGCGGAAGTTGTGCACGTCGATGCCGCCCGACACCTGGTCGGAGAAGCTACCCTTGAGGGCCTCGGCGATACCGCAGGCGTACTCGACCACCTCGCGGCCCCGCACGATCTCCCCGCGCGCGTCCTCGATCACCTTGCCGTGCTCGGCCGAGATCAGCTCCGCCAGCTCGTCCTCGTGCTGCACGAGGAGTTCGCGGAAACCGAACATGATCCGCTGCCGCTGCGTCAGCGACGAAATCCGCCACGACTCGAACGCCTTCGACGCCGCCGCGACCGCGGTGTCCACATCCGCCGCCTCGGCCAGCAGGACTTGGGACTGCGTGGCGCCGGTGGCCGGGTTGAACACCGGCCCCGTCCGCCGCGACCCCGCGCTGGTGGCGACGCCGTTGATCCAATGCTCGATGGTGCTCACGTCTGGTTCCTCTTTCTTCACAGGTAGTGGCGTTGGGTGCGCTTGTGGGCGGCGTAGGTGTCGTAGGCGTTGCGGGTCGAGTCCAGCTCCGAGACCTCGGAGACCGGCACGTCCCACCAACCGGAGCCCGGTGAGTTCGGGCCGTAGAGGTCGACGTCCACATGCACCACGGTGGTCTTGCTGCTGGCCCTGGCCTTGGCGAGCGCGTCCCGGAACTCCGCCACCCCGTGGGCGGTGAGGACCTGGGCGCCGAGGCTGGCGGCGTTCGCCGCGAGATCGACGGGCAGCACATCGCCGTCCAGCAGGCCGGTGTCGGGGTCGCGGTAGCGGTAGCGGGTGCCGAACCGCTGCGACCCGAGTTCCTCCGAGAGCGCGCCGATGGAGGCGAACCCGTGGTTTTGCACCACCACGAGGATCACCTTCAAGCCCTCGGAGACCATCGTGACGATCTCGCTGGAGAGCATCAGGTAGGAGCCGTCACCGACGAGGACGACGACCTCCCGGTCGGGGGCGGCCATCTTGGTGCCGAGTCCGGCGGCGACCTCGTAGCCCATGCAGGAGTAGGCGTACTCCACGTTGTAGGCCTTGGGGTCGCGGGCGCGCCACAGCATCTGCAGATCCCCCGGCATGGACCCGGCCGCGTTGATCACCACATCCCGCTCGTCCAGCACGTCGTTGAGCGCGCCGAGGATCTCGGTCTGCGCCGGCAGTGGGGAGTGCCCCACGCTGTAGCAGGCGTCCGTGGTCTGCCGCCACTCCTCGGCCAACTCCCGCGCCCGCGCGGTGTGGGCGTCGTCCACCCGCCAGCCCTCCAGGGCCTCGGTCAACGCGGCCAGCCCCAACTTGGCGTCGGCGAGCAGCATCTCGGCGGAGTGCTTCGCGGCGTCCAACCTGGCGACGTTGAGGTTCGCGAAGGTGACGTCGGCGTGGGCGAACACGGTGTGGCTCGCCGTCGTGAAATCGCTGTAGCGGGTGCCGATCCCGAGTACCACATCGGCGTCGGCGGCCAGGGCGTTCGCCGCCGCCGTGCCGGTCGAACCAATCCCACCCACGGATTGGGGGTGGTCCCAGGGCATGGCGCCCTTCCCGGCGTGGGTGTCGGCCACCGGAATCCCCGTCGCCTCAGCGAACTGGCGTAGCTCGGCCTCGGCCTCGCTGTAGACCACGCCGCCACCGGCCACGATCAGCGGGCGCTCCGCACTCCGCAGCAACTCCGCGACCCGCTCGACGGCTGGGGCTTCCGGCACCGGGCGGCCGATGCGCCATACCCGGCGCCGGAAGAACTCGATCGGCCACTCATACGCTTCGGCTTGCACGTCTTGGGGCAGACACACAGTGACCGCACCGGTCTCCATCGGGTCGGTCAGCACCCGCATCGCGGAGAGGACCGCGGGGATCAGCTGTTCGGGGCGGGTGATGCGGTCGAAGTACTTCGACACCGGCCGGAACGCGTCGTTCACCGTCACGTCTCCGGCGCGGGTGTCCTCCAACTGCTGCAACACCGGATCCGGATACCGGGTAGCGAACATGTCCGACGGCAGCAACAACACCGGCAGCCGGTTCGTCGTCGCCAACGCCGCACCCGTGAGCATGTTCGTCGACCCTGGCCCCGTCGACGCCGTACAGGCGAACACCTGCAGCCGGTTGCGCATCTTCGAAAACGCCGCCGACGCATGCACCATCGCCTGCTCGTTACGCGCCAGGTAATAAGGAAGACCGCCGCTGTGTTCGTTGCCGGTGTGGGCAGCCTGCAACAACGCCTGACCCAACCCAGCCACGTTGCCGTGCCCGAAAATCCCCCACACGCCAGGGATCAACCGCTGCTCAACACCGTCCCGCTCCGAGAACTGCGCGGCAAGGAACCGCACCAACGCCTGCGAGGTGGTCAGCCTGACTGTCTCGGCGTTCATGACCGTTCCTCCACAGTGGTGAGTGGCAGGCGGGGGTCGACGTCCTGGGACTGCCAGGTCTGGCGGATCCAGCCGTGGGCGGGGTCGTCGCAGATGCGCCAGGCGCGGTCCTGGCCGGGGCCTGCCATGACGTTGAGGTAGTAGAGGTCGTAGCCGGGCACGGCCATCGACGGGCCGTGCCAACCGTGGGGGATGAGCACGACATCACCGGAACGCACCTCGGCGAGCACGTCGATGGGTCGTTCGTGGCGGCCATACACGCGCTGGTAGCCCATCCCGTGGGGAGCTCCGCCCCCTACGTACCCCCCGGTGAAGGCCGGATCGCCGGGGGCGACTTCGAAGTAGTAGATCTCTTCGAGTTCACTTTCGTTGGGGCCGGGCTCGTCGTGTTTGTGCGGCGGATAGGACGACCAGTTCCCCGCCGGGGTGAGGACCTCGCACACCAGCAGTTGGTCGGCTTCGAAGGTGTCCGGGAGGCAGTAGTTGTTGACCTGCCGGGAACACACACCGGCACCCCGCAGTTCGGCCGGTGTCGCCTCGGCCGGCTGGTACCGCGCGGTCAGTCGCCGTTGGCAGCGGGCGGACGGGAGGGCGAAGCGACCGCCGTGCTCGCTGGTGATGACCGCGCGGGCATCGCGGGGCAGGTAGGCGAAGTCGGTGACGCGGGTGAACACCCCCGACCGGCCCTCAAGCCGGAAAGTCTCGCCGTCGCATTCCACGGTGCAGCCACCCGACAGCGGCAGCACCAGCATCTCGTCCTGACCGGTCTCGATCACGTGGGAACCGCCCGGCGCGAGCTGGAGGATGCGCAGCCCGGAGTAGCCCCACCCGGCGGATTCCGGTGTGACGACGGTCGTGAACGCGCCCTGGCCGGTGGACCCGGCGGGCAGGTGCAGCTTCTCCGTCGTGTTGTTACTCATAGCAGGCTCACCGCCTTGTCGACTGCTCCAGCGACGTCGCCGTCGGCCGGGTAGAGGAGGGAACGTCCGATGACGAGACCCTGCACGGTGGGCAGGGCGAGGGTGTGCTGCCAGGCGGCGAACGCCTTGTCGGCGTCGGAGACTTCGCCGCCCAGCAGCAACACCGGCAGGGTCGACGATGCCAGCACGCGTGCCATCGCGGTGACGTCGTCGGCCACGGGCAACTTCAGCCACGTATAGGCACTGGTCCGTCCAAGTCCGGAGGCGATGGTGATCGAGGTGGTGATCGCCTCCGGCGACAGGTCGTTCTTGATCTTGCCGTTGGTCCAGCAAGAGAGGAACGGCTCCACCATCGCGATCCGGCCGCGCTCGGCGAGCGCGTCGACCGCCTTCGCGGTGCTCTCGAGGATCGAGGGGGTAGCGGGGTCGTCCAGGGCGATGCGGGTCAGCGTCTTACCGCCATCAAACCCCATGGTGTCGATGGCCTCGGCGTCGTAGCCGGTGAAACGGTCATCGATCTCGAACACCGACCCGGCCAGCCCGGCGCGGTTCATCGACCCGAACACCGACTTGCCCTCCAAGGCGCCGAGCAGCAGGAGGTCTTCGAGGATGTCGGCGGTGCCCAGCACACCCGTCACGCCAGGCCGCGACAACGCCACCCGCATGCGGCCCAGCAGCTCCGCACGGTCGGCCATCGCGGCCGGCTCACTGCCGACCTTGTTAGCACCGCGGGCGGGATGGTCCGCGGCGATGATCATCGCGCGGCCCGTGTCCCCCAGCACCGACTTCGCCCGCGTGCGCCGCGCGGCTGCCTCAACGATCGCCTCCGGGTTACGAACCCGGGTCGTCACCAGCTCACGCACCTGCTCCTGCGTCAACGCAACATCAGCGCCTTCGCTTCGAACCTGCGAGCAGTTCTCAGTGTTCTCGCTTCGAACCTGCGAGCAGTTCTCAGACACCCGAGCTCACCTCCCGCAGCTTCCTCTCGACCTGCTCAGCGGTCGGCATGGCGTCCGAACACGACAGCTGCCCCGCGACCAGCGCCCCGGCGGCGTTGGCGAACGACACCGTGCGCTCGGTGTCCCACCCGGACAGCAGCCCGTGGCACAGCGCGCCCCCGAACGCATCCCCAGCACCTAGACCGTTCACGACCTCAACCGGCACCGGCGGCACCACCACCGGACCCGACCCGTCGTCGGCCAGCACACCCTTCGGGCCCTGTTTGACCACGGCAAGCGAAACCCCCGCCTCGTGCAGGACCTTCGCCGCCTCGTGCGGCTCGCTGGTGCCCACCGCCGTGTGGCACTCGTCGAGGTTGCCGACCGCGACCGTCACGTGCCGCAACGCCTCCGCGACGACCCCGCGAGCCTGCTCACGCGAGTCCCAGAACATCGGCCGGTAGTCCAAATCCAGCACCGTGATCCCCGACCGGCCCCGCGCCTCCAACGCGGCAAGGGTGGCCAACCGGGACGGCTCGACCGACAACCCGGTGACCGTAGCCCAGAAGACGTCCGCCGACCGGATCGCGTCCATGTCCAACTCATCGGCGCGGACCTGCAAATCCGGGGCGTTCTCGCGGTAGAAGTACAGCGGGAAGTCGTCCGGCGGAAAGATCTCGCAGAATGTCACTGGCGTCGGCGCCCCCGGCACGGAGGCGACGAACCGGTCGTCCACCCCGAACCCGCGCAACGCCTGGTGTACGAACCGACCGAACGGATCCTCACCCGTACGGGTAATCACCGCCGCACGCCTGCCATACCGAGCCGCAGCCACCGCCACGTTCGTCGGACTACCCCCCAAGTACTTCCCGAACGACGTCACATCCTCCAGACCAACCCCCACCTGGTCCGGATAGACGTCCACACCGACCCGGCCCATCGTCAGGACCGCGACCCCAGTGGCCGGTTGGCCACCCTCGGTCTGCACTGGCACTACTCCTCCTCGCACTGCGGCGATGATCTCTACGGTTGACTAGTGCGCTCTACTAGCGCGCTCTAGTGATAGAGACTATGATGGCCCTCACACGGTCGTGTCAAGACCTGAACGACAGAAATTCGAACGCCGTGATCGCGGCGAAGGATCGGAGTGCGGATGCCGGAACCACAGGGGGACACCGAAGCGCCGGGGAGACCGCCGCGCAGGGGCGAACGGCGTCCCACCATGACCGACGTCGCGGAACGTGCGGGCGTGTCTCGCGCGCTCGTGTCGCTCGTGTTCCGCGACGCGCCCGGCGCGAGCAGGACGACACGCGAGCGAGTTTTCCAGGTCGCGGACGAGATCGGCTACCGGCCGGACAGCGCGGCGCGGATGCTGGCGAGCAGCCGCAGCAAGGTGCTCGGGGTGATGCTGACCGTGCGTAACCCGTTCCACGCCGACATGGTGGAAAGCATCTACCCCGTCGCCGAGCAGCGCGGCTACGAGATCCTGCTCTCTGCGGCGTCACCGACCCGCGACGAGCGCAAAGCCGTCGACGCGCTGCTCGGGCACCGCTGCGAAGGACTCCTGCTGCTCGGTCCCACCCTGCCGACCAGCTACATCGCCGAGCTGGGCGCGAAACTGCCCGTGGTCTCGCTCGGCAGGCGATTTCCTGGCGTCGACGTCGACGCGGTACACACCGCGGAGGCGAAGGGCGTGCGGCAGGCGATCGCGCACCTCGTTGAGCTTGGGCACCGCTCGATCGCGCACATCGACGGCGGGCGCGGGCCGGGGTCGGCCGAGCGGCGCAAGGCGTACCGGGAGGCGATGCGCAAGCATGGCCTTGCCGACTACATCAGGGTGCTGCCGGGCGACCAGACCGAGGAGTCCGGCTCGGCGACGGCGAAGGTGCTGCTCGCGGAGGGTTCTGCCATGCCGACCGCCGTGCTCGCCGGCAACGACCGATGCGCGCTGGGGCTGCTCGACGTCGTGTGGCGGGCGGGCCTGCAGGTGCCTGGCGACCTGTCGGTGGTCGGTTACGACGATAGCCACCTGGCCCACCTCTCGCACATCGACCTGTCCACGGTGCGGCAGGACCCCAACCGTCACGCGGAACTCGCGGTGCAGTGCGTCGTCGACCGGCTGGACGGCGTCCGCGACGGCGCCGAGGAGTTCGTGCTCGAACCGAAGCTGGTCACCCGTGGCACGACCGGCCCACCCGGTCGATCCGGCAAGATGTCGGCATAATGCGATTCGCATCTGGCGGCGACGGAGTCGAAACATGACGGAGCAGCACGTGCCCGGCGAACGCTCGACCGGAACGCGCCACGGCAAGCGACCCACCATGTCCGACGTCGCCGAGAAGGCGGGCGTGTCGCGCGCCCTGGTGTCACTGATCTTCCGCAACGCGCCAGGCGCCAGCGAGCAGACGAGGCAGCGGGTGTTCGACGTCGCCAAGGAGATCGGCTACCGCCCTGACACCGCCGCGCGCACGCTGGCCAGCAGCCGCACCAAGACGCTCGGCGTCATGCTAACGATCCGCAACCCGTTCCACGCCGACCTGGTGGAATCCTGCTACGCCGAAGCCGACCGGCTCGGCTACGACATCGTGCTGTCCACAACCGTGCCCACTCGCGGCGAGGAACGGGCCGTCGACGCGCTGCTCGGACACCGCTGCGAGGCGCTGATCCTGCTCGGGCCGAAGATGTCCGAGGCGTATCTGACCCAACTGAGCAGGGAACATCCGGTCGTCGCGATCAGCAGGAAGGTGCCGGACGCGACCCTCGATTCGGTGCACACCGCTGAGGCGAAGGGCGTCAGGGAGGCTGTGGACTACCTCGTCGGGGAGGGCCACCGCGACATCATCCACATCGACGGCGGCACAGGTCCCGGCTCGGCCGAACGGCGTAAGGCGTACCGGGCGGCGATGCGCAAGCACGGCCTCACCGAGCGGATCCGGGTGATTCCGGGGAACCACACCGAGGACTCGGGCCTGCACGCGGCGCAGGTGCTGCTCGACGAGGATGCGCTGCCGACGGCGGTGCTCGCCGCCAACGACCGGTGCGCCCTCGGGCTGCTTGGCGCGCTGCACAAGGCTGGCGTCAAGGTGCCGCAGGAGGTGTCGGTGGTCGGTTACGACGACAGCCGCGTTGCGATGCTCTCGCACATCGGCCTGACCACGGTGCACCAGAACGCCGAGGAACTGGGACGACTCGCCGTCCGGACGGCGGTGGAGCGTATCGAGTCACCCGACGCGCCCGCCCGCGAGCTGGTCCTCGATCCGGAGCTGCGGGTACGGGACACCACCGGCCCGCCTCGGTGAACGAGCACGCTGACCGCGTGGCATCATCTTCCCAGAAAAAATCTGGAGCGCTCTACTAGCGCGCACTACTAGAGCGCGCTAGTATGTGGCGCAGGTCACACCACTAGCCCACCGGGAGGCCCGCAATGCGAAGCGAGGGCATCCAGCTGAACAACCGGGAACGCGCGACGCTACTTGCCGTGGCGCACGGCGACGCCGAGATGAGCTGCAGCAGCGAGCCAGACCTGTTCATCGACGGGCTCGCCTGCTGCGACCAGTTCACCGCACACCGGCTGGCCCGGCTCGGCATGATCGCGCCCGCACGCCCCGGCCGTCTGCGCGAGCGGGTCCCGGCGCGGCTCACCAGCGCCGCGCGCGTCGTCCTCGGGCTCCCGTCTCCCGCGGCGGCGTGAGGCGGCCCACGCCGTTGCGGCGCTGGACCATGGTGCACAGTGGCGATCCGGATCGCCCGAACGCATCAAGATCGTAGGCCAGGCGCTCAGACCCCCATCGGGTGCCACACCGTCTTGTCCTCCAGGTACGCCCTGAGCCGTCCGAGGCCAGGGGACGCCGTCCAGTCCGGCTCCTGCTCAGGGATCCGCAGCACGCGCTTGACCGTGTCGGCGGCGGATCGGGCCAGCTCCGTGCGGTGCTCCGCATCGGCGCCGGTGAGGTCGAGGGCGTTGACGTCGGCGTGCGATGCCAGCCACGGCCCCAGCTCGGCAGCGTGCCCGGTCAGCAGGTTCACAACGCCGCCAGGGACGTCCGACGTCGCAAGCACCTCGGCGAGCGTGATCGCGGGCAACGGCCGTGCCGCGCTGCTGACCACGACGGCGGTGCAGCCGGTCGCCACCACCGGGGCGAGCACGCTGACCAATCCCAGCAACGACGACCGCTGTGGCGCGAGCACCCCGACCACCCCGGTCGGCTCCGGCACGGTGAAGGAGAAGTATGGACCCGCCACCGGATTCGTCCCGCCGAGCACGGCGGCGAGCTTGTCCGTCCATCCCGCGTACCACACCCACCTGTCGATCGCGGTGTCCACAAGGGACTCGGCGCTGCGGGGCCGGACGCCGTCGGCGTCGCGTACCTCCGCGATGAACTGGTCCCGCCTGCCCTCCATGACCTCGGCGACCCGGTACAGCACCTGGCCCCGGTTGTACGCCGTCGCGCCGGACCAGGCGCCGAACGCCGAACGCGCGGCGACAACGGCGTCGCGTAGGTCCTTTCGGGACGCTTGCGCTGCGTTGGCCAGGAACGCGCCGCCCTCCGACGTCACCTGGTACGAGCGCCCCGACTCCGAGCGGGGGAACTTCCCCCCGATGTAGAGCTTGTACGTCTTGGCGACGCCGACTCGCTCAGACTTCGCCATCGTCCGCCCCCTTCAGGTACGCCGCCAGTCCGGGCCGACCGCCCTCGCGACCGAAGCCGGACTCCTTGTAGCCGCCGAACGGCGCGGCCGGGTCGAACCGGTTGAACGTGTTGGCCCACACCACCCCGGCGCGCAGCTTGCTTGTCAGCCACAGAATGCGGGAGCCCTTCTCGGTCCATACCCCGGCCGACAGCCCGTACGGCGTGGTGTTCGCCTTGGTAACGGCCTCGTCTGGGGTGCGGAACGTCTGCACCGACAGCACTGGCCCGAAGATCTCCTCCCGCGCGATCCGCATCGACGACTCCACCCCGGAGAACACCGTCGGTGCGAAGAAGAAGCCCTTCTCAGGAACAGGGCACGGGCTGGTCCACCGCTGCGCGCCCTCCTCCTCACCGGAGGCGACCAACTCGCGGATCTTGGCCAGCTGCTCGGCGGAGTTGATCGCACCGATGTCGGTGTTCTTGTCAAGCGGGTCCCCGATCCGCAACGTCTCCACCCGGGAGCGCAGCTTGGCAAGTACCTCGTCCGTAATGGACTCCTGCACCAGCAGTCGCGATCCGGCGCAACAGACGTGGCCCTGGTTGAAGAAGATGCCGTTGACGATGCCCTCGATCGCCTGGTCGACCGGCGCGTCGTCGAACACGATGTTGGCCGCCTTGCCGCCAAGCTCCAGCGTCAGCCGGGTGCGCGTGCCCGCGAGCTGCCGCTGGATCAGCTTGCCGACCTCGGTGGACCCGGTGAACGCGACCTTGTCGACGCCGGGGTGCGTCACCAGCATCTCGCCGACGTCGCCCGCGCCGGGCACGATGTTGACGACGCCGGGCGGCAGGTCGGCCTGCTGGCAGATCTCGGCGAACACCAGCGCGGTGAGCGGCGTCGTCTCCGCCGGTTTGAGGACGACGGTGTTGCCGGTGGCCAGCGCGGGGGCGATCTTCCACGCCAGCATGAGCAGCGGGAAGTTCCACGGGATGACCTGGCCCGCGACGCCGACCGGCTGGGGACTCGCCCCGAGCCCGGCGTACTCGAGCTTGTCGGCCCAGCCTGCGTGGTAGAAGAAGTGCGCCGCGGCCGTCGGGATGTCGGCGTCACGCGACTCCCTGATCGGCTTGCCGTTGTCAAGGCTTTCCAGCACGGCGAGTTCGCGGGCACGCTCCTGGACCAGCCGCGCGATGCGGAAGATGTACTTCGCGCGCTCGGCGCCCGGCATCGGTGACCAGACGCGCTCGAACGACCTTCGTGCGGCGTGCACTGCGCTGTCCACATCGGACGACGCCACTGTGGACACTTCGGCGAGCACCTCGCCGGTGGCTGGGTTGAGCGTCTTCAGCGGCTCGCCGTCGCCGTCGACGAAGCCGCCGCCGATGAACGGCTGGTAGTACTGCTTCACCCGCGCGATGTCGCGGTTCTCCGGCGCGGGCGCGTAGTCGAACACCGGCATGTCAACGCCTCCCCTCACTCCGGCACGTAGTTCGCGCCACTGTAGTGGCCGTCCTGCTTCGCGCGCCGTTGCAGCAGCAGGTCGTTGAGCAGGCTGGACGCGCCGAACCGGAACAGCGACGGCGTCAGCCACCACTCCCCCGCGACCTCGTTGACCGCGACCAGATACCGGATGGCGTCCTTGGTGGTGCGGATGCCGCCAGCCACCTTGACGCCGCGTAGCTCGCCGGTCGCCTCGTGGAAGTCCCTTACCGCTTGCAGCATGACATGCGCGACCGGCAGCGTCGCAGCTGGCGAGACCTTGCCGGTCGACGTCTTGATGACGTCGCCCCCGGCGAGCAGCGCGAGCCAGGACGCCTTGCGCACGTTGTCGTACGTGGCCAGCTCGCCGGTCTCCAGGATCACCTTGAGATGCACAGTGTCCTGTGCTGCCGCACACGCTGCTTTGACCGCGACGATCTCGTCGAAGACGTCGCCGTAGCGGCCTTCGAGGAACGCGCCCCTGTCGATCACCATGTCGACTTCGGTGGCGCCGGAGTCCACCGCGAGCGCGGTGTCGGCGAGCTTGACCGCGCGGTTGGAGCGGCCGGACGGGAATGCGGTCGCCACGCTGGCGACCGCGACGCCGGTGCCAGCCAGCGCCTCGACGGCGGTGGCGGCAAGGTCGGGGTAGACGCAGACGGCGGCGACGTGCGGGGTATCTGGCCGCTGCGGGTCGGGCCGCACCGCCTTGGCGCACAGCGAGCGCACCGCGCCACGGGTGTCGGCGCCTTCGAGGGTGGTCAGGTCGACCATGCTGATGGCGGTGTCAATCGCCCAGCGTTTGGCGTCCTGTTTGATGCTGCGGGTGGCAAGGGTCGCCGCCCGTTGTTCAAGGCCAACCTGGTCGACGCCGGGTAGGCCGTCGAGGAACCGTCGCAGGCTCGATGCGTCGCGGGTGGCGTCGTCGAGCCGCTCGGTGAGCGCTACGGACATGAAAGCCAGTCTAGGCGGTTGATCCCGTTCGGCGGCCCCGGAAGGTGCGACTCGCGCCTCCCGAAGGTGCGACTCGCGCCTCCCGAAGGTGCGACTCGCTGGGCTGTACGGGATCAACCGCCTGGGCGTCAGGCGATGGCGTAGACGAGGGCGGCGACGCCGAAGCCCATCAGACCGATGAGGGTCTCAAGCACGGTCCACGTCTTCAGCGTCGTCTTGACGTCCATGTTGAAGAACCGGCCGACCAGCCAGAAGCCGGAGTCGTTGACGTGGCTGGCCATCACAGAGCCAGCCGACAGCGCAAGCACGATCGCGGCGAGCTGCACCGAGTTGTAGTCGCCGTTGGCCACAACCGGCTGCACAAGTCCGGCCGAGGTGATCAGCGCGACGGTGGCCGAGCCCTGCGCGATCCGCAGCGCGGTCGCGATAACGAACCCGGCGACGATAACCGGCAGGCCGATGCCCTCGAGGCTGTCGGCGAGCGCGTCGCCGATGCCGCTGGCCTCGAGCACGCCGCCGAACATGCCACCGGCGCCGGTGACAAGGATGATCGCGCAGATCGGGCCGAGCGACGAGTCGAGCAGCTTCTCGATGACGTCTTTGCCCCTGCCGCGCCGCCTGCCGAGGAACGTAGGTCGCCACGAACACGGTGATCAGCAGCGCGATCGGCGTCTCGCCGAAGATGCGCACCACGTTGTACCAGGTGGATTCGTCCACCAAGCCCGCGGCGCGGGCGGCGTCGAGTCCGGTGTTGAGAAAGATCAGCGCCAGCGGGAGCAGCAGCAGCCAGACGACGGTTGTCGCGCGCGGCGGGTGCTCGTCGTACTCGGCCTGCTCGCCGCCGGCGAGGATGTCGTGCACCGGCAGCACCCAGCGCTTGCCGGCCCAGAGCCCGAACAGGTAGCTGGCGACGTACCAGGTCGGGATCGCGACGACAAGTCCGAGCAGCAGCACGAGCCCGATGTCCGCGCCGAGGAGCTCACCGGCGGCGACCGGGCCGGGGTGCGGCGGCACGAAGACGTGCATCACCGAGAACGCACCGGCGACCGGGAGGCCGTAGCGCAGCAAGCCGCCACCGACACGCCGGGCGACGGTGAACAGGATCGGCAGCATCACGACGAGACCCGCGTCGAAGAAGATCGGGAAGCCGAAGATCAGCGAGGCGACGCCAAGCGCCATCGGTGCCCTGTGCTCGCCGAACTTGCCGATGAGCGCGTCGGTCAGCGCCTGGGCGCCGCCGCTGACCTCGACCAGTCTGCCGAGCATCGCGCCGAGGCCGACCAGCAATGCGACCTCGCCCAACGTCCCGCTGAAGCCTTCGCCGAGGACGTCGATGATATTGGCGGGCGGGATGCCCGCGGCGAACGCGGTGAGGAGACTGACCGTAACGAGCGCGAGAATCGCGTGCACCCGCAGGCCGATGATCAGTACCAGCAGCAGTGCGATAGCGGCTGCCGCGATGCCGAGCAGCGGTCCTGCGCCTAACGTCTGTTCCCAGCCTTCGGTGGATTCCATAGTTAAGCTCCGTTGCTTGTTGACTGACGCGGGTCAGACGGAGCGGAGAGGCCGAGCCGCATGAGCGCGGTTGCCGCGACTGCCCTCGGCGTGCCCGAGGGGTCGATGGTGACGCCGTCCTCGTCCGATGCGAGCGGTTCGAGATCGGCGAACTGGGAGCCCAGCAGCGTGGCGGGCATGAAGTGACCGGATCGTTTGCTGAGCCGGTCAAGCACCATGTGTTCGCCCGCGTGCAGGAAGACGAACCGCACCTGCGCGTCCGCCTCCCGCAGCACGTCGCGGTAGGACCGCTTCAACGCGGAACACGACACGACCACGCTCACCCCCGCGGCGCTGCGTGCGCTGACCCAGTCCCTGATCGCGCGCAGCCACGGCGCGCGATCGGCGTCGGTCAGCGGCAATCCGGCCGCCATCTTGTCGATGTTGGCCGGGGGATGGAAGTCATCAGCCTCGGCGAGCGGCCAGCCAAGCGTGTCCGCGATGAGCTCTGCCGTCGTGCTCTTACCGACCCCGGAGACCCCCATGACGACCACGCAGGCCGCCCGCGAGTGAACGGACATCCACACCCTTCCCGCAGCACGGCCCGGCCCCGCTGCCCGTCATTGATACTATCTTTGGGCGTGAAAGGTATCACCTAACGTGTGACGGGGGAAGACCCGCGACTCGGGATACCCTGCGGATGTGACCCCCCGAGCAGAACGCATCGCAGGCCAGGGCGCACTCCACGACTCCGTACTCGACGCGATCGGCATCCGCATCACCAGCGGCGAGCTGAGCGCGGGCGATGTATTGACGCTTGAGGCGATCCAGGGCCGCTACGGCGTCTCCCGCACCGTGGCGCGCGAGACGATGCGGCTGCTCGAATCGCGTGGGCTGGTGACGTCGAAGCGGCGGGTCGGCATCACGGTGCAGCCGATGTCGTCATGGCAGGTGTACGACCCGAAGGTGATCTGGTGGCGGCTGTCAGGGCCGGACCGCGACGCGCAGCTCCGCTCGCTCACCGAGCTGCGGATCGCCATCGAGCCGCTGGCGGCAGGTGCGGCCGCGCGGGGGGCGTCGGCGGCGGAACGGGAGCGGGCGGTGGAGCTGGCCACCACGATGCGCACCCTCGGCGAGGCGGGGAAGCTCGAGGAGTTCCTCGACCTGGACATCGAGTTCCACGCGCTGCTGCTGCGGGCGGGCGGCAACGAGATGTTCGCCGCGCTCACCGAGGTCGTCGCCGTGGTGCTGCGCGGGCGGACGACGCTGGGGCTGATGCCGCACAAGCCCGTCCCGAAGGCGCTCGACCTGCACGAGACCGTCGCGGCGGCGGTGGCGGATGGACGTCGGGAGGACGCCGAGACCGCGATGCGGGCGCTGCTCGCCGAGGTCCGCGACGCTATGACGCGGTGAGCGCGCGGCAGAACCGTACCGTTTTTGGTACGCATCAGCCGCGCGTAAACGCTCAGATCATGCGGTGCTTGTCCGGCGGCGGGGTACGGGGCCTGCGCTTGACCGTGACGCCGCCCCAGAACGCGAAGCCGTTGATCCGCACGGTCGGTCCGTGCGGGTCGGGGTTCGGCTGCGCATCACCGGTGCTGTCGAAGCCGCCCATCAGCCCGATCCCGGTGACCTCCACCCGGATGTCGTCCGGCACCACGATGTCGATGCCACCCATGATCGCGACGGCCGTGATGGTGACGTGTTGCTCGGCGAACGTCGCCTGCCGCAGGTCGATGTCCACCCCGCCCCAGAACGCGAAGCTGGTGTGCTGCGACGGCACACACCAGTTGCCCTTGCGCGACGCGCCCGACATCACCGCGACGGAGAACGTCGAACCTGGCGTGCCGCCGACAAGCGGATGCCCCACCGCCGCACTCGGCACCGGCGCGGGGGCATGGGCGGTCGACTCAGGCAGGTCCGCCGTCACCGGCGCGAGCTCGGCGTGTGTCTTGGCCGCGTAGACCGCGCTGAGCCGTTCCTCCAGCTCGGTCATGGTGATCCTGCCCTCGCTGAGGGCGCGATGCAGCACGCCTGCGACCCGTTCCCTGTCGGCGTCCGACGCGCGCAGTGCGGGTGGTTGCGCCTCGTCTGGCTGGTCCTGACTCACGGCCCCGAGCGTAGCGCGCGAACCGGACGGACAGGGCACGTTTCTACGTGCGTGGGACTTCCGGGCCGTCGTAGTCGCCGTGCGGCATATTGTCCGGCGGCTCGAAGCGCAGCCGCTTCGCGACCGGGACGTCGGTGGACGAGTGCAGCACGATCGACAGCGCGATGGTGATCGCGACCAGCTCGAACACCAGCTCGCTGTTGGGGATGCCGGACTGCAGCACTAGCAGTCCGTACACGACGGACGCGAAGCCCTTCGGCCCGAACCACGCCGCGACCAGCTTCTCCGACCTCGGCAACCTGGTGCGCAGCAGCGACGCCCACATCGCGAGCGGCCGCACCAGCACTATGATCACCACGGCAAGCACCCACTCCATCGCGGACAGGTGCGAGAGCAGGTCCGGCGTCAGCAAAGCCCCGAACAGCAGCAGCGCGCCGAACTTCGTGACCTCGGACAGCAGCTCTCCGAACGGCTCGAAATGCTCCGCGGCGATGTGATCGAGGGTGGCCAGCGTCGCCCCCGCCGCGAACGCGGCAAGGTACTGGTTCGCCTCGGTGATGTGACACAGCCCGAAGACAGACACCGCGATGGCGAACCCGCCGAGCGGTTGCAGCCTCGGCTCGAGCGTGAGCAGCTTCAGCCGCCACGCGAGCGCGACCAGCGCAGGCACCGCGATGCCGATCGCCAGCCCACCGACAAGCTCAAGCCCGATGTGGCTCCAGTGCGCGTCGGTGTTGTCCGCGATGGCGATGAAGATCAGCACGAACGGCAGCGCGAGGCCGTCGTTGAGGCCGGACTCGACGTTGAGCAACCGCCGCACCCGCAGCGGGACGTCCTCCCTGCCGACGATCGCCGCCGCGAACACCGGGTCCGTCGGCGACAGGATCGCGCCGACCAGGAACGACGTCGTCCAGTCGAGCCCGAGTAGGAAGTGTGCAGGCAGCGTGATCAGCAGCATGGTCAGCGGCATCCCGACGCCGAGCGCGCGCCCGGACAGCCGCCAGCCTTCCTTCATGGCCGGGAGGTTGGCGCGCTGGCCATCGGTGATCAGCACGGTGAACAGCGCGATGTCGGCGAGGATCGCGACGACGGGGTCCTGCGCGCTGATGTCGACTACGCCGAACCCGCCGCTGCCGAGCAGCGCGCCGCCGACCAGGAACAGCAGCGACGTCGACAACACGGTGCGCGCGGCGATGCCGGACAGCGACACGCTCAGCAGCAGCATCAGGCCGAAGACGAAGACCAGTTCCATGCACGACTCCCCAGTGTTGTCCAGCCGACCGCCGCCAGCGTACGGTCCGGCTCCACTCCGTCGTCCTTGGCGATACTGTCACCCCCATGGACGTGCTGCTCGTCGACCACCCACTCACCAAGGCAAGGCTGTCGATCATGCGCGACAGCCGCACCGACAACGCGGGCTTCCGGCACGCGCTGCACGAGCTGACGATGATGCTGGTGTACGAAGCGATGCGGGAAGCGCCGCTGCGCACCGAGCGGATCAGCACGCCGGTCGCTGACACCGACGCCTACCGCCTCGCCGACCCGCCGCTGCTCGTGCCGGTGCTGCGCGCCGGGCTCGGCATGGCCGACCAGGCACACCGCTTGGTGCCGGAGGCGTTGATGGGCTTCGTCGGGCTGGCCCGCGACGAGGAGACACTGCGGCCGACGCCGTACATGCAGTCGTTGCCACCTGACCTGACCGGACGTCCGGTGTTCGTGCTCGACCCGATGCTGGCCACCGGCGGGTCGATGGAGTACACCATCCGGTTGCTCGCCGAGCGCGGCGCCACCGACGTCACCGCCGTGTGCGCGCTCGCCGCGCCGGAGGGCCTCGACCGGCTGCGGGAGTCGGGCCTGCCGGTGCGCGTGGTGACCGCCGCCGTGGACGACAGCCTCAACGACGTCGGGTTCATCCTGCCCGGTTTGGGTGACGCCGGGGATCGGCAGTACGGGGCGCGATGACGGAGTTCGACAACCGGGAGCTGCTGACCGAGGGCGGCGGTGCCGATGTGGACGCACCCACACGGCCTACCTGATCGCCGAGGCGCGCGACCGGCGAACTCCGGACTCTAGGCCTGCTGCTCCACCGGCTCGGCGTGGTCCGCACGGGACGCCGTCCGCGCGCCGATGAACGCCGCAAGCACCGCACCGGCGACGCACACGAACGCCGTGATGGCGAAGATCTCGGTGTACTGCGTGAGCAGCGCCTCGGTGACCTGCCGCCGGTACTCCAACTCCGCTCGCGCGGCCTCCCGCTTCGACATGCCGAACGTGATCGGCAGCGGCACCTCGGCCATCAGTGTGTTGAAACGGTGCAGCCCCCACGCCGACAGCGCGGCGACGCCGACCAGCATCCCGGTCATCCGCGCGACGACCACCGTCGCGGATGCGATGCCGTGCTGCGCGGCTGGCACCACTCGCAGGACCGCGGCGGAGATCGGCGCGATGACAAGCCCGAGCCCTAGCCCGACGATCGCCAGGTCGGTGTCGAGCACAGGCAGCGAGACGACGCCAAGGTCGTGCCGCGCGACGAGCGGATCGGCGGGCCAGGCGGACAGCAACCAGAACCCGACGGCGGCGAGCAGCATCCCGCCGACGGCGACCCAGCGCTCCCCGAACCGGCCGGCCATTACCCCGCCGAGCACCGCCCCGATCGGCAGGGCGATGAGAAACCGCAGCAGCAGTTCGATCGCGCCGGCGTCGTCGCGGCCGAGCAACGACTGCGCGAACAGGTCGACGTCGACCAGCGTCACCATCAGTCCCGCACCCGCCGCGGCGCTCACGCCCAGCGCGGCGAAGAACGGCCGCAGCCACACGCCGGTGGTGTCGATCAGCCGCACCCGCACACGCTTCTCCCAGACGACGAACGCCACCAGTGCGACCGCCGCACCGGCCAGCAGCCACGGCCCGCTCTCCGGCAACACCCGCTTGCCTGGCTCCGGGTTGTAGAGGCCGATCACGACCAGCCCGAGCGTGACCGCAAGCAGCAGCCCGCCAACGACGTCGACCTTCCCGCGCCCGTGCGCTCCCCTGGTCGGCAGCGCGAGGTGCACCGCGACCATGGCGAGCACGGCCAGCGGCACGTTCACCCAGAACACGCCCCGCCAGCCGGCGACGGCGGCGAGCAGCACGCCGTAGAGCGGGCCGATCACGCTGCCGAGTTCCTGCGCCGCGCCGACCCCGCCGAGCACGCTGGCCCTGCGGCGCTGCGCGAACAGGTCGGCGGCGAGCGCCATGGTCACCGGCAGCAGCGCGCCGCTGGCGACGCCCTGCACCACCCTGCCCGCGACCAACACGTCGACGTCGCTGGCCAGAGCGGTGACGGCGGACCCTGCCGCGAAGCCGAACAGGCACGTTTGCAGCAGCATCTTGCGACCGAAACGGTCGGAGGCCTGCCCGAGCAGCGGCATCGCGGCGACGTAGCCGAGCAGGTAGCCGGTGACGACCGGGGTGAGCCGCTCCAGCCGGTTGATCGGGATGCTCAGGTCCTCGATGATCTGCCGGAACAGCGCGATGACGACGTAGGTGTCGAGCGCACCAAGCAGGACGGCGAGCCCACCAGCCCCGATCGCGCTCAGCCGCGCGCCCCGGGTCAGCGTCATTTCGGCGGTGCGACCGCGACCGGCTCGTTGACGTCGGACAGCGTCACGGTCACCGTGCCGCCCTCACCGCCGCCACCGGGGAACTTCGCCGCCGCCTTGACCGGCTGGTTGCCGTTCTCCTTGCTGACCCACAGCGTGACGTCGACGTCGCTCTTCGCGCTTGGAACGAGGCCAGCGATGTCGTCCTTGGTCGCGGTGCCGGTGATCTTGTAGGTGGCGGTGCCGTTGACGTCTTCCTCCGCGACGGTCGTTGGGCCGGAGAGGTTGCGGATCAGCTTGGCGACGCCCCGTTCCGGATCGAGCACGGCTGAGAAGTCGTAGACCAGCTTGGCCTGCGACTCCGGGATCTCCTGGTAGTTGCCGCCGCCGGTGTTGAGGTACAGCGTGCCGTCAGTGAGCACGAACTCCGCCTCGGCGGCGGCGCCGAACGCGGTGATGACCGCCGTGCCCTTGGCGGCGACGTCCTGGCCTTTCATGCTCAGGTCGCCGTCGATGCTCTCGACGCCGAAGCCGGGCACGGTGCCGTTGACGTCGACGGCGAAGTGAGTGCTGGTGATCCCTGCTGCCGTATTCGCCGAGTTCTCGACGAGCTGCCTCGCTGGCGGCAGTGAGTCCCCCTGCTCGGTGTCCTCGCCTGAGCAGGCGGGAAGCACCGCGATGAGCGCAGCGAGCACGGCAAGTGAGCATCGACGCGCAAACATATCCGCATCGTACGCGCGGCGCTGTGGCCGACTGCGCTGGCCGAGGCATCGGGCGGTCCCGCGAGCGACTCATGCACGCGAGGTGTCGGCCTCCACCCGCTCAGTGCCAATCGAGCCGGGCGAATCGGGCACGGAATGGCGCTGAGTGGGTGGAGGCGACGTCGACGTCGGGAACGGGGGACACGGCGCCTAGAGCTCACCTACATCGGTCACGCGGACGACGGCGCTGCCCGCCTCGTCGGACGCCGCGAGGTCGACCTCCGCCGAGATCGCCCAGTCGTGGTTGCCCTCCGGGTCGGCGAGCACCTGGCGCACCCGCCACACCCGAGCGTCGGCCTCAGGACGAGCCGCAGTGTCGGTTTCGGCCTCGATGCGGAACAGCGCGGGGCCGCGCGCGTCCTGGCCGATGCCGATCTCGTCGTACTCGGCGAAGTACCCGTCCAGCGCGTCCGCCCACGCCTCGGAGTCCCAGCCGTCCTCGCCGTCCAGCTCGCCCAGCGTCTCGTAGTCCTCCCGTGCGGCAAGCTCGACGCGGCGGAACAGCTCGTTGCGCACCAGCACCCGGAACGCCCGCTCGTTGCCGGTGACCGGGCGCGGCGCGTGCAACTCGGGCCTGCTGGTCGGCACCTCCTCTTCGTCGGGGTGCCGGAGCGCCTCCCACTCGTCCAGCAGACTGGAGTCGACCTGCCGCACCAGCTCGCCTAGCCACTCGATCAGGTCAAGCAGGGGCTCGGTCTTGGCCTCGTCCGGCACGGTGTGGCGCAGTGAGTCGTACACGTCGGTGAGGTAGCGCAGGACCAGTCCCTCCGAACGGGCGATGCGGTAGTAGCCGACGTACTCGACGAAGTTCATCGCGCGCTCGTACATGTCGCGCACGACCGACTTCGGCGACGGCCAGGTGTCGACCACCCACGGATGCCCCTGCCGGTAGGTCTCGAACGCCGCCTCGATCATCTCCTCGAGCGGCTTCGGGTAGGTGACGTCCTCGAGCAGCTCCATGCGCTCGTCGTAGTCCATGCCATCGGCCTTCATCGCCGAGACGGCCTCACCGCGCGCCAGGAACTGCTGCTGCGACAGCACGGGACGCGGATCATCCACCGTGGACTCGATGACGGACACGACGTCCAGCGCGTAGGACGGTGACTCCACGTCGAGCAGCTCGATCGCGGCCAGCGCGAACGGCGACAGCGGTTGGTTCAGCGCGAAGTCGAACTGCAGGTCAACGGTCAGCCGCGCCGTCCTGCCGTGCTCGTCCGGCTCGGCCAGCTCCTCGACGACGCCAGCGGTTCGCAGCGCCCGGTAGATCGCGATGGCGCGCAGGATGAGCTTGCGCTGCCGGTCGCGCGGCTCGTGGTTGTCCTCGAGCAGCCGCCGCATAGCGGCAAACGCGTTGCCAGGGCGGCCGATGACGTTGAGCAACATCGAGTGGCTGACCTCGAAGCTGGACACAAGCGGCTCCGGCAGCGACTCGATCAACCGCTGGTAGGTCGACTCGGTCCAGTTGACGAACCCCTCCGGCGCCTTCTTGCGCACGATCTTGCGCTTCTTCTTCGGGTCGTCGCCCGCCTTGGCCAGCGCCTTGGCGTTCTCCACAACGTGCTCGGGCGCCTGCACCACGACGTAGCCGTCGGTGTCGTAGCCCGCGCGGCCTGCGCGCCCGGCGATCTGGTGGAACTCGCGTGCCTTGAGGTGTCGCTGCCGAGTCCCGTCGAACTTGGTCAGCGCGGTGAGCACCACGGTGCGGATCGGCACGTTGATGCCGACGCCGAGAGTGTCGGTCCCGCAGATCACCTTGAGCAGCCCAGCCTGCGCGAGCTGCTCAACAAGGCGTCGGTACTTCGGCAGCATCCCGGCGTGGTGGACGCCGATGCCGTGGCGCACCAGCCGCGATAGCGTCTTGCCGAAGCCCTTTGTGAACCGGAAGTCGCCGATGGCATCCGCGATGGCGGCCTTCTCCGCCTTGCTGCAGACGTTGATGCTCATGAGCGACTGCGCCCGCTCGACGGCGGCGGCCTGCGCGAAGTGCACCACGTAGACCGGGGCCTGCCCGCCATGCAGCAGCTCCTCGATGGTCTCGTGCAGCGGCGTCATGGCGTAGCGGTAGGTCAGCGGCACCGGGCGGTCAGCAGAGGTCACCACCGCCGTGGACCGGCCGGTGCGCTGGGTGAGGTCCTTCTCGAAGAAGGAGATGTCGCCCAGCGTGGCCGACATCAGCACGAACTGCGCGTCAGGCAGCTCAAGCAACGGCACCTGCCACGCCCAGCCCCTGTCCGGCTCGGCGTAGAAGTGGAACTCGTCCATGACGACTTGTCCGACGTCCGCGTCCCGGCCGGTTCGCAGCGCGATGTTGGCCAGGATCTCCGCGGTGCAGCAGATGATCGGGGCGTCGGGGTTGACGGCGGAGTCGCCGGTCATCATGCCGACCGCCTCGGTGCCGAACACCTCGACCAGCGAGAAGAACTTCTCCGACACCAGCGCCTTGATCGGGGCGGTGTAGTAGGAACGTCGACCGTCGGCGAGTGCGGCGAAATGAGCCCCCATCGCCACAAGACTCTTGCCGGAGCCGGTCGGCGTCGACAAGATCACGTTCGCGCTGGACACGATCTCGATGAGCGCTTCCTCCTGCGCGGAGTACAGCGAAAACCCCTTGTCAGCGGCCCAGGTCGAGAAGGCGTCGAACAGGGCATCGGGGTCGGTTTCGCCCGGCAAGGCGTCACGCAGCGTGGCCGTGGCGGAAGTTCGGGAAGCAGTCATCAGCACTAAGGGTGCCATTGGAGTGCGGCCATTCGAGCGGCACTCCTACCACGATCGGTGCCGTTTACCATCCGCACGCTCACGTTTTGCCGACACCGGCATCGCCCTCCGGCCGGGAAACCCGTAGGCTGCGCGTGCGCGTTAACCCTATACGTGTACAGGTCGTATGGCTGTTCAGCGGAGGATGCAGTGGCAACCGACATCATCCCGATCGAACTCGGGCTGCCCCAAGGCGATCTCGTCACCCTGTGGGCGCCCCGATGGCGAGAGGACGGCGAAGAGTGGGAGGCCTTCCTCGGCGACGAGGAAGACCTGTTCGCGTTCCCCGACGCGGCGCACCTCGCGGCCTACGTGCGCACGGCGGACCAGCACGATCTCGTCGACCACCCGTCGTGGAACATCGTGCCCGCGCTCAACGTGCCCGAGCTGATACCGGACGACGACCACTCCTACGACCTGGTCGGCGTTCCCGAGCTGGTCGCGGAGGAGCCGGACTCGTGGACCATCGGCGAGCTCGCCGAGATCATCGGCATCGTGCGCTCGCTCGCCGACGTCTGCGAGCTGGACGAGGTGCACGAGGTGCTCGACGCGCACGAGGGCTTCTCCTTGCTGCACCAGGGCAGGCTGCCGTTCACCGGGCGCGAGGGCGGCAAGCTGTGGGACGACCTCACAGCAGCGGTCTCCGAGAAGTGGGACACCGTCCTTGACGCCATCGACGAGCTGGTGACCGTGCCCGAGATCGACAAGGCCACCCTCGACGAGACCGCGGAGGAGCTGGCCGCGTTCCACGAGGAGTCGGCGGAGTCGGAGGCCGGTGTCGACAAGGAGGGCACCCGCGCAGGCAGCGAGGACGTCGATGACGACGCCCCTACCGGCTTCTGGGGCGAGGTCGGCATCGACCCGATCAAGATCGTCACCGCCAACAACGAGTACTTCAGCCTGCGCTGCTACCTGGACGACGAGCCGATCTTCCTCGGCACCGACGGCAGGATCGACGTCTTCACATCGGCGCGGGCGCTCGCCAGGCAGCTCGCCGACGCAGGTGAGCTCGGCAGCAATGACCTCGCCGAGATGCCGACATGGCCCGACGTCGTCTCCCAAGCCACCACCGGTGACCTCGACGTCGATGTCACCGACGTCAACACCTACGTGCTCGCCGGGCTCGACGAGGACATCACCGACGGGCCGGAGGCCATCGACCCGAACCAGCTCGACCTCGCCGTCGAGCTGCTGACCGACGTCGCCGACTGGGCAGGCGACGACAGCGTCAACGACGCGCTCGTCGAGTCGGAGCGGCTTGGCTGGCTGGCGTCGTTCGTACTCAAGCCGGACCTGAACCGACTGGAGCCGAGCCCGCCGTTCGACGAGGAGCTGGCCGCGTGGCAGAAGCTGGTCAACGACCTTGAGGACCGGTTCCGGGTCCATTGATCGTGGGATCTTGACCGCGACTATGACTCCGTTGTACCTTGCGTCACCCGCACTGTGCGGTCGGTGATCTTCACGACTTCGGCCCGCACCGACCTCACCCTTAGGTGCAGGTTCAGCGTCGTTGTCCCTCGCCGTTGGGCCAAACGGCTGACCAGGGAATGCGCGACACACCTGGGGGTGCCACAGAACGCCACACGACTATGGCTAAGCTCTCACTCACTCCTCCTCACCCCAACCGTGCCGACGAAGGTCAATGCCGTGACTGAAAACTCCATTGCCCCGTCTTTCGACCGGATGCGCAACATGCTCGTGCGTGCGGCCGAAGTCCGGGAGAGCGAACAGCAGCAGGTCTTCGACGCCCTCGATGACATCTACGCGAGGTTGTCGCCCGTCGAATCGCTCGGCGCCGTGCGTAAGCGCCTGTCAGAGCTGCCAGACCGCACCGAGGTCGGCGTGCTCGCCGAGCGCATCGACGAGACCATGTCCCGCCTGGAAGCCCAGGACAAGGCCATGGCGGCGATCGCGCAAGCCGTCGACGGCATCGTCGACAAGCTCGCCAAGCCCTTCGCCGAGCTCGGCGGACGCCTCGACGGCGTCGCTGGCAAGTTCGAAGGCGTCGCAGGCCGCATGGACGGCCTCGAGGACAAGCTGCAGAACATCCACCGCAGGCTCGACGAGCTCGAGATCCACCTCGACAAGCAGGACAGCAGGCTGGAGAGCATCCCGAGCGCGGTGCACGGCCCCGTCCGCGAGCGGGTCGACACCGCGGAGGCCGCGTTGCGCGAGCGCATCGATGCCTTCGACGCCGAAGCCAAGCAGCGGACAACCGAGTCCGAGGCCACCTTCCGCGACCAGCTCAGCGAGGCCGAGGCCACCCTGCGGGAGCGCATCCGCGAGGCGACGACGAAGCTCGACGCCTCAGAGACGCTCAGCTCGATGACCGACAAGGTCGACCTGCTCACCGTCAGCCTCGAAGAGCTGGACTCGCGCATCAACAAGGTCGAGGAAGGCATGTCGACGCGCTTCGGCGACCTCGATGGCGTCTTCAAGGCCCGCATCGCTGGTGTCGAGGGCGTCCTCGGCGAGCGGCCGGACGCCGACGCGGTTAACTCGATCGTGCGTAAGAGCAACGAGGAGTCCGAGCGCCGCATCGGCGGTCAGCTCGACGAGGCGATGGCGACGTTCGCCGAGCTGATGCTCGGCGGTGGTCCGCAGCAGGTGACGCAGCCCGCGCCGCCGCCGCGCCAGCCGCGTCGCACCCGCACCAACAACCGTGCCCGCAACGGCACGAAGAAGGAAGACACCGCAGACGTCTCAGGCGACTGACGACGTCCGGAGCACGTCGAGCACCAGCGGCCCCGGCTCCGGCGCGGACTCCGCGATGCGGATGCCGTCCGACAGCGCCGCGACGGCGGCGGGCACGGTGCCGGGGGTGTCGGTGTGCAGCTCCGCCAGCGGCTGGCCCGCCACGACCCGATCGCCGGGGCGCGCGAACAGCCGCACGCCAGCCGCGTACTGCACCGGTTCGCCCGGCGCGGACCGGCCGGCGCCGAGCCGCCAGGCCGCCATGCCGACGGCGAGCGCGTCCAGCTCGGCCAGCACGCCGTCCCGTTCGGCCTCGACCACGTGCCGGTGCGCTGGCTCAGGCAGCGGCGCGCCGGGGTCGCCGCCCTGCGCGCGGATCATCGCGCACCACGCCTCGTACGCCTTGCCGGAGGCCAGCACCTCGGCGGGGTCGACCTCGGTCACGCCAGCCAGCGAGAGCATCTCCCGCGCCAGGACCAGCGTCAGCTCAACCACGTCCGGCGGCCCGCCGCCGCGCAGGACGTCCACCGCCTCGGCGACCTCGACGGCGTTGCCCGCCGTCAACCCGAGCGGACGGGACATGTCGGTCAGCACCGCCGCCATCGCGACCCCATGCGAGCGGCCGATGCCGATCATCGTGCGGGCCAGCTCCACGGCGTCCTCGCGCGTCTTCATGAACGCACCGGAGCCGACCTTGACGTCGAGCACAAGCGACTGCGGTCCCGCCGCGATCTTCTTGCTCATGATGGAGCTGGCGATCAGCGGGATGGATTCAACCGTTCCGGTGACATCGCGGAGTGCGTAGAGCTTCCGATCCGCCGGAGCCAGAGCAGTGCTCGCAGCCGCGACCACTGCTCCGACTTCGGTCAGCTGCTCCACCATCGCGGCGGTCGACAGGTCGGCCCGCCAGCCGGGGATGGACTCCAGTTTGTCCAGCGTGCCGCCGGTGTGCCCGAGCCCGCGCCCGGACAACTGCGGCACTGCTGCCCCGCACGCGGCTACCAGCGGCGCGAGCACCAGCGTGATCTTGTCGCCGACGCCTCCGGTGGAGTGCTTGTCCACGGTGGGCATGCCGACGTCGAGGCGCAGCGTCTCCCCCGAGTCGATCATCGCGGCCGTCCAGCGGGCGATCTCGTCGCCGTCCATGCCGCGCAGCAGGATCGCCATCGCCAAGGCCGCCATCTGTTCCTCGGCGACGACGCCGCGCGTGTAGGCGTCCACCACCCAGTCGATCTGCACGTCGGACAGCCGCCCGCCGTCCCGCTTGGCGCGGATGACGTCGACGGCAGCGAACGGTTCAGCCATACCCACCTCCGGCGGCCGCGCTGAATGACGCCTTCCCTGCGCCCAGTGCAGCGAAAGCGTCTTTCACCGCACCTAACGCACCGAAAGCGTCATTCAGCACAGTCACGGCAGGTCCTCCGGACCGAAGGCGTCCGGCAGGACGTCGGACATCGGCAGCACGCCGCGCGAGGTGTCGACAAGGCACGACGAGCCGCCGAGCTCGTACAGGATCTGGCGGCACCGGCCGCACGGCATCAGCAGTTCGCCGTCGCCGCTGCGGCAGGCCACCGCCACCAGCCGTCCCCCACCGGTCAGCCGCAACTGACCGGCCAGCGTGCATTCGGCGCACAGGCCGACGCCGTAGGAGGCGTTCTCGACATTGCAGCCTGTCACCACCCGGCCGTCGTCGACCAGCGCCGCCGCGCCGACCCGCAGCCCCGAGTACGGGCAATACGCACTCGCCGCCGCAGTCACCGCAGCCTCCCGCAGCGCGGGCCAGTCCACCGCCGTCATGACTTGATGTAGGGCTGGCCGTTGAACGCAGGCGGCCGGATCCGCCCGACAAGACCGGCCACCGCGAAAATCGTCAGCAGGTACGGCGCCATCAGCATGAACTCACTCGGGATCGGCGAGCCGATGATGCCCAGCACGCTCTGCAGGTTGTTGGCGAAACCGAACAGCAGCGCGGCGAACACCGCGCCGATCGGCGTCCACCGGCCCATGATCATGGCGGCGAGCGCGATGAACCCCGCACCAGCCGTCATCTCGGGGCTGAACAGCCCGACGGCGCCCAGCGTGAAGTACGCCCCACCGAGCCCGGCGAGCGCACCGCCGAGCAGCACGTTGCGGAACCGCACCGTGTTCACCCCGATGCCAGCGGTATCGGCCGCCTCGGGATGCTCGCCGACCGCCCGCACCCGGAGCCCCCACCGAGTGCGGAACAGCGCGATATGTGCCAGCACCACCACGACGTACATGATGTAGACGATGATCGTCTGATGGAACAGCACCGGCCCGATCACCGGAATCTCACTCAGTACGGGGATCTTCAGCCGGGGAAACCTGCCCGGCGAGTTCCAGGTGTCCTTCAGCGGGCTGAGCAGCCTGCTGTACAGGAAGTTCGTCACGCCGATGACCAGCACGTTCAGCACGACGCCGACGATGATCTGGTTGACGAAGTAACGCACGGTGAACACCGCGAGCACCCACGCCACCGCGAGCCCCGCAAGTGGCGCGGCGATCAGCCCGACCCACACGTTGCCGACCAGCGAGGCGGCGACGCCGGACAGGAACGCCCCGGCGAGCAGCTGCCCCTCAATGGCGATGTTGATGACGCCGGTGCGCTCACCCATCATCCCGCACAGCGCGCCGAAGATCAGCGGCACCGAGAGCGCGAGCGTGCCCTGCAACGCCGACGTCAGCGAGATCTCCGATCCGGCGACGGCCCAGGTCAGGAACGACAGCACGAAGGCGACGCCGAACGTGATCGACAGCCACAGCGGCACCCTGCGGCCCAGGTACGTCTGCCACGCCGCGTAGGCCGCGATACCCAGGCACACCAGGGCGAGCAGGGTCGCGGCCAGCTTCGACGGCACTGAGATCGGCGCGAGCTGGATGGCGTCGTCGGTCAGCGAGAGTCCGAACGTGCTCGCCCGACCGCCGTCCGGCAGGATGCCGAAGACGACAAGGGCGAGCAGCCCGAACAGGCCGAACATGATCGGCGTGCGCCAGTGCCGCGTGAGCGCGACGGCGGGCTGGGCGTCAGCGCTCTCGGCAGGACGGGTAGCAAGCTCAGTCCTCATACCTTCCCCCCGACCTCGGCCGCCATCGGAGACGCGGCCCTGACCTTGAGCCGGAACACCGCCCGCACCAGCGGCGGCGCTGCGATGAACAGCACGATCAGCGACTGAACCACCAGCACGATGTCGATCGGCGTACCGGTCTGCGCCTGCATCGTGACCGCACCGGCCCGCAGGGCGCCGAACAACAGGCTCGCCGCGACCGTGCCGATCGGGCTCGACCGCCCGAGCAGCGCGACGGTGATCGCGTCGAAGCCCAGCTCACCGGCGATGCTGGTTGACAGGTAGCTCTCGGTGCCGAGCACCTGCGATGCTCCGGCGATCCCGGCGAGGCCGCCGCCGATGAACATCACCGCCGTGTACGACCGCCCCACCGAGATGCCAGCCGTCGTCGCTGCGTGCGGATTGTGGCCGACCGCCTTGAACCGGAAACCCATCGTGCTGCGGGACAGCAGCCACCAGCTGTACACCGCCGCGAGCAGCATCACGAACAACCCGAGGTTCAGCCGGGAGTCCGCGAAGAACCTCGGCAGCGCCGCCGAATCCGCCACGAACGGGCTGATCGGCGCCGCCTGGCCCTTGCGCCGGAACAGCTGGGTAGTCAGCAGGTATGCGAGCAGCAGCGCGGCGATGTGGTTGAGCATGATCGTCACGATCACCTCGTGCGCGCCGGTCTTCGCCTTGATCAGCCCTGCGATGCCGCCCCAGATCGCGCCGCCGATGAACCCGGCGAGCACCGCGAACCCGAGGTGAACGACGGGAGGCAGGTCCATCCCGAAGCCGACCAGGCCAGCCAGCGTCGCGCCGATGAGGATCTGCCCCTGTGCGCCGATGTTCAGCAGCCCGGCGCGGAACGCCAGCGCCACCGCGAGCCCCGCACCGATCAGCGGCGTCGCGTAGGTCAGCGTGTCCGCGAGCGGGATCAGCGACTCCCCGAACGACGCGGCCTCGAAGTCGATGACCGACCCGGCGAACATCGCGGCGTAGGCGCTGCTCGCGGACTCCCAGATGGCCAGCAGGGTGTCGGTTGGCCTGGAGAGGAAGTACGCCGCCGTCTCCTGCACGTCGGGGTCGGAGACCACGATGAGCACCCCGCCGATCAGCATCGCGAGCAGGATCGACAGCAGTGTCAGCGCGGTGCCGCCGGTCGTCAGCTCCCGGAAGAACCGCTGGCCGATGGTCAGCTCGTTGCTGGAGTTCTCGCTCATTCCCTACCGTCCTGGCCCGTCGCGAGCCCCTCGACCAGCGTGTGATGCTGCCGCGCCCGCTCGGCCGCCTCCTCAGGCGGCACCCCAGCCATCATCAGGCCGAGCACGTCGCGGTCGGTGTCGCCGGGCACGATGCCGACGACCGTGCCGCGATACATCACCAGCACCCGATCGGCGAGCGCGCTGACCTCGTCCAGCTCGGTCGACACGATCAGCACCGCCGTCCCCTTGTCGCGCTCGGCGATGAGACGTCGATGCACGAACTCGATCGACCCGACGTCGAGACCGCGCGTCGGCTGTGCGGCGACCAACGCCCGCAGCGGCCGGGACAGCTCCCGCGCGATGACGACCTTCTGCTGGTTGCCGCCGGAGAGCGTCTTCGCGAGCGTGGCGCCGCTGCCCGCCCTGATGTCGAACTCCGCGATGCGGTCTTTCGCGCTGCGGCGTACGACGGCCGGCTTGAGCATCGGGCCGGACGCGAAGGGCGGCTCGTCGTGCCGGTCGAGGACCAGGTTCTCCGCGACGGTGAAGTCGCCGACAAGGCCGTCCACCCTGCGGTCCTCCGGCACGAAGCCGACCCCTGCGCGCAGCACCGACCGCACCGACTTGCCGAGTAGCTCGACGCCGTGCAGCAGGACGGAGCCGGTCGCCCGCTGTTGCAGGCCCATGATCGCCTCGGTCAGCTCGGTCTGGCCGTTGCCCTGCACACCGGCGACCGCCAGGATCTCCCCCGACTTGACATCGAACGAGACGTCGTCCACGACGACGTGGTCCCGCTCGTCGACGACGGTCATGCCGCGGACGTCGACGACGACGTCCCCGACGTCGGGCGGATCCTTGGCAACGGCGAGCGTCACCGCGCGACCGACCATCAGCGACGCCAGCTCGCTCTCGCTGGCAGAGACGTCCGGCTCCCCGACGACCTTGCCGAGCCGGATGACCGTGATCCGGTCCGCGATCGCGCGGACCTCCCGCAGCTTGTGGGTGATGAACACGATCGAGGTGCCGTTGGCCTTGAGCTGACGCATGATCTCGATCAGCTCGTCGGTCTCCTGCGGGGTGAGCACCGCGGTCGGCTCGTCAAGGATCAGCACATGCGCGTCGCGGACAAGCGCCTTGATGATCTCCACGCGCTGCTGCACGCCGACCGGCAGGTTCTCAACGATCGCGTCCGGGTCGACGTGGAAGCCGTACCGCTCGGAAATCTCGCGCACCCGATGGCGCGCGGCGTCGACGTCGAGAAAGCCGGGCCCGTAGGTCTGCTCCGCGCCGAGCATCACGTTCTCCGCGACGGTGAACACCGGCACGAGCATGAAGTGCTGGTGCACCATGCCGATGCCGACCGCCATCGCGTCGGCGGGATTGTTGCAGGTGATCCGTTTGCCGTCGACGAGAATCTCGCCATCGTCCGGCTGCAGGAGGCCGTAGATCACGTTCATCAACGTGCTCTTGCCAGCGCCGTTCTCGCCGAGCAGGCAGTGGATCTCACCCTGCTCGACGGTCAGGTCGATGCGGTCGTTGGCGACGAGCGAGCCGAACCGTTTGGTGATCCCCCTCAGTTGCAGCTTCACATTCTCACGCTCTCATCATGCCGCCGTCATGGACACCGGCTCGGGCGCCCATGACGGCACGGGTGTCGCTGACCTAGAAGGCGGCGTCGGACTCGACCTTCAGCTCACCGGAGATGATCTGCTGCCGCAGCTCGTCAACCTCTTGCTTGAGCTTCTCGTCGATCCTGTCCTCGAAGGCGTGGTACGGCGCGATCGACACGCCTTCGTTCTCGAGCGTGCCGATGAACGACTCGTTGCTGAAGTTGCCCTGCGCTGTGGCGGTCACGGTCTCCTCCACCGCGACGTCCATGCCCTTGACAACGCTGGTCAGCAGCAGGTCCCGGTACTCGGTCAGCGTCTTGTAGCCGTCGGTGTCGACCCAGATGAGGGACACGCCGCCCGCGTCCTTGGCCGCGACCGCCGCGGACTCACCGATCGGGCCCGCCACCGGCATGACGACGTCGGCGCCACGTGAGATCAGGTTCTCCGACAGCTGCTTGGCGACCGTCGAGTTGCTGAAGTCACCGACGAACTGGCCGTCCTGCGACTTCTTGTCCCAGCCGAGCACCTGCACGTCGGCGTCCTTGACCTTGTTGTAGTGCTGCACGCCGTCGTAGAAGCCGTCCATGAAGATCGTCACTGTGGGAATCTTCATGCCTCCCCATGTCGCGACCTTGCCGGTCTTCGACTGACCAGCGGCGAGGTAGCCGGCGAGGAACGCTGCCTCCTGGGTGTTGAAGACCAGCGACTTGACGTTGTCGATGGGCGTCGGCTTGAATGTCTTGGGGTCGGTGTAGAGGAAGTCGACGATGGCGTACTTCTCTTCCGGGTTGGCCTCGGCGGACGCCTTGGTCGCCTCGGCGAGGTTGAAGCCGACGGTGACGATCAGTCCGCAGTCGTCCCTGACCATGTTCTTCAGGTTGGGCTCGTAGTCGCTCGCCGACTTCGGCTCGACGTACTTCGGCTCGGCGATCGTGCCGGCCTCGTAGGCCTTGAGCAGGCCGTTCCACGACGTCTCGTTGAACGACTTGTCGTCGACACCACCCTCATCGGTGACCATGCACGCGAGGAAGTCGCTCTTCGACTGCTCACCGGGCTCGTTCGCAGGTGGCGGCTCGGCGCACGCGGTGACAGCCACCGCCAAGGCACCGATGGCGGCTATCGCCCGCACCCGCTTGATTCTCCGTGGTGGACGCCGTTTCTGACGCACTGTGTCACTCCCTCCCCGCACCGATCCGGTGACGGTCTCTGGCAACTACCGGCTGTACCGCCGGGATCAATGGCGAGGAAGGCTACCGCTCGCGGGTGACCCACGACACGTGAACGGAAGATGAAACGCGTCCGCGTAACCGAATTGTTGACGAGCTTGCGCCAGCTGGCCCCTTTGCGCGGGCTGTCTCGTCGATCACACCAGGGAACCCGACGTTCGGCCGACGCCAAACGGCAGGTTTACAGTCCTGCTAAATGAGCCAATGGTGAGGACCGCGCAGGTCCGCTGCGCAGGTCCGAACCATCGATAGCGACGACGGAGGCCGTCCCGATGCCCACCACGGCTAGTCCCCCAGCGATGGCGGGCACGTCACGCAGGAGCGGAACGCTCTACATCGGCGACCCCGGTATGTGGTCCTGGGTAGCCCACCGCATCACCGGCGTGCTCACGTTCTTCTTCCTGTTCGTGCACGTGCTCGACACCGCGCTCGTCCGGGTGTCGCCCAGCGCCTACAACGCGGTCATCGAAACCTACAAGACCCCGCTCGTGGCGCTGCTCGAGGTCGGTCTCGTCGGCGCGGTGCTCTACCACGCCCTCAACGGCATCAGGGTGATGCTGGTCGACTTCTGGTCCAAGGGCCCGAGGTACCAGCGTCCGATGCTGTGGGGCCTGATCGGCGTGTGGGTGCTTGTGATGGTGCCCGGCGCGTTCTTCATGCTGCAGCGCGCGGCGACCGAGCTGTTCGGAGGTCACTGACCATGACGGAGACCCTCACCCTCGACAAGCCGCGCTCCCCGCGCAGGCCTGCGGCTCGGCGTAGCAACTTCGAGCTGTACAGCTGGCTGTTCATGCGGCTGTCCGGCCTCGCGCTTGTCGTGCTCGTGCTCGGCCACCTGTTCATCATGAACATCCTCGACGGCGGCGTGCACCGGATCGACTTCGCCTTCGTCGCAGGCCGCTGGGCATCGCCGTTCTGGCAGTTCTGGGACCTGTCCATGCTCTGGCTGGCACAGCTACACGGCGGCAACGGGCTCCGTACGATCATCGACGACTACGCCCGCAAGGACACCACGCGGTTCTGGCTGAAGATCCTGCTCTACGTGTCCATGGCGATCATTCTCGTGCTCGGCACCATGGTGATCTTCACCTTCGACCCGAACATCGCTACGTGAGCCCTGCTCGCAGGGGCGAACCATCGGACACTACCCCGCTGGAGTTTCCATGCAGTTCCACAAGTACGACGTACTGATCGTCGGGGCGGGCGGCGCTGGCATGCGCGCCGCGATCGAAGCGGGGCAGCGCGCACGCACCGCTGTGCTCACCAAGCTCTACCCCACCCGCTCCCACACCGGCGCGGCGCAGGGCGGCATGTGCGCCGCGCTGGCCAACGTCGAAGAGGACAACTGGGAGTGGCACACCTTCGACACCGTCAAGGGCGGTGACTACCTCACCGACCAGGACGCCGCCGAGATCATGGCCAAGGAGGCCATCGACGCGGTGCTCGACCTCGAGAAGATGGGCCTGCCGTTCAACCGGACACCGGAAGGCAAGATCGACCAGCGCCGGTTCGGCGGGCATACCCGCGACCACGGCAAGGCGGCCGTCCGCCGATCCTGCTACGCGGCCGACCGCACTGGCCACATGATCCTGCAGACGCTGTACCAGAACTGCGTCAAGCACGGCATCGAGTTCTACAACGAGTTCTACGTCCTCGACGTCGTCCTGTCTGACACCGAGCACGGCCAGGTCGCCACCGGCGCGATCGCGTACGAGCTGGCCACCGGCGAGATCCACGTGTTCCAGGCGAAGTCGATCGTGTTCGCCACCGGCGGGTTCGGCAAGGTGTTCAAGACGACGTCGAACGCCCATACGCTCACCGGCGACGGCATGGGCATCTACTACCGCAAGGGCCTACCGCTTGAGGACATGGAGTTCTACCAGTTCCATCCGACCGGCCTCGCCGGGCTCGGCATTCTGCTCACCGAGGGCGCCCGCGGTGAGGGCGCGATCCTGCGGAACAAGGACGGCGAGCGCTTCATGGAGCGTTACGCCCCCACGATCAAGGACCTCGCGCCCCGCGACATCGTCGCCAGGTCGATGGTGCTCGAGGTGCTTGAAGGCAGGGGTGCAGGCCCTGACGCCGACTACGTCTACCTCGACTGCACCCACCTCGGCGCCGAGGTGCTCGAGTCGAAGCTGCCGGACATCACCGAGTTCGCTCGCACCTACCTCGGCATCGACCCGGTCACCGAGCCGGTGCCGGTGTACCCGACGGCGCACTATGCCATGGGCGGCATCCCCACCACGGTGCGCGGCGAGGCGCTACGCGACAACGACACCGTCATCCCCGGCCTGTACGCGGCCGGTGAGGTGGCCTGCGTTTCGGTGCACGGCTCGAACCGGCTCGGCACCAACTCGCTGCTGGACATCAACGTCTTCGGCAAGCGGTCCGGCATCGCGGCGGCCGAGTACGCCAGCACGGTCGAGCACGCCGACCTGCCGGACGATCCAGCCGCGATGGTGCAGGGCATGGTCGACACGCTCCGCTCGGCGGAAGGCACCGAGCGGGTGGTCGAGATCCGCACCGAGCTGCAGCGGACCATGGACGCCAACGCCGCCGTGTACCGCACCGAGGACACTCTCAAGCAGGCGCTGCACGACGTCCACGCGCTCAAGGAGCGCTACGGCAAGGTCGGCGTCCAGGACAAGGGCAAGCGGTACAACACCGACCTGCTCGAAGCCGTCGAGCTCGGGTTCCTGCTCGACCTTGCGGAGTGCCTTGTCAACGCGGCGCTGGCGCGCAAGGAGTCCCGCGGCGGGCATGCCCGCGAGGACTACCCGAACCGTGACGACACCAACTTCATGCGGCACTCGATGTCCTACAAGGTGCTGCCGGACGGCAACACCGGCCCCGACCCGGACGCGCCGCTCGGCCTCACTGGTTTCCTTTCCGACATCCGGCTGGATTACAAGCCCGTTGTGTTCACCCGGTACGAGCCGATGGAGCGGAAGTACTGATGACTGCTGTTGTAGAAGGCACTGCGAACGCCAACGACACCTCGCAGATCCCCGCTCCTGACGGCTCCGTCACCGTCACCGTGAAGATCCAGCGGTTCAATCCCGAGGTCGACTCCGAGCCGCACTGGGAGTCCTACGACGTCCCGGCGCTGCCCACCGACCGGGTGCTGAACCTGCTGATCAACATCAAGGGCTACGTCGACGGCACGCTGTCCTTCCGCCGGTCGTGTGCCCACGGCATCTGCGGCTCGGACGCGATGCAGATCAACGGGATCAACCGGCTGGCCTGCAAGGTGCTGGTCAAGGACCTGCTCGCAGGAGGCGGGCGCCGGGCGGGAAAGACACGGCAGGGCAAGCCGACCACCATCACGGTCGCCCCGATCAAGGGCCTGCCGGTGATGAAGGACCTGTACGTCGACATGGAGCCGTTCTTCGAGGCGTTCCGTGCCGTCAAGCCGTTCCTGATCACCTACGGCAACGAGCCGACCAACGAGCGCATCCAGTCGCCGGCCGACCGGGAGCGCTTCGACGACACCACGAAGTGCATCCTGTGCGCCTGCTGCACCACGTCGTGCCCGGTGTTCTGGTCGGACGGCTCGTACTTCGGGCCCGCCGCGATCGTGAACGCGCACCGGTTCATCTTCGACTCCCGTGACGAGGGCGCCGAGGAGCGGCTGGACATCCTCAACGACGCCGAGGGCGTGTGGCGCTGCCGCACGACGTTCAACTGCACCGACGCCTGCCCACGCGGCATCCAGGTGACCAAGGCCATCCAGGAAGTCAAGCGCGCGTTGCTGTTCAAGCGCGTCTGACGGACGGCGGGGACGGGAGGACGGAGGACGCGGCCCCGGTGCGCCGTGTCCCCCGCTCCCGACGCCGTGTTCGCCGCTCCCGACGCCGTGTTCGCCGCTCCAGACACCGTGTCCCCCGCTCCAGACGCCGTGTCCCTCACTCCCGACGCCGTGTCCCCCATTCCGGACACCATGTTCGCCGCTCCAGACACCGTGGCCCGCCGGTCGCTCAGCCGTTCCACGTCGCGTACATGTCGCCGTAGCGACCGCCCCTGGCGACAAGTTCGTCGTGGGAGCCGATCTCGATGATCCGGCCGTCGTCGACGACTGCGATGCGGTCCGCGCGCATGGCAGTGGACAGCCGGTGCGCGATAATGATCGCCGTCCGGTCGGCGAGCACCACCTCGAGCGCACGTTCCACCTGCCGCTCGGTCCGGAGATCGAGGCTGGACGTCGCCTCGTCGAGCACCAGCACCCTTGGCTCGGCGAACAACGCCCGAGCCAACGCGACCGCTCCCCTGCCGACAGCGACGCACCCCGCTCGTGCACGACGGTGTGAATCCCCGCAGGCGAGCGGTCGAGAAAATCGCCGAGCCCGAACAGGAAAGGCTCCTGCGGCACGACGGCCATACGCCGGTGCAGCGAGTCGAACCGCACGTCACGCAGGTCGTGTCCATCCAACAGCACCCGGCCCGACGTCGGGTCGTACACGCGTGTCACCAGCTTGGCGATGGTCGACTTGCCTGCCCCGGTCGGCCCGACTAGGGCGAGTGTCTCACGCCGTGGGGGACGTCCTGCGATCGGTCTGACCCGCACGCACTGTGGTTCCACCAGCAGTCCTGGCACCCATCATGATCGGTCCCATCGCATCGGCGATGGCCGTTCCATAGAACGAAGTCGCGACGGCACCGTCCAGAGTGCCGCGCTGATCCCCCAAGTGCCGCCAGCTACGGCAACTGATGCCATCTAGACAATAGTGCCAACTTGTCGCTCAGTGCCATCAGGTCGGAAACGGGCTGGTCGACGCCGTGTCCCACACCCACGACGCCGTGTCCCGCGCTCGCTACGTTTTGTCCCAGGCTCACGGCTTCGAGTTCGTCGCTGCTGACGCCGTGTTCCGCTGTCAGAGCGGCGTATTCAACATCGTGGTACTGGCGATGCGGCGGCATCATGCGCGCAGGTCAGCTACGCGACGGACGAGTATCGGGCCAGACAGTGCCGGGACCGCTCTACCTGACACATGGTCCGGCTCGGCCAGTGCTCACGACAGACCCGGAGCCACGGAATCCTGGATTCATCGCTCCGGAAGTCGGAACTCACTGCCCCATAACCGGGCACTCGCGGCACGAGAACGCGGGACTCGCGCCCACGAACGTGCAACTCGCGCCCGCGAACGTGCAACTCGCGGCCCGCGAAGGTGCGACTCGCGGCGGCCGGAGCCGGGACGGGGGCGGGGCGGCCTACGGCCAGAAGACGGCGAGGCCGACGTTGAAGACGACCAGGCCGCCGAGGGTGAAGGACAGCCACTTCGGGGCGGCTGGTTTGCGGAGGAAAACACCCGCCAGCACGAGCAGCTTGGCGCCGGTCTTGAACGGGTCGTACTCGACGTCGTCCAGCGCGGGGTCGATGCCCATCAGCGCGAGGCCGGTGATCAGCTGCAGACCGCCGCCGTGCAGCCAGCCCTTGTTCAACGCCGCACCCTGACCGGCGCTCATCTGCAGCATGAACGTACCGATCAGCATCGCCATGCCGAGCAGGTGCAGGAAGACCAGAACCAGCCGCAGAAACTCCATCGTCAGTCCTCAGTTCGCCGGGCGATGGCGCGCAGGCCGCGCCAACCGATCACACCGATGATCGTACCCAGGATGATCGAGACAACGGTCAACGCCGCGTGCACCCAGAAGAACGACGTCAGCGCGCCGGTGGCGTCACGGGCGTTGTCGCTCTGCCACAGGTTGCGCGCGAAGGTCACCCAGATGATCCAGGACCACACACCGAACGCGAGCAAGAACAGCGACACCGGCTTCGACATCCGCATGGGCCGAGGGTAACCGCATCGCGATTCGATGACCGATCGGCTACGAGACTGGCTCAAGGGCAGCCAGCGGCGCCGCCCTTCCCGTACCCTCACTCCGGTGTCGAGCTGGTCTGCACGCCTGCTGTCCGCCGCCGTCGTGACCCTGTTGAGCGCCCTGCTGCTCACGCCGACCGCAACCGCCAAGCCCGACCACTGCTCCTACCGCCCGCTGCCGCCCCCGCCTGTCGACTCGTCCGAAGTCCCCAAGCCAGGCGAACCGTCCCCAACCCCGCTGCCCGTGCCGGACAACCCGCCCGGCGGTGAGCGGATGGCCGAGTGCGGGCACGTCCTCCCGGACGGCGTCAGCCGCCCCATGGGCAAGATCAGGGCGAAGGCATGGCTGCTGGCGGATTTGGACACCGGCACCGTGCTCGCCGCGAAGAACCCGCACGCCAGGCACCGGCCAGCGTCGCTGATCAAGGTGCTGCTCGCGCTGGCCGTGATCGACGAACTCGAGCCGGACGACGTCGTCACCGCATCGGCCGCCGACATGCACCAGGAGTGCAGCTGCGTCGGCATCGTCAAGGGCCAGCGATACACAGTGGACAAACTGTTCACCAGCCTGCTGCTGCGCTCGGGCAACGACGTCGCGCACGCCCTCGGCTCGGCGCTTGGCGGCAATGACGAGGCGCTCGCCACAATGAACCGGCTCGCGGCCGACCTCGGCGCTGTGGACACCCGTGCGGCGACGACGTCCGGATTGGACGGTCCGGGCATGACGACGTCCGCCTACGACCTCGCACTGATCTTCCGCGCCGCGATGGCGGAACCGCGCTTCATCAAGGCCGTCGGGACGTACCAGATGACGTTCAAGCGGCGGAAGCACAAGCGCCCCATCACCATCTACAACGACAACGACCTACTGCACGAGTACCCCGGCTTCCTCGGCGGCAAGACCGGATTCACCAACGACGCACGGCACACCTACCTCGGCGCAGCCAGGCAAGGCGGCAAGCGACTCGCTGTGGTGATGCTGCGCGCGGAGCAGCACCCGATGCGGGTGAGCGACCAGGCCGCCAGGCTGCTGAACTACGGCTTCCGACTGTCCACACGCGACGTCGAACCGGTCGGCACGCTGGTGGCGCCCGAGCAGGAAGACGTCGACACACCACGCACACAGCCGACCGAAGACGCGACCGAGAACCCCGAGACGAAGGAAGCCGCGACGGAAGGCCCTGGCGGCGCCACGCGGGAGGTCGTCGTGCTGGTGATCGTCGCGCTCATGCTGCTCACGACGATCGTGCTCCACCGCAGGACGCGGCGCTGATCAGCGTCTGCGCAGCCAGGTCAGCCCCGCGCCGAGTAGCCCGCCGACGCCGAGCAGGCCCGCCGCGCTCGCCACGCTCGGTCCGCGCCGGACGTGCACCTGCGGCCGAATCGTCACCGGAACGGGTGGCGCGATGACACCCGCCTGGTTCTCCCACGCCGTCGCCGTCCACGCGGTCACGAACAGCAGGAACCGGGACACCAGGTTCGCGAACACCAGCAGACCGAGCACGGGGCCGAACACCGCGAACGCGGGCTTCTGGGACACCCCGGCGAGGTAGAACGTCGCCAACTGCTGCAACAGCACGAACCCGATCGACGCGATCGCCGCGCCCTTGACCGCGGCGCGTATCGCCACCTTCTCCCGAGGCAACCGGGAGATGACCCACAGGAACACCAGCATGTTGGCTACCAGCGACAGCAGGATCGTCGTGGCGCGCAGCAGCGCCGTCCACGGCTGCCCCTCGAGGCCAGCTTGCTCAAGCAACACCCTGCCGAGCCCGCCGCCGACCGCCGTCAACGCGAACGACACCAGCAGCGCGAGGCCGAGACCGGCGAGCGCGGCGAGATCCTTGAGGGTCTTCGTCACGATCGGGATCTGCTTCTTCTCCTGGCCCCACTGCGCGGTGAGCGCGTCGCGCAGGTTGCTCATCCAGCCGATGCCCGCGTACAGCGCGATCCCGAGGCCGACGAGCCCGAGGCCGCCAGCCGATCGGGTCGCCGTGTCGACGATGTCGTTGACGACGTCGTTCAGGCCTGGTGGCACCGACCGATCGATGCCCCGAGTGATCTCGTTCATCACGAGCTGGTTGCGCCCGATCACGAGCCCGATGACGGCGAACGCCACCATCAGGATGGGGATCACCGACAGCACGCTGAAGTAGGTGATCGCGGCCGCGTAATGCTCGCCGTAGCGCTCATTGAATGCGTCGTTCGCGCGGAGGACGTGATCGAGCGCCGGGTATTTCCGGCGCAGCCGAGGCAGCAGTTTGTCCTTTTCGGTCTTGTGCTCAGCTTGCTTGTTCGCCACAGACCATCACGGTAGACCGTCCGCCAGATCACCGCTCGCCCGTGTGCCGGAACGTCAGGCCGGTGCGCCGACCGGACCGTAGGTGGTGGTGCGCTGCCGCGCCGGACGTCCAGCCAGCGTGGCGAGCTGCTCCAGCTCCTCGACGCTCCGGGACGACCCGTGCTCCGAACCAGCCATCCGCGAGATGGTCTCCTCCATCAGGGTGCCGCCGACGTCGTTAGCTCCGCCCCGCAGCACCTGCGCGGTGCCGGTGTCGCCGAGCTTCACCCAGGAGCACTGGATGTTGTCGATGCGACCGTGCAGCGCGAGCCGCGCGAAGGCGTGCACCGCACGGTTGTCGCGCATCGTTGGGCCGGGCCGGGCGACGCCTGCGAGGTAGATCGGCGCGTTGTGGTGCACGAACGGCAGCCCGACGAATTCGGTGAACCCGCCGCCAGTGTTGAGATCTAGCGCTGTATCCGCGATGCCTGCGAGCACCCGCAGATGGCCGAGCCAGTGCCTCGGGTTGTCGACGTGGCCGTACATCATCGTGCTGCTGGACGGGATGCCGAGCCGGTGCGCCGTCGACACGACGTCGACCCAGGTCGCGGCGGGCAGCTTGCCCTTGGTCAGCACCCACCGGACGTCGTCGTCCAGGATTTCGGCCGCGGTGCCGGGGATGGAGTCGAGCCCGGCGTCGCGGAGCTCGGTCAGCCACTCTGCGACGCTGATGCCCGCCTTCGACGCGGCTGAGACGATCTCCATCGGTGAGAAGGCGTGGACGTGCATGCCGGGCACCTTCGCCTTGATGGCGCGCACGATGTCGGCGTAGTAGGTGACTGGCAGCTTCGGGTCTATGCCGCCCTGCATGCACACCTCGGTCGCGCCAGCCGCCGCGGCCTCCGCCGCCCGCTCAGCGACGTCGTCCGCAGAGAGCCGGTAGGCGTCGGCGTCGCGCTCCCGCTGCGCGAAGGCGCAGAACCGGCAGCCGACGTAGCAGACGTTGGAGAAGTTGATGTTGCGGTTGACGACGTAGGTGATGTCGTCGCCGACGACGTCCGCGCGCAGCTCGTCTGCCAGCTTGGTGAGGGTGTCGAGGGTGGCGCCGTCCGAGGTCAGCAACGCCATGGCGGCGTCAGCGTTGGCCTCGGCCAGCAGCGCGGCGGGGTCGTCCTCGGCGAGCGCGAGCCCGGTGCGGACGTCGGCGTCCAGCCGCTCCGGCGCGGCCTCCGGTGCGGTGACGGACGCCTTGAGCGCGTCCCAGTCGCCGTACACCGTGTCGAAGTCGCCACGCCGGTCGGCCGTGCGGCCGTCGACGTCGATGGCGGCGTGCAGGTCCGAGCGCCCGGTGGTGTCGAAGCCGCCGTCCGGCTCCTGCCACGTCCTGCCGACGACGTCGGCGGCGTCGTCCGCGAGGCCGTCCGGGGTCGCCAGCGCGCGGACATGCTCGTGCAGCCGGACATCGATCCACCGCTCGGCGTCGCGGACGTACTTCGGGTACACCGCGAGTCGTTCGGACAGCTCGTATCCGGCCTCCGACGTCCAGCCGGAGAGCGCGTCGATGGCCGGCCACGGCCGTTCAGGGTTGACATGGTCAGCCGTCACAGGAGACACCCCGCCCCAGTCGTCCACCCCGGCGCGCAGCAGCAGCGCGTGCTCGTCGCCGAGCAGGTTCGGCGGCGCCTGCACGCTCACGCCAGGCGGCATCAGCAGCCGCGCGACCGCAACGGTCGCGGCGAGGTCGGTGAGGTCGGCGTCCGGGGCGGAGCGCATCGCGGTGTCCGGTTTGGCCCGGAAGTTCTGGACGATGATCTCCTGCACGTTGCGGTACTGCCGCGCGCGCTGCCGGATCGCGTGCAGCGACTCCGCCCGTTCCGTCCGGTTCTCCCCGATGCCGACCAGGATGCCGGTGGTAAACGGCACGCCGACCCTGCCGGCGTCGTCCAGCACCCGCAGCCGCACCGTGGGCTCCTTGTCCGGACTGCCGTAGTGCGGCCCGCCCGGCTCGGACCACAGCCGCTCCGCCGTGGTCTCCAGCATCATGCCCATGCTGGCAGCGACGGGCTTGAGTCGCTGCAGCTCCTCCCAGCTCAGCACGCCTGGGTTGAGGTGCGGCAGCAACCCGGTCTCCTCGAGCACCGCGATGGCACATGCCCGCACGTAGTCCAATGTGGACGCATGGCCACGCGCTTCGAGCCATTCCTTCGCCTGCGGCCAGCGCTCCTCCGGCCGGTCGCCCAGCGTGAACAGCGCTTCCTTGCAGCCGGCCTTTGCGCCTGAGCGGGCGATGTCGAGCACCTCGTCGCGTTCGAGGAACAGCGAGTCGAGCTTGCCGGGCACGCTCACGAAAGTGCAGTAGTGACATCGGTCACGACACAGCCGTGTGAGCGGGATGAAGACGCTGCTGCTGTACGTGATGATTCCGGCGCGGCCCTGGTCAGCGAGGTGCGCGTCGCGGACCCGCGCGGCGGCAGCGAGCAGCCGCTCGAACTGCTCACCGCGCGCGTGCAGCAACGTCGCCGCCTCGGTGACGTCGATGCTGACGCCGTCTTCCGCCCTGCGCAGCGCCCTGCTGATCGCAGAGCTGGCTGGCGTCGGCTCGGACGGCGTGAGCTGCAGGCGCTGTCGCATGATCGCGAGCCTACGGCGGGACGCCGACAGCCCGCTAGGACGAATCACGCAGCGCGGGAACTCTCCACAGGGGCTTTGTCGGTGCGCTCGGCCGACGACGCGCGAGACGGGGCGGGAACGGACGCCGCACCACGGGCCTCGGCGACGCGCTCGGCGCGAGCCGCCGTTGCGCGGTCGGCGACGTCCTTACGCCCTGCAACCGAGTGGGCGAGCTCCTGCCTGCGGCGGCGGGCGACCCCAGCGACCATGCCAACGACACCGACGCCGAACGCGACGACGCCGACCGGTCCGAGCAGGCCAAACGACGTAGCACTCTCCGCGGCGACCTGACCGGTACTGGCGAAAGCGGCGCTGCCTATCGAGACCAGACCCGCCGCGACCGCGAGAATCGTCGTCGCGACGCGGGCCACCATCGTCGTGATCAGGTCCCGCACTTGCGCACCTCCAACGTCTCGACGAGCCCCGATCGAGTGACGGGCTCGACGGATACGACATTCGGAACTACCGAGCGTGTAAAGCTCGCAGCCATATGGCTGACTTGACGGCAGAGGCTATCGAACGTCGTGATGCACGATGCACGGGGGTGACCACCGGCACGCCAACCTCGTCGGCGTGTCGACAAATCGATACCCGATGGAGGGACAGGTGATCGTTCTCACCTACACGGCGACGGGGCCATGCCACTACGGTCGACCACGCGCAACCCTGCGCCCTACTTTCCCGTGCATCCAGCGCGAACCCCTATGTCCGACCACTGGAGGTCTTGTGACTGCACCCGTGCGCACCCCGACAGCACCCGGCCAGCGACTCAGCGCCACCGTCGAGCACCTGCTCGACCCCGAGGCTAACCATGACCTCTGGCAGGGGCGCGGCACCATCGCCGTCGTGCGCGGGTTCGACAAGGACAGCAGAAGCTTCCACCGCACCGTGCTGCGCGCGGCGGCGACGCACGGCTGGTCGGTGACCGACGTGCCTGCCGCGCCCACCTTCGGCAGCATCCCGGCGCACACCGACGTCCAGCTCGTCGTCGCGGCCCGCGCCTCGCTGCGCGCGGTGGCCGAGCGTTGCGCCGCCCACTGGGGCGCACACGTCGTCTGCCCGGAGACCGCGGGCGACGGCGCGGAGTGGCAGGCACGGCCCGCCGCCAGCCTCACCCTCTCGAGCGACACGATGTCGGACAGCGTCGCGTCGAGCCTGCACATCACCGGCCCAGTGCGCTATACCGCTGGTGACGGAGACGAGGCAACCGCGAGCGCGCTCGTCATCGAGCTGTGTGAGTCAGGCGCGCTGGTGACCGCCGAGGGAGACACAGGCACCCACACGCTGCGCGTCACCGAAGGCAGCCTCGGCATCACGCTGGACGAACCGGCGCGGGCGACGCTCGATGGCCACCCACTCTTGCTGCCGGACGGCGAGTACACGGTCACGCCTCGACCTGCCGCGTTCCGCCATCTGATCGCGGGCGAACCAGCGGCGTAGGCGTCCGGCAGACCCGGCGATAGGGTCCTCGCCATGGCACCCCGAGGCGAGCGCGTCACGTTCACCGGGTCGAGCGGACACTCGCTCGGCCTGCCGCTGCTGCTGTTGCACTCGCCGCAGGACACCGTCGTCGGCATCGACAACGCCGCCGAGATCTACACGGCCGCCCGGCACCCGAAGTCGTTCATCTCGCTGGACGGCGCCGACCACCTGCTCACCCATCCGAGACATGCGGAGCGGGTGGCGCAGCTCATCACCGCATGGGCTGACCCGTACCTGCCAGACCCGGCCTAACCGGACATGGCAGTCAGCCGGTCGACGTCGAGCAGGTCGATGGCGCCGTAGCGCACTTTGATCAGGCCCTGGCGCTCGAACTCCTTGAGCGTCTTGTTCAGCGACGGCCGCTGCACGCCGAGCATCGCCGCGAGGGTGCGTTGCGGCAGCGGCACCGCGCCGTCGACGGCCTCTTCGAGCAGGATCCGCGCGATCTGTTCGGTCAGCGACCGGCCAAGCATGCCGATGATGCGCTCCTGGCTCTCCGCGAGCCGCATTGCGACGCTGGACAGCCATCTGCGCGCGATCGAGAGCCGGTTGCCGAGCAGGCCCTCGAACGACTCGCCGTCCAGGTAGAGCACGGTCGTGTCGGCGAGCGCGTGCGCGGTGTACGGCAGCGGCATGCCGAGCAGGTACTGGATGTCCCCGTCGACCGCGCCCGGCCCGATGACGTGCACGACCGCCCGCTTGCTGCCTGCCCCGACGGACAGCTCCAGCCTGCCGCTGCGCACGATCCACACGCCGTCCGCCTCGTCGCCCGCGCGGAATACAACAGAGCCCCGCTCGAACGCCGTCGTGCGCAGGCTCGCGGCGAGCGCGGACAGGTCGTCAGGGGTGAACGGAGCGGCGTCGCCGTGCCCGACACAACGCGCGACCCAGGCCGCCTGCCGGATCGCCAGCTCGGCAGGCCCACCGCCGCCGAGCAGGCGCATCGAACGCTGGAGTGTCTCGGCCGGGTGCTTGGACAGTTCCATGTACGCTTCCTGACTCGTCGAGAAGGACCGGGGACGCAGGAGCCTTATGGACCCCATCATGCGCCGCTGTGCCAGCTGCCCTGACACGATCCCTTCCCGCAGCCGGGATGGCGCGGGATTCGCGGCCGCGGTTCTAGCGTGGCATCCGGCACGGCTTCCGGTACAGGAAAAGTGGCCCACCTGGCGGACGGCGCAAGACACCCTCAATCTCAATTCGGAACGCCTGACGCGCCAGATTGGCCGGGCGGGACCGGGTCGTCGGTGTCGAAGGTCAGCTGACGTCGTCCCCGTGCTGCCGCTGGTTTCGCTCAGTGAGCCACCGCAGGAAGTCCGGATCGTCGTCAGGTGGCAGCGCGCCCGTGGAGAAGTGTCCTGCGGCGGGGGCGTGCAGCGAGGCACGGAAGCGAGCCCATTGCGAATGGTTGGTCACCACGAGTGCGGTCGCACCGATGAAAGCGGCCACGATGAGCAGGGCATTGCCGGTCAGCATCGCCACGATCAGAATGATGATCGCTACGGTAAATCGCATGGCGTGCTCCCTCCAGGACGTCGGTACCGGCGAGTAGGGCATTCATTCGACCATTCGCGATCCGCAAGTTCAAACAACAGTTCATAGGGTTTGTTTGCTGAACTGTTATCCGACCACGGCAACGCACGAGCCTGACTCGCGACCTCTACCCGAAACCGCCCAGAATTTCCGAACGTCGGCGTATCTCGTGACATACGTCACTCGTTGGTCGGAGCAACACGACACCTCTCCCACGGAGGCCGGCCATGACACCGGAACGCCTCACCCTCAAGGAAAGCCCCGATCAGTGCTGCGCCGAGTGCGCCCAGCCGCTTGACCAGAGTCCGTCTTTTCGCAGGTCAGCAGCGGGAGAGCTGATTTGCGAAGAGTGCATCGAACTGCTGGAGCCTGCCTTCGAGCACTACGTGCCGGCCGCATAACGTCCAACCCTTCTCCGAGCCTGGCGGCCACGCCGCCGCACCGCCCGGCGCCGCAGCGCCTCCTGCCATTACCACATTGATTCCGTGACAGGCCTACCCGCGCCTGGATATGAATGATACGGTAATTTCATTTAACGAAATGTTCACGTGGGAGGTCGGTTGACATGCTAGGGAAGAACTTCACCCCAGGTATGGCGTACCGAGACGACTGCAGCTGGGTGCGCATCAAGACACGCGGCCCCGTGATCACCCAGGGCGTCGACCGGCCGACCGTGCGACTGACCGTCGACGACAACGGGAAAGTGCGACGCACCAAGGTGTACGCCAACCGCGACTACGAGACCCGGCCAAGCAACGCGAACCCGGCTCGGCGAGAGTGGATCATTCCGTCGTCGGTGTCACACCCTCCAGTGGCGTCGCTGAATACCCGCCGCCAAGGACTTCCGCAGCTAGACGCACCGAAGAAGCCCCGTCGCAGGAAGGCGCGACCCGCCGCGCTCTCCGGGAGGGCAACGGGTCCGACAGCCATCCGCCGGACACCCGGCTCGGCCGCCCGACCGCATGACATCGTCATCGCACCAGTGGACAACCAGTACTGCGAGGAAGCCTGCTACTGGCTGCCGCCGACCACCGAGCACGTCACCGCGAGCCAGTACGCCATCCTTGACGCGCTGTCTCAACTGCTGTGGGTGGATGTCCCCGCTGCGCAGTGGCGGGACGGCGAACTGGTCGAGCACGACGCGCCCATCGGCCTCACAAGTACTGAGTTGGCCGCCGAAGTTCACCACGTGGAACAGCCGACGCCTCGTCAGATGCGCTCGGTCGAACACACCATCAAACATCTGATCCAGCGCAGGCTCGTCGAGCGAACCAGCACCCGCCGATACCGGTTGCGCGGCTGGCAGTGCCTACACACCCGGCGCAGGACGACCCGGCGCGCGATCGAGATCGGCGGCGGACGCGCGGTGTACCAATACGTCCGGCACAGCGCCTGACCCGCTCGCTGGCCAGCCGGATCATACGGCGTGACCCGACGGCCAGGCCACGGAAGACCACCCCGGAGGTGGCGAGCATGCCGACCGCACAAGACCGCGAGCTTCTGGCCAACGCCGCGCGGGTCAACGCGGACGCCGGTGCGGCACTGGTCAGCATGCTCGACGAACTCGAAGACGGCGAACTGCGGATGGACGCGCTCCGCGAGGTCGCCATCCGGCTGTCCGAGGTCGCAGCCACGTTGCGGCGCCGCACGGACGGCTTGGCGTATCCAGCCGAAGCACCGCCGACACCGCGTGCTCCTCAGCAGCGGCTTGCGTCGCACGTCGCGCCGTGATCTGACTGGCTCGCCGGTCCTACTCCCTGTGCGAGCGGCTGCGCGAGTGGAGCACCGGTCTGCGCATCGGGAGTTGGCCTTCGAAACGTCACCCGGCGGCGAAGCGCGCAGCGCTGTCCGAGCTCTCGGACGCCGGCGTGGGGCTACAGGTGTTCGAGATGTGTCAAGCATCACACACCCCCTGTCATGCGGCTGACAGTCGACGAGCGGCCCCGTGCAAGCGATGCTGTGATGACAGCGGGCATGACGAACAGGACGCCACCGTGACGACAGCGAGCGACCAGACGAACGGCACCGAACGACAGCGCGTGCGCGGGCGACTGCCGATGTGGCGCATCGGCATCACCGGCGGCGTCGCCGGCATCCTGTGCTGTGTCGGCCCAACGGCGCTGGCGCTGTTGGGCATCGTCGGCGCGGGCACCGCGTTCGCGTGGGCGACGACGCTCTACGACGACTACGCCTGGTGGTTCCGGCTCGCCGGTCTCGCCGTGCTGGTCCTGCTGGTGTGGTGGAACTTGCGCAGGCGAGGCCAGTGCGACGTCGCGGGCGTCAAGCGGTGGCGCGTACGGCTCGTCGGCGTACTCGTCATCGCTGTGGCAACCTACGCAGTGCTCTATGGTGTCACTACCTGGCTGGGGACCTTCGCATGACCACAGACAACACCACGACCGTCGACGTCTACTGGCGGCCGGGTTGCCCGTTCTGCATGGTGCTGCGGGCCAAGCTGGCACGGGTCGACCTGCCGGTGCGCGAGATCAACATCTGGGAGGACCCGGACGCCGCCGCCAGGGTGCGCTCGGTCGCGGGCGGCAATGAGACCGTGCCGACCGTGTTCGTCGGCGAGCACGCGCTGGTCAACCCGAGCCTCAAGGAACTACTGAGCGCAGTGCGCACCTACGCCCCTGAAATCGCGCCGCAGGAGCCGGAGCACACCGGACTGCGGCGCTTGCTGCCCCGACCCCGCCGCGACTAGAGCGAGAACAGCGGACCCGTGATCATGAGGCCGAGGTCCTCGGTGCCCGTGACAAACCCGAACAACATCAGCGACGCACCAGCCAGCGACATGTCCTTCAAGAACTGGACCTGCTCCATCTGCTTCGCCTGGGCCTCAGTCTCGTTCCAGAAGGCGTGCATCAGCACGGCGGTCGGCACGAGGAACACCACCAGCAGCAACGCGCCGAGGTCGGCCCACACGCCGAGCAGGACGCTGAGTCCACCGAGGACCTGCAGAATCCCGCCGACGACGACCGCGACCGACGCGGCGGGAACGCCGCGCGACTTGGCGTACTCGGTCATGCTCGCCGTCTGCGTGAAATGCCCCATCGCAGAGCCGAAAAACAGCAGTACGAAGAGAATCCGTCCGATAAGGACGACCACGTCCATCTTGCACCTCCCGATCAGTAGCAAGGGTGGCGACGGAGATCGCTCCTTCCATAGTGGCCGAGACCTTCGAAAACGCAACTCAAGCAACCCCAATGGCGCGTCCGCGATCGGCTGATCGGCGGCATCACGGCGCGTGGGCAACACTGTCCGGACGCAGACAAACCTGGAGCGAATTGTCGGTGCTCCCGACTATTCTGCCCACGTGGACATCACGGCGGAGGAACTCGCTACCTGGGCCATTGACGGCGTCGAGCGAGTGCTGGCACACGTGGCAGACCTGACCGATGACCAACTCGTCGCGCCCCTGTTACCGACGATCAACCCGCTGCTCTGGGAGATCGGGCATATCGCCTGGTTCCAGGAGCTGTTCGTGCTCCGCCGCGCCTGCGGGCACGACCCGATCCTGCCGTACGGCGACGCGCTCTACGACTCGGGCGCGATCCCGCACGACACCCGCTGGTGGCTCCGGCTGCCGTCGCGGGAGGACACCGTCGACTACGTCCGCACCGTGGGGCAGCGGGTCGCGGACGCCGTCACCGCGAGCGACACCAGCGACGTCGCGCGGCACTTCGCGCGCTACACCGTGCACCATCACGACACCCACTCCGAGGCGCTCACCTACACCAGGCAGACGCTCGGCCTGCCGTTGCCGCCGCTCCCGGGGCTGACCGACACCGACGTCGACTTCGGCGTCGCAGACGACGACTGGCGCGGCGACGTCCGGCTCGGCGGCGGCCGATTCCTGCTCGGCGCGCTCATGGCCGACCCGTTCGTCTACGACAACGAGAAGTGGGCGCATCCGGTCGACGTCGAGCCGTTCGCCATGGCCAAGGTGCCGGTGACGCAGGGTGAGTTCGCCGAGTTCGTCGCGGACGGCGGCTACACCACCCCGAACCTGTGGTCCGACAACGGGCAGTGGCTCGCGACGACCGGCGCGCGGCACCCGCTGTACTGGCGGCGCGGCGGGGACGGCTGGGAGCGGCGGCACTTCGACACCTGGGTCCCGCTGGAACCGGATCACCCGGTGAACTTCGTCTGCTGGTGGGAGGCGGACGCCTTCGCCCGCTGGGCGGGACGTCGCCTGCCGACCGAGCCCGAGTGGGAGTTCGCCGCCTGCTCAGGCGCGTGGCAGAAGCCGACCTACCCGTGGGGCGACGAACTCCCGAAACCGCACCAGGCGGCGACCGACTGGCTGGGCAAGGGCACCGTCCCGGTCAGCGTCTGCACCGCTGGCGACACCCAGGAGGGCATTCGGCATCTGATCGGCAACGTCTGGGAGTGGACGGCCAGCGACTTCGACGGCTACCCGAACTTCGAGCGCGACGCCTACGGCGAGAACTCCCAGCAGTTCTTCGGCGAGCGCAAGGTGTTGCGCGGTGGCGGCTGGGCGACGCGCGGCCGGTACCTGCGCAACACCATGCGCAACTACTTCACCCATGAACGGCAGGACGTGATCGCGGGCTTCCGGACGTGCGCGCGATGATCCTGCTGGTCACTCCGGCGGCGCGCGCTGCGCCCACTTCTGTGCACGGCAACGACGTGACGGCGCGGCGCTGGCAGTCGATCCTGACCGGGCTCGGCTGCGACGTGCGGGTGACGAACGGCTACGAGCCGGGCGACTACGCGGCGCTGATCGCGCTGCACGCCCGCAAGAGCGCCGATGCCATCCGCACGTTCCACACCGAGCATCCCGGCGCGCCGATCGTGCTCGCGCTGACCGGCACCGACCTCTACCCGGACCTGGTCACCAGCGGCGTCGAGCGGGAGATCCTCGCGCTCGCCAGCCGGATCGTCGTGCTGCAACCGCACGCGCTGGCTCAGCTCGATGCCGAGCAGCGCGCCCGCACCACGGTGATCGTGCAGTCCATGCCGGACATCCCGCATGAGATACCGCGCCACGACGCCTTCGAGGTCGCGGTGCTCGCCCACCTGCGCGCGGTGAAGGACCCGCTACGCACCGCGGAGGCCAGCCGGTTGCTGCCGTCGGACTCGCGGCTCGTCGTCAGCCACGCCGGCGCGCCGCTGGACGAAGAACTCGCCCGGCTCGCCCGCGAGGAGTCCACCCGCAACCCGCGCTACCGCTGGCTCGGGGAACAGCCCCGCGCCGAGGCGCTGCGCCTGCTCGCCCGCAGCAAGCTGCTGGTGCTGACATCGCACGACGAGGGCGGCGCCAACGTCGTCTCGGAGGCGATCGCGGCGGGCGTCCCGGTGCTGTCGTCGGACATCCCCGGCTCGCGAGGGCTGCTCGGCGACGACTATCCGGGCTACTTCCCCGTCGGCGACACCGAGGCGCTCGCGGAGGCCCTGCACGCCGCCGAGACCGACAGGAACGGCTACTACCACCGGCTCCGCGCCGAGTGCGAACGGAGGCATGACCTTGTCGCACCGCACAAGGAGCGGGCAGCCTGGTCCGGTGTGCTGACCGCGTTGTCCCTACCAGTCCCCCGACCGGTTGCTAGCTGAAGGAGAACCCATGCCCCGTGTCCCCCTCCGGCTCATCGCCTTGACCGCGATCGGCATGCTGCTCGCCGCGTGCGGCCAGTCGCCGGGAGACCCCCGAGGCTCGGCAGGCTCTGACGGCGAGAAGGTGCTGACCATCAGCGCCATCCCCGATCAGGACCCGCAGGTGCTGCAGCGCCAGTTCAGCACGTTGTCGGACTATCTCAGCGATCGGCTCGGCGTCGCGGTGAAGTACCTGCCGGTCACCGACTACACCGCGTCCGTCACCGCGTTCCAGCGCGGCGACCTGCAGTTGGTGTTCTTCGGCGGGCTGACAGGGGTGCAGGCCCGCACCCAGGTACCCGGCGCGGTCACGCTCGCGCAGCGCGACATCGACGCCAACTTCCACAGCGTGTTCGTCGCCAACACCAAGACCGGCATCACGCCGTTCGACAGCGTCGACGGCCTCTCGAAACTGGCAGGGCACTCGTTCACCTTCGGCAGCGACACGTCGACGTCCGGCAGGCTGATGCCGCAGCACTTCCTCTCCAAGGCGGGGATGAGCGCCGACGACTTCTCCGGCAACCCCGGCTACTCCGGCTCGCACGACAAGACTGCGAAGCTCGTCGAGGCTGGCACGTACCAAGCGGGCGCGCTGAACGCTTCGGTGTGGGACGAGCTGGTGAAAACCGGCAAGGTCGACACGAGCAAGGTGCGCGAGGTCTTCCGCACCCCGCCGTACCACGACTACCACTGGGTGGCGCGGCCCGACCTTGACGAGCAACTCGGCGACGGCATGACGGACAAGATCAAGAAGGCCCTGCTCGAACTCGACGGGAGCACCCCGACCGAGAAGAAGATCCTCGACCTGTTCGAGGCAGGGAGCTTCATCGACACCGCCCCTGGCAACTACGCCAAGATCGAGCAAGTGGCGCAGCGGCTTGGGTTGTTGAACTGACCGCCATGAGCAGCCCGATCTTCGCGCTCAGCGGCGTCGGTGTCAGCTACGGCGCGAACACCGCGCTCGCCGGGATCGACCTGACCGTCGAGCCCGGCGAGCGGGTCGCGATCATCGGCCCGAGCGGGGCGGGCAAGAGCACGCTGATCGGCGTGCTCAACGGCACCGTCGCCGCCACCAGCGGGGAGGTCATGACGCTCGGCTGCGACTACCGGCGAGCGTCGGCGCGGGAAATCAGGCGGTCGCAGCGCCGCATCGGCACCATCCACCAGCGGTTCGACCTGGTCGAGCAACTGCGCACGGTGCACAACGTCAACGCGGGCAGGCTCGGGAGCTGGCCGTTCTGGAAGGCGGCGCTTTCGCTGCTGCTGCCCCGCGACGTCCAGCCGGTGCGCGCCGCGCTCGATCGGGTCGGCATCGGCGATAAGCTCAACCACCGCACTGGCGACCTCTCCGGCGGCGAGCAGCAGCGGGTGGCGATCGCGCGGGTGCTGGTGCAGGACCCGGTGATGATCCTGGCCGACGAGCCGGTCGCCAGCATCGACCCCGCGCGGGGCCGCGAGATCATGAGCCTGCTGCTTGAGCTGTCCGCAGAGGCTGGCGTGACGCTGCTTGCCTGCCTGCACGACGTCGAGATGGCGCTGGGCAGCTTCGAGCGGGTCCTCGGGCTGCGGTCCGGTCAGATCGCCTTCGACAAGAAGCGCGCCGACCTGACCGACGACGAGGTCGACGCGCTGTACGCCTTCGAGCGCGCCACGGACCCGCGATGACGACGACGTGTCGGTGGGAAGCGGCGGAGTCGTCCACGGTGGACACCCCGCCGCCACCGGCACCGGAACGCGGCACCGGCGCGACCGAGCGGTCCCGTCGACGTCGCGGCTGGGCGCTCCTGATCACCGCCGCCATCGTCGTCTCGGCCGTGGCGGCAGGCATCGGCAGGGGCGCGGTGTTCAAGCCGGAGGGCGCGGGCTCGCTGCTCGACTTCTTCGCGGCGGCCGTCTCGCCCCGACTGGACGCCTCGTTCCTCGCGCTGACCGGGACGGCGATGCTCACCACGCTCGCCTACGCCGTGCTCGGCACCGCACTCAGCCTGGCCATCGGACTGATCGGCGGGGTGCTCAGTTCGCAGACGTGGTGGTCGTCCGGGGTCCGCGCCCGGCGCGGGCGCAGGCTGGTCGGATGGGTGTTCGCGCGGTCGGTGCTCGTAGTGCCGCGCGGCATCCATGAGGTCGTCTGGGGGCTGTTCTTCCTGGTCGTGTTCGGTATCGACCCGATTGTGGCCGTGCTGGCGATCGGGATTCCGTTCGGCGCGGTCACCGCGAAGGTGTTCTCCGAGCTGCTGGACGAGACCGGCCGCAAGCCGTACACCGCGCTGCTTGCTGCTGGGGCGACCAAGCGGTCCGCCGTGCTGTACGGGCTGCTGCCGCCCGCGCTGCCCGACCTGCTGTCCTACGGCTTCTACCGGTTCGAGTGCGCCATCCGCAGCGCGGCGATCCTCGGCCTCGTCGGTGCTGGCGGGCTCGGTTTCCAGCTCGCGCTGAGCTTCCAGACGTTGCGCTACCAGGAGATCTGGACGCTGCTGTTCGCGCTGATCCTGCTCAGCGTCGCGGCGGACTACTGGAGCTCGCTGGTGCGCTCCGCGCGGGCGCGCGGACGTCGTCGCAGCCGCGATGGCGGTGGTGTCCGGCGGGATCCGCTGCTGACGGGGTCGCTGGTGTTCGCCGCGGTGCTGATCGGGCTGTCGAGCTGGTGGGTCGGGCTGGACGTCGCGGTGCTGTGGAGCGGCAAGGCGTGGGAGTTCGGACTCCAATTGCTCAGCGACGCGTGGCCGCCAAGCATCGGCGACTCCGGTGTCGGCGGGCTGCTGACGCTGGCCGGGGTGACGCTTGCGATGTCGATCGTGGCGATCACCATCGCGTTCGGGCTCGGCGCGCTGTTCGCGGTGCCCGCGTCCACCCCTGCGCACGGCCGCGACCGCGTTGAGCGCGGCAGGGTCTCCACGGCCGCACGGATGCTCGCGATGCTGGCCAGCAGGTTCGTGCTGGTTGTGCTGCGGGCGATCCCGCCGCCGGTGTGGGCGTTGCTGCTGCTATTCGTGATGTATCCCGGGATCCTGCCCGGCGCGCTGGCACTGGCGGTCTACACCACCGGCGTGCTCGGACGCCTCATGGCGGAGTCCGTTGACAACCTGGAGGTCCGCCCGCTGCGGGCATTGCGCGCGCACGGAGCGTCCGAGGCGAAGGTGTTCTGCTACGGCGTGATCCCCGCGGCCGCGCCCCGGTTCGTCGCCTACGGCCTGTACCGGTGGGAGGTCACCATCCGAGAGACCGTCGTGGTCGGCGTCGTCGGCGCCGGCGGGCTCGGGTTGCTGCTGGATCACCAGATCGGCGCGTTCGACTACGCAGGTGCGCTGACGACGCTCGCGCTACTGATCGGGCTGACCCTGGCCGTCGACATCACCAGCGCCGCGATCCGGCGGAGCGTGCGCTAACGAGCGCCGTGTCCCCCGTTCCCGACGCCGAGTTCGCCGCTCCCGACGCCGAGTTCGCCGCTCCGGACGCCGTGTTCCGCGCTACGGCTTCACGCTGACGTGGCCCGGCTCGCCCTCGACGACGCGGCCCACCGCAGCGGCGGGCAGGTCCTTGGCACGCAGGTCGGCGACGACCACGTCGACGTCCACGCCGTCCGGTACCGCGAACAGCATGCCGCCGGACGTCTGCGCGTCGTGCAGCAACACGGCGGTGTCCTCCGGCACGCCATCGGCGACGCGGATGTACGGCGCAAGGTGCTCGGTGTTGGACTTCGTGCCGCCGGGGACGTAGCCCGCCGCGATCGCCTCCCGCGCACCGGGCAGCACCGGCACCGATCCGGCGTCGATCTCGGCGGCGAGTCCGCTGGCGCGCACCATCCGGTGAAGGTGGCCGAGCAGTCCGAACCCGGTGACGTCGGTCGCCGCCCGCACACCGTGCTCGCGCGCGACCGCGCTCGCGTCCGCGTTGAGGGTGGTCATCGACCCGACGGCGCCCTCGATCCATGCGTCGTCGGCGCCGCCGTTCTTGATCGACGTCGAGATGACGCCCGTGCCGAGCGCCTTGGACAGCACGAGCGTCTGACCGGCGGCGAGCTGGTCGATCTGGAAGAGCTTGTCCGGGTGGGCCATGCCGACGACGGCCATGCCGTACTTGGGGATCGGGTCGTCGATGGTGTGCCCACCGACGACGAGGCAGCCCGCCTCGTCCGCGATCGACGACCCACCGCTCAGGACGTCGCCGAGCAGCTCCATCGGCAGGTCGTTGGCGGGCCACGCGGTCAGGTTGACCGCGATCAGCGGCGTGCCGCCCATCGCGTAGACGTCCGACAGCGCGTTCGCGGCGGCGATCCGGCCCCAGTCGCGCGCGTCGTCGACGATTGGCGTGAAGAAGTCAGTTGTCAGGATGATCGCGCGTTCGTCGTCCAGCCGGTACACGGCGGCGTCGTCGCCTTCCAGCGCGCCGACCAGCAGATCGCCAGTTGCCGTGCCCAGATTGGTCCCGAACGTGGAAAACAGCGATTCCAGTTTGGACAACGGTAGCTTGCACGCGCATCCCGCACCACGGGACAACGACGTCAGCTTCGCAACCGGTTCCACGGACGCACTCATGCACACACTCCCTGCCAGACAGCGGACAACCCGGACCAGGCAATCATGCTCGGCAACACCGCGCAGCACAATTGTCCGCTCCCGGACAGTGCTGCCAGGTCCGCCCTGGCACAGATGGCCGGTGTCGGCCGCCAGTGGCTCAACGCCTTCGAGATGGGCGAGAAAGCCTCGGCTCCGCTCGACATGGTCATGAGAGTCGTCGCCGCATTGGACGTCTCGGTGACGCTGTCGCGCCCCGCACCCGCCTGCCCCGGTCGACGAGGAGGAGCCTGTCGACCTGGATGCCCTGATCGACGGCGACAATGCATGAATGACTCGACGGAACACCTCCTGCACGTTGTCATGAATGGCCGCGTGATCTGACGACATCGCCAGGTACGACAGCGGGGCTGTGGCTCGTCTCCTCGCCAACACCGAGTCGTGGGCCAAGCGCGTAACGCAACCCGAGTTTTGACCCCTACCGCCCCGCCCAGTCGAACACCGCCGTCACTGGGGCGTGGTCGGACCAGCGCTTGTCGTAGCTCGGCGCCCGCTCCACTCTCGCGTCGACGGCCTTCGCCGCAAGGCCGGGCGAGGCGAGCACGTAGTCGATCCGCCACCCGGCGTCGTTGTCGAACGCCCTGCCCCGGTAGGACCACCACGAGTACGGGCCGGGCCCGTCCGGCTGCAACGCCCGCTGCACGTCGACGTAGCCAGCGCCGTCAAGCACCCGCGAGAACCACTCCCGCTCCTCTGGCAGGAACCCGGAGTTGGTCTGGTTGCCCTTCCAGTTCTTCAGGTCAGCCTCGGTGTGCGCGATGTTGTAGTCACCGACGACAACAACCTCCTTACCCGCCGCATCGGCGCGCTCCCGCAACTGCGTGAGATGCAGCAGGAACGCCCCCATGAAGCGTTCCTTCTCCGCCTGCCTCGGCGTGCCGACATGCCCACTCGGCAGGTACACGCTCGCCGCGATCAACGAGTTGTACTCGCACTCCAGGTAGCGGCCGGATGTGTCGAACTCCGGATCGCCGAAGCCGACCCGCACCGAGGCTGGCTCGTTCCTGGACAGCACGCCGACACCGGCCCTGCCCTTGTCGGCGGCGGACGCGAATGCGGCGTGCCAGCCATCAGGGGCGACGACGTGATCCGGGAGCTGCTCCCGCTCGGCACGCACTTCCTGCAGGCAGACGACGTCGGCCTCGGCGGCGGCGAGCCACTCCACGTAGCCCTTCTTCGCGGCGGCACGCAGGCCGTTGACGTTCACGGTCGACACGGTGAGCACGCAGGAGACCCTACCGGCGACCACCGACAGGACGTCCGCCTACCGGCAGGACGTCTTCGGCAGCGGCGCAAGGAACTCCTGCGCGACCCACCGCTGGTCGCCGAGCTTGCGATAGCCCTGTCGCACCGTCGAGCTGGCGGCAACCGTCTCGTCCCGCGTGACCTTGTCGACGACGTCGGCGGCGGTCGACGGGCCGCTGCGCACGTTGAGTACATCGGCCGTCACGGCGAACTGACAACCCGGTTCCGCCGAGCCACCGACGTCGATGTCGCCGATGCCCCTGCGCTCATCACCGAGGACGTAAACGAAGAAAGGGCATATCCATATCGATGCAGTTGTGCAGGTCAGCGCGTCGCGTTGCGCCAGG
>WHUD01000130.1 GCA_009377385.1 Actinophytocola sp.
GAGGCGGCCAGCTTGCCGAACATCAGCCCGCCGACGCCGGGATCGAGCAGTTCCGGCGGCCCGGTCTCGGTGACGATCAGCAACGCCAGCACCGCACCCGCCAGCCGTAGCGCGATCATCAGCCATGACGCCCGGAACGCGCCGACGAAGGTGTACCTCGCGCCGAGCGGCGTGTACGCCGTGGCCGTCAGCGCCAGGGCGCCGAGGATGATCGCCAGCGTGTAGTAGGTGACCAGTCCCGGCAGACCATCGGTGATGGAGCTGACCACGATGTCGAACGGCACCGTCCAGGCGCCATCCCAGTACATCGGGACCAGGAAGAAGAACGCGCCAGCCAGTGTCGCCAGCAGCAGTCTGCTGGTCACCGCCGTCCGGGACACGCTCGCGACGTCGCTCGTACTCATCAATGGACCTCCTGACGAATGCCTGCGCCGCAGCCGGCTGCTGCGGCATGCGGGTCATTGCACTGGCCCGGACGCACTCCGTCAGTAGGCGATGACGCCTATGTGTCTGGTATGCGAGACAGTGCTATCCGTGCTGCCACGACGCGCTCAGGGCTGGGTTGGTTCCCAGGTCATCACGCGCCTGTGGATTCAGGTGGTAGTAGTTCAACGCCTCGTCACCCACCCAAGTGGCAGGCCGTGACCTCCGGTCCTGCTGCCACGACCTACCAGCGTGCCCCATCACGGCACCCGAAGATACGCCCCGGCAATCGCGCCCGCAGTCGGTGCCGCGAGCGCGCCACCATGGGCCGAGGCGTGCGAACGGCATGAGTAAGGTGACCGTTGACCGCGACCCGGACCAAGGAGTGCCCCGTGATCACCGCAATCGTGCTCATCAACGCTGACACGGACCGGATCCCCGAGGTCGCGGAGTCACTGGCCGACCTCGACGGGGTCAGCGAGGTCTTCTCCGTCACCGGTGAGTTCGACATCGTCGCGATCGTCCGCGTGCACGAGCACGAGGAACTCGCCCAGGTCATCCCCGGACGGGTGAACAAGGTCGACGGCGTCCGCTCGACCGAGACCCACATCGCCTTCCGCACGTACTCCAAGCACGACCTCGAAGCGGCGTTCTCGCTCGGCGTCGACAACTAGGACGGGATCAACTGGCTTCGAGGAACTCCTCGAACGCCGGCAAGACGATGCCGATGATCTCCAACTCGATGCCTCGGTCGTCGAGTCCGAGCCACCGTATGGCGTCATCTTCCAGCCAGAACAGCTGCGACCGTCCGTTCGAACCGTCGCCCGGCCTCGTAAGGCTCGCGCTGCCCTTGGCATCACCATTGAAGTAGCGGAACGATAGCGGAGGACACCGACAAGGTCACCGGTTCTGGCCGACGTCGTAACGACGGCGACCAGTCCACTCGTCCACCTGCACGGGCCGAAGCAGGCCGAGGTCGTCGTAGTGGCGCAGCATCCGCACCGACACGTCGCCCAGCCGCGCGAACTCTCCGATACTCAACATGGCACCACCACACTCGGACCTGACACCGTGTGAGGAGCAAGGGCGCTACCCGTGCCAGTCCGCGACCGCGCCCACCGAAACGGGTGACGTCGACGGCTCCGGACGTCCTTCGACGGCGTCGGCGACGACGCACGTGAGGTTGTCGGACGAGCCTGCCTCCAGTGCGGACACGGCGAGCCGCGCGACGGCATCCACTGGCGATCCCATGCCCAGCTTCCCGGCGATCTCGTCGTCGGTGAGGACGTCGGATATCCCGTCGCTGCACACCACGTAGCGATCACCGGGCACGACCCTGAGTACCGACAGGTCGAAATGGGCGGCCCCGCGCCCGTCGAGCGCACGCAGAATCAGCGAGCGACGCGGGTGGGTCGCCGCCTCCTCCGCACTGATACTTCCGGCACTGACCAGCGACTGCACGAGGGTGTGATCGGTGGTCAGCTGACGCAGGGCGCCGTCGCGCAGGCGGTATGCCCGCGAGTCGCCGATGTGCGCCACCGCAAGCCGGTTGCCGGTTGAGCACAGCAGTGCGGTGAGCGTGGTGCCCATCCCGTGCAGTTCGGGCCGTTCCGCGATCAGCTCGCCCATGCGTTCATTGGCGGCCTGCACCGAATTCGCCAGCGTGTAGACCAGTTCGTCCCCAGCGATATCGCCGTCGAGGGCGGACAGGGTCGTGATCGCGACCGAGCTCGCCACCTCGCCGTACGCATGGCCGCCGACGCCGTCCGCGACCGCCACCAATGCTGGCCCGGCATAGGCGGAGTCCTCGTTATTGCTGCGTACGAGGCCGACGTCGGAGAGCGCCGCGCTCTGTAGCGACACCCGCGGGCCGGTCGATGCTTCACCCCGACGTCGATACGATTTCAGCAGTTCGCCCAGCTTCTGCACCTCAGGGAGTGTAGGCACCCCTTTTCCGTTGCGCCAAACGGCCTAGTCGAGACGTCGATTCGCCGGAACAGCGGCCGGGATTCCGACAGGCGTCCGGCTGTCGGCGTGCACGAGTCCGATACGGCGGTTGATCGTCGTGTTAGCCTGATCGCATGCCGCGCTACACGACTCGGAGGCGAGACGTATTGAGGCGCGCCAGCTGAACCCAGGTCGCTGGCGCGCAGCGCTGTCGACCGCGGACACGTGGACATCTTCTCGGGACCTGGCCCATTTCCTGTCAGTTCTTGACCGTGGAGATCCGCCTTGTCCCTTTCACCTGCGTATTCGTCGTATCGCGCCCCGTCGTCCCCGTCGTTCCTGGCACGTCGCCGGGTCGCCACCTACTTCACCGGCGGCACAGACGGGATACTCCCGCTCGTCTCCGCGCTGCAACAGCGTGGCTTCAAGGTCCATGACCTGTCCGTCGACATCCGCGACGGAGTGCCGGAGAGCAGCATGGTCTGCACCGTCATGGTCACCAATGACGACATCGACCTGCTGCTCGACCACCTCCGCGACCTGCCGTCTGTCGTCTCGTCCGAGCTGGTGTAGGGCTGGCGGCTCCTACTCGGAGTCCTCTTTCGGTGGGGTGTCCCAGTCGTGGACGTCCTTGCCCTCTTCCCGAGACAGGATGTCGAGCGCGGCGACGGCTCCGGCACCAGCGGAGATAATCGCCTGACTGCGGTTGGCCCGCGCGAGCCTGCCCACCGCGTACACGCGGTCGACGTTCGTCCGGTTCTCGGTGTCGACCTGCGCACGGTCGTCGGTGATGTCGACGCCGAGTTCCTCGGCGAGCTGGCGCGTCGCCTTGGCACCCGCGAGGATGAGGTAGTCCGCGTCGACCATGCCGTCACCGGCGCGGACGCTGAAGCCCTCTTCGGTCTGCGTCACCGCCTCGACCTTCTCGTCGCGGAGGTCCGCTCCGAAGCCAGCGACCTGCGCACGCGCCGCGGTCTGGAAGTCGGTGCCGCTGATGTCGTCAATGCCCAGGTAGTTGTGCAACTGCGCGAAGTGCATCGCCGTCTTGTCCTGGCCGTAGACGATCGCCTGGTGGCCGTTCTTCGCCAGGAACAGGGCGGCGCTCAGGCCCGCTGGACCGTCTCCGATGATCGCTACTGTCGTCATGGCACCGAGGATGTCAGATCGGGCAGGGAACGGCCGACCGGCGTCGGTGCGAGAGCGGGGCCGCCTCACGCCCGCTGCGTTCAAATCCAGATCGCGGCGGGCCAGCTGTCGCTGAACACCTCCGGCGGGTCCGGTATCGCAACGGCACACCCAGCCGCCACCCGCCGAGCGCTCCACGCAACGACCGTGGCGTCCAGGACGTCGTCGACGCCGACTCCGCGAACAACCGCGCCGAGGACACCTTCAAGCGTGACGCCTGCTTCCCGCAGCAGCTCATGACGTCGTGCGACGCCGAAGTGGGTCCGTTTCCCGACGTCGAGCGGAGCACCGGCCAGGCGAGCGAACGAGACCTCAGGGTGCACCTCGACGACGTTGACCGCCGCTCGGCGCACCCATTGGTCGACCTCCAGCAGCTTGGGCTTGAGCCCGAACGCCTGGATGGACACGCCCTTACCGGTCAGCTCCCGGTTGCGGGCGCTGGCCGTCCGGTGATCCGGCGCTTCGAGCGCCGGTCGGGTGGGCGTCGTGAACACCGACGATCGCAACCGCCCGACGGCTCGTCGCGCGAGCTGGTCTGCCTGACGCGGACCGTGGTCGGGCAACCCGATCGGCATATCGACCCCAACCACGGCGGGCTGCCCGTCGACGCTCGCCTGCTCAACGAGGTCAGCGATGCCGGACGCGACGTGCGCGGTCGCCCGGTCGCCGTCCAGGACGACACCGACCCAGCCGGCCCGGCACGCATCAACGCCGAGAACCCGAGCCGTCCGGTCAGTGTGCCGCGACATCCGCGTTACGACGACTGCAATGCCGCGCGGGCGAACGCGACGGCGTCCGCGCTGGGCCGTCGCCGCCACGGCTCGTCGGGATCCGACTCGAACGCACCAAGCGTCCGCAGGACCGCGTTCGTCTGGTCCGCGGTGAACGAGGCGTCCATCGCCGACAGCGGACGCCGACTGGCACCGACCCAGCCGAGCGCACCGAGGCCCTCGGCGATGACCGCGTTCACGTTGTCGGTAACCCCGGCGGCGATCGCGATCAACAGCAACAACCCCGCCTGCGAGCGGACCACGTCGTGGGATTTCGGTGGCACCCGTTCGGCGAGATGGAACCACAATGAGACCGGGTCTTTCGCCAGGGAACGCCCACGGGCGGTCACGACGAGCCGTCCCTTGTGCTTGCGCAGCAGCCCGGCTCGCTGGGCCGACTCGCGCAGTTCCAACACCGGCAGGGTCTGGACCTCGCGGTTGCCCTTGCCGATCCACTCCTCCCCGATCCCGAGATCAGCGACAGCCGCTTCGACGTGAACGGGCGGTAGGTATCCGGCGGACGTCAGGGTGATGCCGTCGCTGCCCACCCGGTCCAGTAGCCAGGTGTAGCGGCGCACGATCCTGGTCGCGTCGTCGATGTCCATCGAGACGGTCTTGTCGATCTCGGCATCGTTGATCAGCCGCCGTAGCTCGCGCCGCGCCGGCGCCAGCTGCACCGCTTCGAGCAGCTCCTGCAACCGCGCGGGCAGGTCGGAGACTGGTTTATCGAGGGCAAGCCAGCTCAGCTCGGCGTTGATCGCGTCCTTGTCGAACGCCGTCGGAGCGAATCCGGCCGGATCGGCGTCCTCACCGAATATGCTGGCGTACTCCTGCCGCGCCTGCCGGTACTGGGGATGCCGAGGGTCGTTCGCGGCCACCAGCAGCTCGTAGCCAGGGACCCCACCGCAGTCTTCTGCCGGACCGGGCCCTTCGCCGCCAGCACAGACCGCCCTCGCCTCCGCCGCGTCGCGCGGATGCACCGCATCCAGCGTGAGGACGTGCTGCCAGTCGTCGCCGAAGTCGTAGCAGTAGAACAGCGTGTCGCCGCGCTCGGTCAGGACCTCGTCCAGCCGCGCCTGCGACTCGGGCACCCCATCCTCGCCTTCGTCCACCTCGAACGGCATGAGGTAGTACTCAGCGTGTTGGCTGTAATAGCCCGGACCGGACGCGAACCGATGCAGGTGCGAATCCGTCCAGCCGAAGGCCGCTTGCAGTACGGCGTGCACATCGTCGAGGAAGAGGTCGGAGGCGAGATCCAGCTCCCGCCATAACGAAACCGACGTGTCCGCAAGCTCAACACGAATCCGGTACGTCACCGCTTCCTCGCGGCGTGGCCTACGCCGGAACGGACGTCCACGAGAGGGAAAGCTCACGACGTTTGACACCTTCGGCATGCTACGCGGCCGTGGAGCCGTCGGCCGACGGAACACACGGGTGCGTGTCGCACCTCGCCGCGCCATGCACGAAATCCGATTGCACCGCCGTGGCGAAAATGGATGAAATGGAGCGATGAAGCCGTTCGTCATGCCCACGGAATTGACCGCAGGACCGGTCGTGCTGCGACGCGCCCACGAAGGCGACGCGGCGGCGGTGACCGAGGCAGTCGACACCAGCCTGGACCACTTGCGGCCGTGGATGCCGTGGGCGACGGCGGAAGCGGCCACGCTCGCCTCGCAGCGCGAACGGTGCCGCCAGGCGGAGAAACTGTGGGGCAAGGGAACGGACTACCTCTACCATGTCTGGCTTCCCGAAGGACCACTTGTCGGCTGCGTCGGAGCCCACCGGCGCATCGGCCCTGGCGGCATCGAGATCGGCTACTGGACGCACGCCGAGCACCCCGGCAAAGGTTATGCCTCCGAAGCGGTGCGGGTCCTGACGCCGCACCTGCTTCGACTGCCCGACGTCGACCGGGTCGAGATCCACTGCGACGAGTTGAATGTCCGTAGCGGGGCGATCCCGAAGCGGTTGGGATATCGACTTGACAGGACCGAGGACCGCGCCCCGCAGGCGCCTGCGGAGTCGCGTCGCCTCATGATCTGGATGACGCCGTGAAGCGCGGAGGCACTCTTGTGTCCAACTCACTGTCCGCCAGCCGTCCCGACATCGTCGCCCGGCTTCGCTCCGCAGGCTGTGTCTTCGCCGAGGACGAAACCCGCCTGCTGCTCTCCGCCGCGCGTACGCCAGCGGATCTCGCCGCCATGGTTTACAGGCGCGTCAACGGCACGCCCCTCGAACACATTCTTGGCTGGGCGGAGTTCCACGGCCTCCGGATAACCGTCGAGCCGGGCCTGTTCGTGCCGCGACGACGCACGGAGTTCCTCGTCAGCCACGCCGCCGCGCTCGCGACGTCGTCCGCTGTTGTCGTCGATCTGTGCTGCGGTTCCGGCGCCGTCGGCGCGGCACTGCTGGCGGAACTGCCGTCCATCCAGCTGCACGCGACGGACGTCGACCCCGCGGCGGTACGGTGCGCACGCCGCAACATCGCCGCCGCAGGCGGGCGCGCGTACGTTGGGGATCTCACCGCTCCGCTGCCAACACGCCTGCAGGGCCGCGTCGACGTCATGGCCGCCAACGCGCCGTACATTCCCACCGACACCATCGGCCTGATGCCACCGGAAGCTCGGCTGCACGAGCCTCGGGTCGCGCTGGACGGCGGAGCGGATGGGCTCGACGTCCACCGGCGCATCATCGCGGCGGCACCACAGTGGCTCGCAGTAGGCGGACACCTGCTGATCGAGTCCAGCCAGGACCAGGCGGCCCACATTGCCGACGCCATGGCCAGCGGCGGGCTCGTACCGCGGATCGCGCACTCCGACGAACTCGACACCGCCGTCGTCATCGGGCGCTATTGACAGCGTGACAACAGTGGGCTTTCATGGCGCCTTCGGTCCCGGTCGCCGCCAGGGAGGTTGCGCCATGAGCTCGCTACGTCTGTCGCCGGACGAGGCACGCCAGTACGTCGTGGGGCCAGACTCGCTGTCCTGGGCGCGGGCCAGCGACGTCCGCAGGCTGCTGCTCGCGCCGTACGCGCTGATCCTTTGCGGGATACCTGCTGACGCTGACCGGCGCCGACGCGTTGTCGCCCGAACTCCGCGCACGGTTCGGCATACGCTGGAGCCCGATCAAGCAGCGCCAGGCAGACGTCCTCGCCGCCCTCTCGCGTGCGATCACGCCGATCCTGCCGCGCCGCGCCCGAGTGTCCGGCCCGACCTACCTGCGGCTGCGGCGGAAGTCCATCGCGCGGGACGAGTTCGCCCCGGAGAGCTACCGGCGCGCCTCGATGCGGTGACTTCCGCTACGCCGCCGTGGCCGAGACGCCGTCCCGTCGCGCCAGGGCGGGGACGGACCGCAGTGCCAGGTACACCGGCAGGCCGATCGGTGAGAGCAGGATGGCCAGCACATGTACCGGCGCCATGAGCAGCGGATGGATGTCGCGCCGCCTGCTGTCGAGGTAGATCCAGCCCACAAGCCACGGCGAGCTGACCACGCGGTGCGTGACCGGCCACGTCGGGGCGAGGATCATCAGTACCCAGGACGGCGCGGCCGTCAGGAAGGCAAGATCGAACAGCGTACTCATCGCACCACCTCCACGTCGTGTCGGTGAGACACGCCGTCTGGAAGGTCGACGTACTGAGCGCGAAGGGCAGTGCCCGCGCCGACGGCCGTCGCGGTAACCAACGCGGCTACGGCGAGCAGTGTCCAGAAGTCGGGCGCGAGCAACGGCTGCCCGCGCAAGGCCTGCCAGGTCACCAGCGCCAACAGCCCGGCATAGACACCGACCGCGACCCATACCAGCCGGAGCCGCACCCCTTCATGCCGCACCCGCGACGGCCGGAACCGCCGCGCGAACGCCGTCAGCCCCAGCGCGAACAGCGGCAACGCTTGCATCGCGTGAATCCCGACGAAATGCGGGATCCGCAGGTCACCGCCGGTCGTGCTCCAGCCAGTGACCGGCAGGCCCTGCCCGCCGTCGGCGACACCGACGCTGTGGGCGCCGATCACAGTGACATCCTCCCCCGCGCGCAGCGCATCCAGTTGCTCGGGTGTCGGCCCCGTCATCAGCGCTGCCAACGCCATGCCGATCAACGCGATCAGCACGCCGGCCCGGATCGCCAGCGCGATCGGCCGGTCGGCGATGCGGTCGCGCAACAGTACGACGCCTTGCACCAGCGTGAGTGCCCACAAGAGCACGATCGAGAACCCCATGATCGAAAACAGGACGGCGTTGAGCGACGTGGAGACGTTGAAGTGGCTCATCTCGCCTCGCACCACCTGGCCGATGATCACCACCATCTCCACCCCGGCCAGCACCGCGATCACCGTGCTCGTCCACCAGACCCACGGCCGCACCTTGCGCTGCAGCGACAGCATCCACGCCCAGGTCACGGCGTAGACCATGAGGGAGATCGAGAACTTGAACGGCTTCAGCCAGATCGGGGCGCCGACCAGCACCCGGTCGTCGACCAGCAGCCCTGCCAGGGACACGACGGTCGAGACGACCATCAGCCCCGCGAAGACCATCAGCGGCCGATGCCAGGATACGGCCCGGCTCAGGGTGGTAGGGACCGTCGCCATGACACACTCCGATATTAGATAGTTTCGGTATCTACTTCTAGATAGTTACACTATCCATGCGAGAAGGCAAGATCCGAGAAAGAACGGGGCGCGATGCGCATAGCCGAGCTGAGCCGTCAGGCCAACGTCTCCATTCCGACGATCAAGTACTACCTGCGGGAAGGGCTGCTCTCCCCCGGCGAGCGCACCAGCCGCAACCAGGCCAGCTACGACGAAACGCACCTGGGCCGGCTCCGGCTGATCAGGGCGCTGATCGACGTCGGCAAGCTGCCGGTCGCGACCGTGCGCGAAGTGCTGTCAACCCTCGATGAGCCGGACATGCCGCTCCACGAGGTGCTCGGCGTCGTCTCTGCGAGCCTGTGTGAGCGACGCCAGACCGAGCCGGACGACGTCCTCGCGGCCGGGCGCGAGGACGTCGACGCGCTCATCGAGCGGCACGGCTGGCAGATCGCCGACGACACCCCGGAACTCGACGTGCTGGCAGGCATCATCGTCAGCGCGCGGCGGCTAGGGCATCCACACATCGCGGACGCTTTCGACAACTACTGCGAGGCGGCGGCGGCCATCGCCGAAGTCGAGGTCGGCTACGTCAGCGAACTCGGCACGGTGGAGAACGTGCTGGAGGGCGTCGTCGTCGGCACCGTACTCGGCGAGGCGGCGCTCGCCGCGATCCGCAGGTTGGCGCACCAGAACGTCTCCGCACGCCGGTTCACCGAGTCATGAGCGCGGGCGCCCCTGACCACGAGGTCTCCCGACCAAAGCCCTCGGCGTGAGCAAGGGACGTCGTCCCGGCCGCGCGGGGGCCTTCGGCCCTATACGCAGGGCGCGTGTCGTCGAACCATGACAAGCACCACTACCGCCAGCAAGGAGCACGACCGATGAGTGCCACGCAACCGGATCGCACCACGGTGCTCAGCGCGATCGAACTCGCGACCAGGGCACCGTCCGTGCACAACACGCAGCCGTGGCGCTGGCAGCTCGGCGACCACACGGTGCACCTCTACGCCGACTGGGACCGCCAGGTGCGCGCCACCGACCCCGACGGGCGTGACCTCGTCGTCAGTTGCGGGGCCGCGCTGCATCACCTGCGGGTCGCGCTGCGCGCGTCCGGCTGGCATACCACGGTGCACCGGGTGCCGAACCCAGCCTACCCGGCCCACCTCGCCTCGATCGAAGTCCGCCGCCACGCGCCGACGGACGACGACGTGCTGCTGTCCGGCACGATCCTGCGCAGGCGCAGTGACCGCAGGCCACTGTCGTCATGGCCGGTGCCATCCAGCCACATCGACCGGATGATCGCGGCGGCTGCTAAGGCTGGTGCGCTGCTCGTGCCGGTCAGTGACCCGGTGACACGCGCGAAGCTGATCGCCGCGATCGCCGAAGCCGCGCGGCAGCAGGAAAGCGACCGAGACTACGCGCTGGAGATCGCCTCGTGGAGCGGGCGCGGACCGTTCGCCATAGATGGGGTGCTCGCGGCAAGCTCACCTGCCAAGGCCAGCACCCACTCCAGGATCCCAATGCGCACCTTCCCCGGCGGCACGCTGCCTGCCTACCTCGGGGACGACGGCGCCGACGAGGCCACCGTGCTGCTCGCGCTCGCCACCGCGGGGGACGACACGATATCCCAGCTACGGGCAGGCGAGGCGGCCAGCGCGGCGTTGCTCGCCGCAACGGAACTAGGCCTGGCGACCTGCCCGCTGTCGCAGGCGCTCGAAGTCGCCGACACCCGGCAGGCAGTGGCCACCGACGTGCTGGAGGACGCGGCCATGCCGCAACTGCTCATCCGCGTGGGATGGGCCCCGACCACGGCGAGCAGGCTGCCGTCAAGCCCGCGCCGACCGCTCGCCGACGTCGTCTCCGAGCTCGGCTCCGACGAGCGGAATGGACACCACTGACATGACGACGCCGAGCAGCGCCGAGAGTCGTAGGCATCCGGGACCTAAGACTCTCGTGACGCCGCGCCACGCACGGATCCTGACGGCATGACATCCGAGCAAGACCAGCACACTCTGGACACGCTGGCCGGGCTCGAACTGCACGAGCTCCTGTCCGGCGTACGGCAGCGAGTCGCGCGCGCCATCGACGCTCAAGAGCAACTCGACGACCTGCTCGAGGCGATGCTGGCCGTCTCGTCGGGGCTCGACATCGACGGGACCCTGCGGCAGATCGTGCGTTCGGCGGTCAACCTGGTCAACGCGCGGTACGGCGCGCTCGGCGTCCGCGGCGAGAACGGCGGACTCAGCCGGTTCGTCCACCACGGGCTCGACGAGCACGCCGCGCGCGACATCGGGGCGCCACCGAAGGGGCACGGTCTGCTCGGGGAGCTGTTCACCGCGGAGCGGCCGGTGCGGCTGGACGATACCGCCACCCACCCCACGCGGTGCGGATTTCCGCCGAACCATCCGCCAATGCGGTCCTTCCTCGGCGTGCCGATCAGCAGCAGGGGCGAGGTCTTCGGCAACCTCTACCTCGCCGAGAAGGTGGCAGGCGCGCCGTTCACCCAGGACGACGAGGCCATCGTCGAGGCACTTGCCGCCGCGGCGGGCATCGCGATCGACAACGCCCGGCTGTACGAGAGCGTTCGGCGCAAGCAGCGCAGGCTCGCAGCGGCCAGCGAGATCAGCACGGAGCTGCTCGCGGGGACGCGACCGGAGGACGCGCTTCCGCTGCTCGCGCGCAAGGCGGCCGGGCTGAACGACACGCCAACCGCGATCGTGGCGGTGCACGACGAGCTGAGCCAGAGCGAACGGCCAACCCTCGTCGTCGACGTCGCCATCGACGCCGACCCTGACATCGTGATCGGCACCATGCTTCCCACCGACGAGTCGCTGTGCGGGCAAGTGTTCCACGGCAACGTCGGACGTCGCGTCGACGAACTACCGCTGCCGACGGAGGCGGGGACAGTGGCAACGTTCGGCCCCGCGCTCCTGGTGCCACTGCGGGCATCGGGGGCCATGTTTGGCGTGCTGATCACCGCGCGCCAGCCGGGCGGCACGCCGTTCATCGATGAGGATCTCCGACTGGCGGAGTCGTTCACCGATCAGGCCGCGCTGGCGTACCAGCTCGCCCGCGCGCATGCCCGCACCCGCGAACTGGTCGTGCTCGCCGATCGCGATCGGATCGCACGGAACCTGCACGACAACGTCATCCAGCGGCTGTTCGCGACCGGGCTGTCGCTGGAGCGCACCGGGGCGTTAGCGCGGACGCCGGAGGTCCGCGAGCGCATCGCCGCCGGTATCGACGGCCTGCAGGAGATCGTGACCGAGATGCGTGACACCATCTCCGACCTGCACAGCGACGCGCCGGGCAACACGAAGTTCCGGGCGCGGCTGCCGTAACGCCTGTGCTAGCGGGCTGGCACCGTGTCCGGGGCAGGGACCACGAGCCTGTCCGGCCAGCGAAGCACTTCTGTCCTGCTCACCAGGCCGAAGACCATGCCACCTTGCACGATCGGCACGCAGCTGAGTTCGTGGTCCAGCATCAGCCGGGCGATGTCGGCGACGTCCGCGTCCGGTCCTGCGGTCTCGACCTGCGTTGTCATCACCGACTCAACGGTGACGGAGTCGTCCCCGGCGAGGGTCACTTCGGAGAACAGCGCGTCGGCCTCGGAAAACAGGCCGATGAGGCGCCCGTCGTCTGCCACAACGGGCAACCCGGGCAGCGCCCGTTCGGTGAGCATGTCAACGGCGTCGGCGATCGGAGTGTGCGGGCCGACGGTGGGTACTGGTCGTGCCATGATCTCGGAGGCGTGCATTGTGGGTGTCCTCGCACGATCGGTCGAATCGGTGTCCTACCCACAGTAGATGTCGACACGGGAAAATGCACTTGCCAACGGTCCCCGATCGAGCAGGGCTTTCGGCCCTCCGCACTCGGCGTGCGCCTCAGTCTGTGCCAGCGACGAGGTGTTCGACGGCCAGGTCGGGGTGCTGGCGCCGCAGCGTGCCGAGCGCGATCTCGTCGGCGAACAGCGCCAGTTCGGCGCCGTCAGAGCGGGTCAGCACCTCTCCCCTGCGGCTGGCTTCGATGGTCTTGCGGTGCTCGCTGTCGGTCAGCCGCCGAACGGTGCGGTACGGCAGCCGCTCAAGTTCGACCCCGACCCCGAACTCGACGTCGAGCCGGTGGGAGGCGACCTCGAACTGCATCGGACCGACGGCGGCGAAGATCGGCACGCCTTCGCCTCGGCGGTCGGAGCGCAGGATCTGCACCACGCCTTCGGACTCCAGCTGGTCGACGCCCTTGCGGAACTGCTTGGCCCTGCCGAGGTCCTTCGGCCTTGCGACGGCGAAGTGCGCTGGCGCGAAGCTGGGCAGTCCCGGGAACGTGACCTTGGGCTTGCCCTCGTAGAGCGTGTCGCCCACCC
>WHUD01000131.1:0-5578 GCA_009377385.1 Actinophytocola sp.
CGAAGTGCTGTCGAGAGTGCAGAACACGACATCCCGAGCGGCGAACACGGCGTCATGAACGTGGGATACGACGTCCGGAGCGGGGGACACGACGCAAAGGCGGGCGCGCCGCCATCCGCCCGGATTGACCGGCATGAACGAACTCACACTTGCGCTCACGGGGCTACTCGCCAGTAAGGTGACGCTCCATGGAGACGTCAGAGCGAGATGCGGCGCGCAGAGTCCGGTTCACCGACGTCATTCGGTCGTTGCCGAAGCTCGCGCCCGATGTGCCGAAGATGGCCCGTGGCGCGCTCGGCCTCGCGACGATGCGTTCTGGCAGCAAGGCCTCGCTCGGTCGCGTCTTCCAGGACGCCGCCGCCAAGCACCCGGAGCGGCCGTTCCTGCGGTTCGGCGACACCGAGATCAGCTACGGCGAGGCCAACGCGCGGGTGAATCGGTACGCGGACGTCTTCGCCGAGCACGGCGTCGGTCAGGGCTCCGTCGTCGGCGTGCTGGCGTCGAACCGGCCGGAGACGATGCTGGTCGCGCTCGCCGCCGTCAAGCTGGGCGCGATCGCTGGCATGCTCAACTACAACCAGCGCGGCGACGTCCTCAACCACAGCCAGAAGCTGCTGGACAGCACGGTCTTCGTCGTCGGAGCGGAGTGCCGGGAAGCCCTGGACTCCCTGCCACAAAGCGAGGTCAAAGGCAAGGTCATCGGGCTGGCCAACCCGGACAACCGGCTGTCGGGACACCAGGATCTCGACGAGCTCGCCACCGACGCCAGTGAGGCGAACCCGCCGCAGTGCGCGGAGATCACCGCGAACCAGACGGCGTTCTACATCTTCACCTCGGGCACCACCGGGATGCCGAAGGCGAGCGCGATGTCGCACCTGCGCTGGCTGAAAAGCATGACCGGCCTCGGCGGCCTCGGCGTGCGGCTCAACGCCGACGACACGCTGTACTGCTGCCTACCGCTGTACCACAACAACGCCCTGACGGTCTCGCTTTCCTCGGTGCTCGCGGCAGGCGCCACGCTGGCGCTGGGCAAGTCGTTCTCGGCGACGCGGTTCTGGGACGACGTCGTGCGCACCCGCTCCACCGCGTTCGTCTACATCGGCGAACTGTGCGCCTACCTGCTCAACCAGCCGGTGTGTGACGCCGAGAAGCAACACCAGGTGCGCGTCGTCGTCGGCAACGGGCTGCGGCCCGAGCTGTGGGGCGAGTTCACCGAGCGCTTCGGCATCGAGCGGATCGCCGAGTTCTACGGCGCGAGCGAGTGCAACGTTGCGTTCGTCAACGCGCTCAACATCGATCGCACCGCGGGAGTGTGCCCGCTGCCGTTCGCGATCGTCGAGTACGACCCTGCTACCGAGCGGCCGGTGCGCGACCTCAAGGGCAAGCTGCGCAAGGTGAGCACCGGCGAGGTCGGCCTGCTGATCACGAAGGTGACCAACCGGGCGCCGTTCGACGGCTACACCGACCCGGACGCCACCGAGCGCAAGCTGCTCAGGGACGCCTTCCGCTCCGGCGACTGCTGGTTCAACACCGGTGACCTGGTGCGCAAGCAGGGCTTCAACCACGTCTCGTTCGCCGACCGGCTCGGCGACACCTTCCGCTGGAAGGGCGAGAACGTCGCGACCACGGAGGTCGAGGCGGCCGTCGCGGAGCATCCGGACGTCGAGCAGGCCGTCGTCTACGGCGTCGCGGTGCCCGGCACCGACGGCAAGGCGGGCATGGCCGCGATCAAGCTCGCCGACGGTGCGGAGTTCGACGGCGTCTCGCTCGCCAAGCACCTGGTCAAGCACTTGCCCGGCTACGCGGTGCCGCTGTTCGTGCGGCTCATCGACGAGGTGGAGCAGACGTCGACGTTCAAGAGCCGCAAGGTCGACCTGCGCGAACAGGGCTACGACACCGCCCAGGTCGGCGACCCGCTCTACGTGCTCGCCGGGCCCGGCGATGGCTACGTGCCGTTCTACGACGAGTACCCGGCGCAGGTGGCGAGCGGCGAGGTCCGGGTCTGACCCCGTCTAGCGCCAGTCAACGACCAACCGGCCGTCGTGCCAGGTCACGGCGGTGCCGAGGTCCCGGCACGCTGATGTGAACCGGCTCCGCAGCCACCGGACGTCGATGCCACGCGCCAGCCGGGTGTACGCCGGTTCCAGCGTGAGCGGGCAGGCTTCGAGGCGCATCGGTCCGTCGCTGTCGACGTCGACGAGGAACAGCAGGCCGAGGTCGTTGCGCAGCACCGGGTCGACCACGTAGTCGTCGATGAAGTCGCCAAGGTCGTAGAGCACGGGGTCGGCGACGCCGTGCACCACGTGTGCGGAGTGCCCCGCGATGAGCGTCGCGCCTGCGTCGAGCAGCGCCCGCGCCGCTCGGCGCACGTGACGGGTCGGGGACGACGTCATGTTCGGACCCCAGTGCGGCGTGACCAGGACGATGTCGTTCGCGGCGGCGAGCGACTTGACCCGGTCGCTGAGCCAGGCGGTCACGCCGGTCCAGAGGTCGGCGTAGGCGGTGCCAGGGCGGTCAACCCCGGCCGCGAAGTCGCTGGGGTGATCGGCAACGCCCAGCACGGCGATCCGCTGGTCACGGGCGTGCAGCACGGCGCCGTGCCGGGCCGCCTCGGCATCAGGGCCAGCCCCCACCCAGCGGATGCCCGCCGTTTCGAGGTGCGTGATGGTGTCGGTCAGCGCCTTGACGCCGTAGTCGAGCGCGTGGTTGTTGGCCAGCGTCACGCAGTCGACGCCGAGCCAGTTCAGCGTCTCGACGGCGCGGGGCGGCGCTCGGAAGTGGAACGGCTTGCGGGCCGGGTCCCAGCGTGAACCGCGCTCGGAGATGCAGCACTCCAGGTTGAGCACCACAAGGTCCGCCTCGGCCATGACCGCCCTGACCTCCGGCGCGAACAGGCCGCGTGGCCCGGCGTCGAGCAGCCGCTCCGCCACACCTCGGCCAAGCATGGTGTCGCCCGCGAGCGCGAGCCGAACCGGCCGCACCGGTGCCTCCTTTCGCCGAGCAGACCCCGGTTCCAGTGTCACGAACGATCACGGCAAGCGCACGGCGCGCGACACGGACAGCGGTCGTCGTGCCGCGAGGGCACTGCTCAGCCGTTGACCGTGACGGTCCCGGTCATCCGTGGGTGGTAGAAGCAGACGTACGGATACTTGCCCGGCTCGTCGAAGGTGCGCTTGTAGGTGTCGCCCTTGGCCATGTCGCCGGACTGCGTGCCGTCATCGAAGTCGACCGTGTGGGTGGAGTCGTCCTGCTGCACCCATACCACGGTTGTGCCGACCGGCACGGTGATGTCACCCGGTTCGAAGGTGAAGTCGACGATCTGCACCTTCTTGGTGCCCGCTGACGGTTTCGACTCCTGCGTCTCGGTGGTCCGTCGCGGGGTGGTGGTCTCCTGCGTCGTGGCAGCGGAGGCCTCGGGGGAACTGGCGGCCGATGTGGTTGGTGCCGCCTGCGATGTGTCTTCGTCCTGGTCTGACATGGCACAGGCGGACAAGGCGATCGCCGCCGCGGCCAACGGGATTGCGATGCGCATGGACTTACTCCTCGTGCTGATGGTCACGGCTGGCGCAGTGACAGCGGCGGCGTCGAAGTGATCCTGGCCCGCGACACCGGCGCGCATCGCCTCGATCGCGAGCATGGCGTGCTGGCCGAGCTGTCGTTCCAGCGTGATGCGCAGTTCCTCGGCCGTCACCTCGGCCTGCTGCGCGTTGGCGACGTTGGTCACGCCACCGGCATCGGTCGTGTTCGTCGTTGTCGCCGTCGCGCCCGCGCACGCGGTGACGAGCAGGCCCGCGGCGACCGACACCGCGGCGATCCTGGTTCGAGATAGCAGAGACATGGCTAACCCTTCGTAGTCGGTTGTATAGCCAGCACGAGTGATTCGGACCACCGGGAGCTCCGGATTGGCCGGGTGCCGTGATCGACACGACCCGGCGGCATGATGCGGTCGACCCAGATCAGCGGGGAGAATCCGATCCGGCGAAGGAGAGGAGTCGCGGATGACCGACGCAAGGGGCGACGTCGCGTTCGTACTGTCCGGTGGCGGCAGCCTCGGCGCGATCCAGGTGGGAATGCTGCAGGCGCTGTATGAGCGCGATATCGCACCCGACCTGATCGCCGCGGCGTCCGCCGGTGCGCTCAACGGCGCGTTCCTTGCGTCCCGCCCGGCGACACCGGGCACCGCGAATCTGCTCGCCGAGGTGTGGTCAGGATTGAAAACCGACGACGTCTTCCCGTTCAACCCGCTGACGGCGTTGCTCGGCGCGCTCGGCTGCCGCGATCACCTGGTCTCCTCGGACAAGCTGCGCGAGCTGATCGAGGAGTGGATCGATTTCGACGACATCGGCGACGCGCGGATCCCGCTGCACGTCATCGCGACCGGCCTGCTCATCGGCGCGGAGCTGCGGTTGTCCTCGGGGCCGGTGAACAGCGCCGTGCTCGCCAGCGCCGCGTTGCCCGGCGTTTTCCCGCCGGTGCGCAGGGAGGGTCGCGTGCTCGTCGACGGCGGCGTCACCAACAACACACCGCTCTCGCACGCCGTCGCGCTCGGCGCGTCCCGGATCTACGTGCTGCCCACCGGCTATGCCTGCGTGCTAGAGAAGCCGCCGCGCGGGGCACTCGGCGTCGCGTTGCAGTCGTTGAACGTGCTCATCCAACAGCGGCTGGTGCTCGACATCGAGCGGGTGCCGGAGTCGGTCGAGCTGGTGGTGCTGCCGCCGTTGTGTCCGTTGGATGTCGTCCCGATCGACCTCTCGCGCGGCGAGGAGCTGATCCGCCGCAGCCGCGAGCAGTCACGGGAGTTCCTCGACACCCTGCCGGACGAACAGCACGTGGTGCCGGACATCATGCGACGGGCGGAACATCAGCACGCCGTCCGGTGACCAGCACCTCAGTGCCCCGGCTCAGGCCGCGTGCACGCTGCGGCGCACAAGGTCGCGCCGCTCCTGTTCGGTCGTGCCGCCGAAGATGCCGTAGTCCAGCCCGTTGTCCAGGGCGAACCGGAGACACCGTTCGCGCACCGGGCATCGCGCGCAGATGCTCTTGGCCTCGTCGGCCTGCTTCGCGCCCGGTCCGATGTCGGTGACCGGGAAGAACAGTTCCGGATCCTCGTCGCGACAGGCGGCGCGATGCCGCCAGTCCATTCCGTCTCGCCTCACCTCGCGCCACCTCCTTCGTTTCGACGTCTGGCTTCGCTGGCATGCGGGCTCACGAGATCCTCGCGCCCGGTGAGATTCGGGTTAGCCAGTCATTCGGGTACCCAGGTGGGCCCCGCCCTATAACCGCAGGCCACGTGGCCGCAGCCTAGGTGTCAACGTGGCGTGGCGGGGGTTTGTTCCCCGGCCGCTCAGTCCGCGAGTAGCCGGTGCCGCAGCCGGTCGACGTCGGTATCGCCGAACCCGTACTCGGCGAGCCACGCCGTGACGCCGCCGTGCTCGGTGTCCAGGTGCCGCAGGAACGACGTCATGGTCTCCGCGCGCGGGGTGTGCGCGTCGACCGGCAGCCGGTCGATGTCGGAGGCGTAGGTCGGCGTCGACCTGAGCCGGTCAAGGATCGCCTCGATGTGCTGGCCGGTCGCCGC
>WHUD01000131.1:5588-13055 GCA_009377385.1 Actinophytocola sp.
TAACCGAGGTAAATCCCGCAGACGACGTCGTCCGGCGACATCGCCAGGATGCGCTCCCTGCGCGATGCGAACGTGTCGGCGGCGGCGTCGGTCGCGTGTCCCCGTTCGGGCAACATCGAGTGGTGGGTGTGCCGGACGACGTCGACCTCGCCGAGCGGGCCAGGGCCTTCCGAGGTGACCTCGTTGGTCGTCCGCAGGTCGATGACGGTGCGCAGGCCGTGCTCGTCGACGAACTTGGTGACGTCTTTCGGCGTCAGCCCCTGCAGGTTGTCCGAGCGCAACAGCCTGCCGGGGACGGTCTTGCCGCCATCAGCGGTGGGCATGCCGCCGACGTCACGGACGTTGACGGCTCCTTCGAAGTCGATCCAGCGCACGTTTCCATTCATACCGTCGAGTGGTGCCGCGATGCCACGGATTTCTCGCGGCGCTCAGTCGGCCGTTGACGCCGCGATGATGTGGTTCGCCCGCGCACTGCGGCCGGTGCAGTGCGGCAGCGTCCCTGCGAACTCGTCCGGACGGCGCAGCGTCGCCGCCGCGAACCCGGCCTTGCGCAGCGCGGCTTCGGCGTCCGCTGTGCCGGTGAAATGCAGGTGCACCTGGCCGCGCACGAACGCGGACAGCAGCGCGACGGCGGTCCGGTTCAGGCGGTTCTCGTTGGCGCTGCCGAGGTGGATGTCGGAGAGGTAGCGCCCGGCGGGGAAGCCGCCGAGTACGTGGGCGAACCGAGCCCACATCGCTGTGACGCTGGTTACGTCGAAGTAGTTCACCAGGCCCTCTGTGATGATCGCGAGCCCCTTGCTCTGGTTGAGGCTGCTCGCGAGGTCGGCGAGGCTGCCCGGCCCGCTGTCCCGCATCGCGTCGATGTCCTCGACCCGGTGGGTGGCGGCCTGTTCGCCGGTGGCGCGCAGCATCCTGCGCTTGCGTTCTGCCATGGCGGGCAGGTCGGCCTCGACGTAGGTGACGTCGTCGAAGCGCCGGGTGAACCGGAAGCCCCTGCCGGAAAGGCCCGCCGCGACCTCGATCACCTGCGCGACGCTGCCCTGCTCGATGGCCTCGGTGAGCAGGTGGTCGATCACCTCGTGGCGGGCGAGCAGGTAGTGCTCCAGGTGCGGCTGACCGAGCCGGACGGATGCCGCGTTGGCCGGCGCGAGGGCGTTGTAGAACAGCCTGCCTGCGCCGGTCGCGAGCGCGGGGTGTGACAGCTCGTTGCGGACCCAGACGTAGCCGGTGTAGTGCGCCGTCGGGCTGATCCGGTCGGAGCCGCCGGGAACGAGTTCGCGGATCATCTGGCGAGACTACCCGCGCGTCAGGCTGCGGGGACGCCTCGGCCGAGGGTGGCCCTCGGTCGCTGTGACCGGCCCAGGACCACCCTCGGCTCGGCCACCTACCCCGCTGCGGCGTCCGTTGGCACAGCCGCCTCGCTGTCGTCCTGCACGCGTGGCGTCATGAGCGAGCCGAGCACGGCGATAGCGACGTTGATGCCGAGGCCGAGCAGCCCTGCGGGGACGCCGTACAGCTCCTCCTCGCCGATCACGGTCCACACCCCGGCAAACAGTGCTCCCGCGAGCATTCCCCAGAACAGCGGCCCCGCTCGCAGCCTGTCCCAGTAGAGCCCGAGGATGAACGCTGGCGCGATCTGCACGATCAGTTCGAACTTCAGCACGAAGATGTTGTACAGCGTGGTCGGCGGGTTCCACGCGATCAGCAACAGCACCGCGATCACCGCGATACCGACGAGCTTGCCGACGAGCACTTGCCGACGTTCGGACGAGCGCGGATTGATGTACCGGCCGTAGAGATCGTGCGAGACCACCGACGAGAGGCTCAGCAACGCGGAGTCCGCAGTGGACACGATCGCTGCGATCACGCCGCCGAACAGCAGGATCATGAGCAGGTAGAAGACGACGTTGATGCCCGCGACCTGGTTCGCCATCATGCCGACCAACTGCTCTGAGCTTGACTCCGACAGGCCGGGAAACAGCTGAATCCCGACGATGCCGACCACGAAGACGACGGCCGTCGTCACGAAGGGCATCCACGCCATGATGGCGAGCGAACGCTTGAGCGTGCGCTCACTCTTCGCGGCGTATACGCGCTGGATAGCATGTGGGTAGACGGCGGCGCCGAATCCGATGAGGACGATCATCGACAGCCAGTTCACCGACGTCTCGCCGTCTGGCACGCCGACCTTCTCAGGGGCGTTGTCCACAACATGCTGGGTGAGCCCAGCGATGTCGCCTTCGATCAGGTACAGCGAGCCGAAGAGCAAGACCGCGACGCCGATCAGCAGTGCGATGCCCTGCATCACGTCGGTCAACGCGACCGCGCGCATGCCGCCCATCCAGGAGTAGGCCAGCATGACGAGCACGAACGCGATCACACCGATCTGGTACGGCACCGTGTTCCCTGTCAGGCCCGAGATGCCCTGGCCCATCGCGACAAGCTGTTCGAGCAGGTAGTTCGCCAGCCCCCACAGCATCAGGATCGCGACGAGTATCGACACCCGTGTCGACCGGAAACGATGGCGAACCCAGTCGGTCGGAGTCACGAACGACTCCCGCTTCGCGATGACATACAGCCGAGGCGCGAACAGCAGATACACCGCGATGACCGCGATCATGAACATGACCGACTGCCACCACACGAACCCGGATCGGTAGGCCTCAGGGGCGTAGCCGATGACCGAGTTCCCGCTGTACTGGGTCGCATACAGCGTGAAGAACAGCGCGACGAAACCCAAGCCACGACCGGCGAGGAAGTACCCGCGCACGCTGCTGCGAACGTTGGGCCGTCCTCGACCCGCGAAGTAGCCGATGATCAGCATGATCCCGGCGTAGGTAAGGAGAACGACGATTCCGCTCGTACCGCCGAAGTTCAGATTTTCCACGTCGAACCTCCGTCCTCGACGGCTGCTTCTTCCTGCTGCTCGACCAGATTCCACTTGCGCAGGCACAGCCAGCTCGTGAATGCGGAGAACGCCAGCGTGAAGAAGACGGAAAGCACCACCCAGTAGGGAAGTCCGAACACAAGCGGTTCGACCACTCCGGATGGCAGGTAGAGCGGAGTGCCCGCCAGGATGATCAACGTCATGACCACCCACACCCACGGACTGCGTATGGGTTCCCTGACGGGATTATGTTCGGATCGTCGTTGGTCCATAGTGAACTCCCTCATCGGCTCGGTACACAGGCAGCACGGACCCGCGAACGCGATACTGCGTTGGGTCTCAGTTCGAATTGAGCGGCCAGGTGTGTCGGGTTTCGACGGTCAGCCAGCCACGAAAGCGGTCGTCAGAGCGGTCACGTTTCCGGCTCCGTGACGACTCGCATCAGCGCGGCCCTCGCCGCGCGCAAATGGGACCGCATCACGGCCTCAGCCCAGTCGCCATCACCGACGGCGATCGCCTCGACCAGTTCCCGGTGCTGAATGAAGCTCCGTTCGAGCTCTGCCGACGTGTACTGGTCGAACGTTCTGCGGACAAGCGGAACCTCGATCACCCGCGACAGCAGGTCCGGGATCAGCCGGTGCCCGCCCGCACGGTGAATGGCGCGGTGGAACTCCATGTTCAAGCGGGTGATCTCGTCGTAGCCGTCCTCGTTGAGCGCGGACAACTGGAACTCCATGGCCTCGCACAAGGCACGCAGCGGAGCGACGTCAACGTCGTTTCGCTCGGCGGCGCGCCGGGCGACGTGACTCTCCAGCACCGAGCGCACGTCGAAGATCTCCTCGAAATCCTCGACGCCGAGGCGAACGACCTCGGCACCGCGGTTCGGCGTCACGGTCACCAGGCCGTCCGACTCCAGTCGCCGCAGCGCTTCCCGCACCGGGGTGCGGCTGAGGCCGAGCGTCTCCGCGAGCTGTTCCTCTCGCAGTCGCGTCCCTGCCGGATGCACCCCTTTCAGGATCTCGAGACGAAGGTCTGCGTACGCCCGCTCCGAAGCGTGTGACAAGGTTCACCTCCTCAAGATTGTGTACAAGTTAACGGAATGCTGTTCGTGATACAAGGAGTAGACAGCCATAATGCCGGGACGTCAGGATGTCTTCACCGCAAGATTGTGTACGAAAGGCGGTCAGCGATGGATGCGCTTTCCCGTGTGGAGATCATCGAGGTCGGGCCAAGGGACGGCTTGCAGAACGAGGGCACCGTGCTGACGGTCGAGACGAAGGTCGCCTTCATCGAGCGGGTGATCGCGGCAGGAGCACGGCGAATCGAGGCGGTGTCGTTCGTCAATCCACGCCACGTGCCGCAGATGGCCGATGCCGACGACGTGATGGCGAAGGTGCCGCGCCGTGCCGATGTGTCCTACGCGGGTCTCGTGCTGAACCGGCGCGGGCTCGAGCGCGCGCTCGTCGCGAGGGTCGACGAGATCAACGCCGTCGTCGTCGCCACCGACACCTTCAGCAAGCGCAACCAGGGAACCACGACGGAGGAAGGACTCCGAGTGTGGTCCGAGATCGCCTGGCTCGCCGCAGAGGCCGGTGTCAGGGCGACGGTCACCATCGCCGCCGCGTTCGGCTGTCCCTTCGAGGGCGCGGTGAGCGCCGACCATGTGCGGGAGTTGGTACGCCGGGTTGCCGACGCGGGACCAGCGGAGATCGTGCTCGCCGACACGATCGGCGTCGGCGTCCCGACCCAGGTCACCGAGCTGGTCCGGCAGTCCTGTGAGGTCACCGACATCCCGCTGCGGTTCCATTTCCACAACACCCGCAACACGGGCTACGCGAATGCCACCGCCGCAGTGCTGGCCGGAGTATCCAAGCTGGACTCAAGCTGTGGCGGGATCGGCGGCTGCCCGTTCGCTCCAAACGCGACGGGCAACGTGGCGACGGAAGACCTGGAGTACCTGCTGGCGGGGATGGGTGTTCACACCGGACTCGACGCCGACGCCGTCGCTCGGACCGGCACCTGGATCGGCACCCAGCTCGGCAAGGCGGTGCCCGCACTACTGGGACGAGCCGGGCCGTTCCCCGCAGGGGACACCTAGTGACCACAACGGACGCACGACGCTCCGAAGAGGTCTCCGGCAGACGTCGCTGGGTGGTGCTCGCTGCTGGCATGTTCGCGATGACAACGGCGTGCGCGTTCCAGTACGGGTTGCCCTACCTGATTCCCGCGCTGCGAGCCGACGGGCTTTCGCTGTCGGAAGCAGGCATCCTGATGTCCTGCCCGATCGCGGGGCTGCTGCTCACGCTCGTGGCGTGGGGTGCGGCCGCGGACCGGTGGGGCGAACGGCTGGTGCTCAGCTCCGGTCTCGCGCTGGCGACGCTCGCCCTCACCGGCGCCACGCTCAGCCAGGACCACCGCAGTCTCGGCGTCGCGCTGTTTCTGGCGGGAGCCGCAGGCGCTTCCGTGCACGCGGCAAGCGGCCGGCTGGTGCTCGGTTGGTTCGCCACGCATGAACGTGGCTTCGCCATGGCCGTGCGGCAGACGTCGCAGCCGCTCGGCATCGCGATCGGCGCACTCGCCTTGCCCCCACTGACCGGCGACGGTCTCTGGCCGGGGCTGCTCTTCCTGACGACGTTGTGCCTGCTCGCGACCGGGTTCGTCGTCGCAGCGGTACGCGATCCCGTGCGCACCGCCGAGCAGGTCGCCGCATCGCCTGGGTCGCCGTATCGGACCCCGACGCTCTGGCGGATCCATGCGGCCAGTGTGCTGCTCATCCCGTCGCAGTTCGGGATCGCCACGTTCGCCCTGGCCTACCTCGTCGAGGACCAGGACTGGGATCCGGCTCCCGCTGGGCGCGCCCTGGCGATCGCTGCCATCGGCGGGGCCGGGGCACGGCTGCTCGCCGGGTACTGGTCGGACCGCGTCGGCAGCCGACTGCGCCCGCTGCGGTTCGTCGCGCTCGGGATCGGCGGGCTGATGCTCGCCGTCGCCACCGGGACGATGGCGGGGCCGGTCGTCGCCTCGATCACCGTGCTGCTGGTGGCGGTGATCACCGTCAGTCCCAACGGGCTCGCCTTCACCGCCGTCGCCGAACACGCCGGCTACTCCTGGGCGGGGCGCGCGCTCGGCGTCCAGAACACGCTGCAGAACGCCTGCGCGGCCGCCGCGCTCCCGGTACTCGGCGGCGTCATCGGCGCGATCGGTTACGGCAGCACGTTCGGTGTGATCGCGCTGTTTCCGCTCATGGCTGTCGCGCTGATCCCTGTGGCAGCGGAACATCACTAGCTCGATGTATACGGAAAGGGAGGAATGACGCCATGTCCGGCGATGAACGGCAGGATGGTCCCCTGACTGGCCTGCGTGTGGTGGAGATGGGCCAGTTGCTCGCGGGGCCCTTCTGTGCACAGCTGCTCGGTGACCTTGGCGCCGAAGTGATCAAGGTCGAGGCGCCGGGCGTCGGCGACGCGATGCGGCAATGGGGACAGGAGAAGCCGCACGGCAAGTCGTTGTGGTGGCCCGTAGTCGCACGGAATAAGAAGTCCGTCACGTGCAACCTGCGGGAAGCCGATGGTCAACGGCTGGCGCGGTCGCTCATCGAGCGGGCGGACATCGTGGTGGAGAACTTCCGGCCGGGTTCGCTGGAACGTTGGGGGCTCGGCTACGACGTCCTCGCCGAGAGCAATCCCGGCCTGATCCTCGCGCGGGTCACCGGGTACGGGCAGGACGGGCCGTACGCCCCGCGCGCCGGTTTCGGCTCTATCGGGGAAGCGATGGGCGGGCTGCGCTACGTCAATGGTGACCCGGAGAAGCCGCCGTCGCGGACCGGGATCTCCATCGGCGACTCGCTGGCGGCCGTGTTCGCCACGATCGGTGTGCTCGCCGCGTTGCACGCAAGGAAGCAGACCGGCCGAGGGCAGGTCGTCGACTCCGCGATCTACGAAGCGGTGCTCGCGATGATGGAGTCGTTGCTGCCGGAGTGGGAGCTGGCCGGTTACCAGCGGGAGCGCTCGGGTTCGGTGCTGCCGAACGTGGCGCCGAGCAACGTCTACCCGACGCGTGCCGGTGAGCTGGTACTCATCGCGGCGAACCAGGACACGGTGTTCACGCGGCTGGCGACCTTGATGGACCGCACGGATCTGCTCACCGACGAGCGCTACACGACCCACTCCGGTCGGGGCGCGAATGCGACAGAGCTGGACAAGCTCATCGCGGACTGGACGGTTCGCTTCGACGCGGACGAGCTACTCGACCGGCTGCACGAGTCCGGTGTGCCCGCCGGGCGCATCTACACCGCTCGCGACATGTTCAACGACCCGCATTTCAACGCACGAGAGGCGATCGTGCGGGTGGCACATCCCGAGCTGGGCGACGTGCCGATGCAGAACGTCTTTCCGAAGTTGAGCGGGACGCCGGGGCGGATCCGCAGCGCCGGGCCCGAACTCGGCGAACACAACGAGGAGGTTTTCCGCACCGTGCTCGGCCTCGATGATGCCGCGCTCGCCGGACTGGCCGAGCGCGGTGTCATCTAGTGTCGTGAGCGGTAAGTTTCTTTTCGTTTGATTTTTGCGATGATCTCGTCG
>WHUD01000132.1 GCA_009377385.1 Actinophytocola sp.
GACGAGGCACGGACCGTCGTAGGCCTTGGCCAGCCAGTCGTGTGGCGCCTCAGCGGCGCGCATCCCCGCCTCGACGAGCGCGTGCCGCGCCGCGGTCACGTCGCGTTCGGTGAGGAAGATGTCCACGTCGTGCTCGCTGACCGGGCCGCCGTGCGCGTACACCGCGCAGCCACCGCCCAGCGCGAATGACACGCCAGCCGCGCGTAGTGCCTGTGCGGTCTTCGCGACGGTGCTCCGGAGCTGGTGCTCGTCGATGTCCATCCAACTCACCTGCGATCTCGGTTCCCGTGTCCGATCTCGGGCTACCCCGGGTGATCCATGCGGTAAACCGCGCGGTCACGGAGTGTCGGGGCCGGTGGCCGCGGGTAGCCACCGACGGGCACGGAATCCCACGAGACGAAAGGAAGGTCCATGACGACACGTGACCAGCTCATCACCTGGCTCAACGATGCCTACGCGATGGAGCAGGCGCTGGAGGAGCCGAGATTCTGCGCCAGGAAGAGGACATGGCGCGGTTCATCGAGGAGAAGCTGCCCGGCTCAGCGAACAAGTGGCTAGCCGCGGCGTGACCCGAACCGGTGCCCGCGTGCGGCCGCCCGGTTCGGCGGCGGCGCACGCGGGTACCCCGGCGGCATGGCCGAGCAACAACCACCCCAGCAACAGCAACCACCCGGCGAGACGCCGCCGATGCGGCCGCAGCCGCGCGACACCATGGCCGACTACGTGGGCAGGGACCTGCTCGCCGACCGCGTCGCGCTCATCACTGGCGGCGACTCCGGCATCGGCAGGGCGGTGGCGATCGCGTTCGCCAAGGAAGGTGCCGACGTCGCGCTGGCCTACCTCGACGAGCACGACGACGCGGAGGAGACCGCGAACCACGTGCGTGGGCAGGCGCGGCGCTGCGTGCTGCTGCCCGGCGACATGGGCGACGCCCAGCACTGCGCCGACCTGGTCGAGCAGACGGTCACCAAGCTCGGCGGGCTGAACATCCTGGTGAACAACGTGGCCACGCAGATCCCCGTCGACAAGCCGGACGAGATCACCGATGAGCAGTGGCTTCGCACCTTCGACGTCAACATTCACAGCTTCTTCCGCGCCACGAACGCCGCGCTGGCGCACCTCAGCGAGGGCGACGTGATCATCAACTCCGGCTCGGTGAACGGGCTGCGCGGCAACAAGTCGCTCATCGACTACTCAGCGACCAAGGGCGCGGTGCACTCCTGGACCTACGCCATGGCGCAGGCGCTGGCCGATCGGGGGATCAGGGTGAACTGCGTCGCGCCCGGTCCGGTGTGGACGCCGCTCATCCCGTCGACGTTCGGGCCGGAGAAGGTCGAGAAGTTCGGCGGCAACGTGCCGCTCGGCAGGCCGGCGCACCCGGACGAGATCGCGCCGTCCTACGTGTTCTTCGCCGCGAACCAGCTGTCCTCGTACTACACCGGGGAGGTCATCGCCGCGCTCGGCGGCGAGACGCACCCGGGGTGAGCCAACACCTCACAACTTCGGCGGTTCGGAGTGCACCACCTTCGTGGCGGTCATCTCGTCCAGCAGTTCGGGGCCGTAGCCGAACCCCTCGCCGCTGCGGCCCCGAGGATGTGCCGCGCCGCCCGGGGCGCCGCCGAACGCCGCGTTGATCTTGACGCTGCCCACTGGTAGCTCGCGCCAGGCGCGCTGGGCGTGCGCCATGGAGCCGGTCAGCGCGGTGGCCGCCAGCCCGTAGCCGGTGTCGGCTGCGTCGGCGAGCGCGTGGTCGAACGACCGCACCTCGCGGACCGGGGCGACCAGCCCGAACGTCTCCGACGACATCACGGCCATGCTCGGTGTGCACTCGGTCAGCACCGTCGCGGGGTAGTGCGAACCTCCGCCGCTGGGCAGCGTCCCGCCGACCTCTCGGTGTGCGCCCGCGTCGATCGCCGCCGTCACGGTGTCGTGCACCTGCTCGCGGTGGCAGTGGTCCACCAGCGGCGGAGGACGGGTGTCGGCGGCCGCGTCGACGAGGGCGCGCAGGAACGGCTCCGCGATGGCCTCGTGTACGTAGATCCGCTCCACCGACACGCAGATCTGGCCCGCGTTGGCGAAGGCACCCAGCGCGGCCTGCTGCGCCGCCCAGCCGGGATGGACGTCCCGGTCGACGATCAGCGGATCGTTGCCGCCGTTCTCCAACAGCACCTTCGCGCCGGTGCGAGCGGCCGCCAGCGCGATGTCGCGCCCGGCGGCAGAACTGCCGACGTGGGCGATGAGCGCGATCCTGGGGTCCGCGGTGAGTGCGGCGCCGACCTCGCCGTCGCCGATCAGCCCGGACAGCACACCGTCCGGGTGGACGTCGGCGAGCAGCGAGCACAGCAGCTCACCGGTGCGGGGGCAGCGCTCGCTCGGCTTGTGCACCACGGTGTTGCCGGTGACCAGCGCGGCACCGAGCAGGCCGCAGGCGACCGCGACCGGGTCGTTCCACGGCGTGATCACCGCGACGACGCCGCGCGGCTGGGAGATCATGAAGTCGGTGGCACCGTAGTCGCCCTGCAACGTCGTGCCGCGATGAAGCGGTCCCAGCTCGGCGTACTGTTCCAGGGTGCCCGCCCCGGCGAGCACCCCTTCGCGCGCCTCGTCGCGCCCCGGTCGGCCGGGGAGGTCCGGGCCCAGTCGGACTGGGCCACTCTGGCGTTGACGATCGCGGTTTCGACGTCGGCGGGCGTGCTCATCGCGACCGCGCCGAGCGAGGAGCCGTCGTGCGGGCTGCGAATCTCGATCACCCGCTGCCCGTCGCGGGTCGCCGGGCTGGTCGCGACGTTGGTTCCGGTGTCGGTTTGAGGGCCGGTCGGGGCCACGGACGTGCTCTGCTGCGATGTGGTCACAGTGCTGCCACCTTCTCGTTCGGTTCCTCGGATGGGGCAAGTACCCGGTGATAGATGCGCTGCGTGTCGGCGGCGATGCGGTTCCACGAGTAACGGGAGGCCACCCGCCTGCGACCCGCGGCGCCACAGGAGTGCCGCAACGCCTCGTCGGCAAGCAGCTCCCGCGCCGCCTCAGCGAGCGCGTTCGGATCCTGCGGCGGCACCAGCGTGCCGGTGACCCCGTCGACGACGGTGTCGGTGAGCCCGCCGACGGCGGCCGCGATCACCGGGACGCCGGAGGCCATGGCTTCCAGCGGCACGATGCCGAACGGCTCGTACCACGGCGTGCACGCGACGACGTCCGCCGAGCACAGCAGCGCGGGCATGTGCTCGCGCGGGATCTGGCCGGTGACGTGCACCCGGTCCGCGACACCCTGTCTGCGTGCGATGCGCAGCAGCCTGCTGCCCTCCTCGTCCTGATCCAACTCCTCCGGCCGGGGCCCGCCCGCGATGACCAGCTCCGCCGTCGGCAGGTGCCGCAGCGCGGCGATGGCGATGTCGAAGCCCTTGCGGGGCACCAGCCTGCCGACGGCGATGATCCGGTGCGGCATCCGGCGTTGCGGCGCCGGCGCGTCGGCGCTCACGGCGTCGGCGGTGAAGCGCTGCAGGTCCACCCCGCACGGCACCACCGACATCCTGTCGTGCGGGGCGCCCATGCGGGCCAGCTCGAACAGCTCATCGGAGCAGGTCGCCAAGATGCGGTCCACCCGCTGGCTAAGTGTGCGCTCTAGATCGAGCCGGTTCGCCGGGCTGGTGTCGGCGCTGCCCTGATGCCTGCGCTTGACAACGCCGAGCGCGTGGAAGGTCTCGGTCACCGGGATGCCGAGACCCGCCGCCCCGCGCAGGCAGGCCAGCCCCGACATCCAGAAATGCCCGTGAACAATGTCCGGCGCCGAGTCCGGCGCGGACCGGGACCACCTGCGGTGCAGCCAGTCACCGAACTCCGGCATGTGGTCGAGCAGCTCGTCGCGCGGTATCGGCTCCCACGGCCCCGCTGGCACGTGCACCACGTCGTAGCCCGCCGGTGTGCGGATCCGCGCGGGCAGCGACGGATCGTCGCGGCGCGTGTAGACCGTCACCGCGTGCCCCTTCTGGCACAGCGCCACCGACAACTCCGCCACGTGCAGGTTCTGCCCGCCCGCGTCGACGTTGCCCAGTGCCGCCAGGGGGCTCGCGTGCTCGGAGACCATCGCGATCTGCATCTGATTCCCTCCCGCTGCTTCATCAAGCACAGTCAGGCACCGGCCGCTGTTGTGGCCAGTACCTCGTCCCAGTCCCGCAAGAACGTGTCGAGGTCATAGTGGGTGCGGGCGAACTCCCGCGCCGCGGCGCCGGTGTCCGCGGCCAGGTCCTTGTCGTGCACGAAACGCCGGAGCGCATCGGTCAGCTCGCTGACGTCGCTCGAGACGACCCCGGCCTCAGGCGGAATCGTCGCGGCGGCCTCTGTGCTCGCCACCGCGACAACCGGCATGCCCAAATACATCGCTTCGAGCAGCGACAGCCCGAGCGATGTCCAGCGCGCTGTGTGCACGTACACCCGTCGCCGCGCCATCTCGTCGTGCAGCCGGTGCTGCGGCAGGTCGGCGATTCCTGTCACGTGGGAGTAGCGGTCGTGCACGTCGTCGGCGCCGATGCCGAAGACGTCGACGGGCGCGGCGTCGCCGAACGCGGTCAGCAGGTCGGTGCCGGTGATCCGCCACCGCCGCATCGGCTCGTTGATCAGCACCCCCGCCTTGGGAAGTTCGCCCTGGTAGCGCCAGCCGGGGTCGACGATGCCGTGCTCGATCACCCGGGTGGTGCAGCGGCCGTTGTCCCACATCAGGTCGTTGAAATGCGTGACGTGCACTACCGGGATCTCCAGCTGGTCCGCGAGCGGGTGCCGCGTGGTGGCCGCGTGCTCCGACGGTGTGGTGTGCTCGACGAACACCGCCGGCACGTCGACACCCGGCCGCTTGCCGAGCCACCGCTCGGTCAGCTCGATCTCGGGTTCCCGTTGCAGCACCACGACGTCGACGTCGGTGCCGGCGAGGTCGTCCGCCGGTACTTCGGTGACCGCTGACCAGTCACGCCCGCAGCGACCGAGGCCCCACGGCCCGCCTTCCGGCAGCGTCGGCAGCAGGTAGTCGTGGCTGCCTTGCACGAACGACGTGGACCATGACCCGTGCACGTGCCACAACAGCACCCGCAACGGACGTGTCGATGTCGTCATGGCGAAGGAATTACCGCAGTCGCCGTCCATAAACGTCGGTGCGCGGGGTCACCGGTTCGATGACTGTCCGTGTCGCGATGCGGTCGCGGATTAGCCGTCCGGTGCTGGGGGAACGCTGTTGGGGAGACCTGCACGGCGAACGAGAACACACACCGAAAGGCGACCGATGACCGGCTTCTTCGGAGCGGGACAAGGACCGAGCCCGTTCGACGAGTTCATGGCACAGTTCTTCGGCGGCGGCTCGCCGGGACGCAGGGCGTACTCGGTGGACATCTTGCGGCTGATGAGCGACCAGGCGCGCGCCCTTGTCTCGGAGGCGGCATCGCGGGCGGCCGAGTGGGGCAGCCCTGCGCTGGACAGCGAGCACCTGCTGTGGGCGGCGACCAAGACCGCGGGCAGCAGGGAACTGCTCAGCCAGGCTGGTGCCGACACCGAGGCGCTGGCCGGCGCGATCGAGCAGTCCGCTCCTCCGGGTGACGGGACGTCCCCGCCGCTGCGGCTGACGCCAGCCGCGAAGCGGGTGCTGCTCGACGCGCACCAAATCTCGCGGGGGCTCGGCGCGACCTACATCGGGCCGGAGCACCTCCTCCTGGCGCTGGTGGCCAACCAGGAGACGGCGGCGGGCAAGCTGCTCGCGCGGCACGGCGTTACGCCGGAGTCGATGCGTCGACGGCCGGAGCAGCAGCCGCCTCCCGGCGCTAGCCAGCAACGTGGTGTCGGGCAGCAGGGCGGCGCGACGACGACGCTCGACCAGTACGGCAGGGACCTGACCGAGCTGGCGCGGCAAGGCGAGATCGACCCCGTCATCGGCAGGGACGACGAGATCGAGCAGACGGTCGAGGTGCTCGCTCGCCGCACCAAGAACAACCCGGTGCTGATCGGCGAGGCCGGCGTCGGCAAGACCGCGATCGTGGAGGGGCTGGCGCAGCGGATCGTGGACGGCCAGGTGCCGATCACGTTGGAGGGACGCCGCCTTGTGCAGCTCGACCTGACCGCGATGGTTGCTGGCACCCGCTACCGGGGCGACTTCGAGGAGCGGATGACGAACCTGCTCAGCGAGATCCGCGAGCAGAGCGACAAACTGATCATCTTCGTCGACGAGATCCACAGCATCGTCAGCGCCGGGTCGTCGGAAGGCTCCATGGGCGCTGGCAACATGCTCAAGCCCGCGCTGGCGCGGGGCGAGCTGCACGTCGTCGGTGCGACCACATTGGACGAATACCGCACCGGCATCGAGGCCGATGCCGCGCTGGAGCGCAGGTTCCAGCCTATCCTGGTGCCGGAGTCCACTGTGGAGGACACGCTCGCGATCCTGCAGGGGCTGCGGGACCGTTACGAGGCACACCACCAGGTGCGGTTCACCGAGGAGGCGCTGCACGCGGCGACCACGCTGGCGGACCGCTACGTCACCGATCGATTTCTGCCGGACAAGGCGATCGACCTGCTCGACCAGGCGGGCGCGCGGGTGCGCACGCGGATCGGCCGCAGGCCGGCCGAAGTCCGGGAGCTGGAAGCCACCGTCGAGCAACTGGAACGCGACAGGGACCAGGCGGTCTCCGAGGAGAACTACGAACGGGCATCCGCGATCCGCGACGAGCTGAGGGAGGTCCGCGGGCGCATCGAGCAGGCGTCCGGCGGGCCAGCTCCGGACGTGCCCGACGTGGCAGCCGAGGACATCGCGGAGGTGGTCTCCCGGCTGACCGGGATTCCGGTCCGTCAGCTCACCACCGAGGAGCGCGAGCGGCTGCTGCGGCTTGAGGAGCACCTACATGCCCGCGTGATCGGCCAGGACGAGGCGGTCAGCGCGGTGGCCGAGGCGGTGCGCCGGTCGCGGGCCGGGCTGGCCGAGCCGGACCGGCCATCGGGGACGTTCCTGTTTCTCGGCCCGACAGGAGTTGGCAAGACCGAGCTGGCGCGGGCGCTGGCCGAGGCGCTGTTCGGTGACGCCGACCGGATGATCCGGCTTGACATGAGCGAGTACGGCGAGCGGCACAACGTCAGCAGGCTCATCGGCGCGCCGCCCGGTTACGTCGGCTACGAGGAGGCCGGGCAGCTCACCGAGGCGGTGCGGCGGAAGCCGTACTCCGTCGTGCTGCTCGACGAGATCGAGAAGGCGCACCCCGAGGTGTTCAACGTCCTGTTGCAGGTGTTCGACGACGGCAGGCTCACCGACGGCAAGGGCCGCACGGTCAACTTCACCAACACGGTACTGATCATGACAAGCAATGTCGGCTCCGAGCTGGTCGTCAGCAGCACCCAGGGCGCGCTCGGGTTCGCCCCCGCGAGCGAGGCCGACACCGACCGGCCGGTGCGGGAACGGCTGATGCGCAAGTTGCGCGAGGAGTTCCGGCCGGAGTTCCTCAACCGCATCGACGACGTCATCGTGTTCCGCAGGCTGGAGGCCGACCAGCTGCGTCAGATCACCGAGCTGCTGCTGGAGGACACCAAGCGGCGGGCGCACGCTCAGGGCGTCGACGTCGAGTTCGATTCCGAGGCGATCACCTGGCTGGCCAACGCCGGCTACCAGCCGGAGTTCGGCGCCCGGCCGTTGAGCCGCACGATCCAGCGCGAGGTCGGCAACGAGCTGTCCCGGCTGCTGCTGGACGGCACCGTGCACTCCGGAGCGAAGGTTCGGGTCGGCGTCGTCGACGACGCGCTGAGCTTCGAGGCGGTGTAGCGCCCACCGCAACCCCAGCCGCCGACGCGCGTTAGGCCTCCTGTGAGCACGATCACAGGAGGCATCATGGGTGTAATACGACGGACGGTGCTCCCGGCCATCGCCGCCGTGGCCACGGTCGCGGCGGGTGTAGCGGCGATCCCGGGCTCGGTGGCGGCGGGCGCACCGGACGAACCCAAAGACCCGGCGCTGGCGCGCGACATCGGTGACCCGATCACGCCGGGGCCGTGTACCGATGAGTCGGCCGAGCAGCAGTACGTCCACGGCGAGGGCCACGACCACCAGGGCATGCCGCTGCATCGGAAGAGCTGCGGCATCGAACAGTCGTCGTTCCAGCCGCTGGACGATGTCATGGACGACGAACTGCTCGGAGAGATGGACGCCGAGAACGGCATCGCCGCGGTCGCGGTGACATATCCGCAGGCCGGGGTGCTGTTCTTCGACATATCCGACCCGTCGAATCCGAAGTTCCTCTCCCGCTACGAGAGCGCCGAGTGCGAGGGAGCCGCGATCGACGTCGACTGCGGCGCCTACGTCGACCTCTCCGAGGACGGCACCGCCGCGTACCTCGCGCAGCAGCAGATCAGCGTGCTGCCCGGCAGGGTGCCGGACTCCGACGCGCCACTACCGGCGCAGCCGGGCGTCGAGGTCATCGACATCACCGACCCGACCGACCCGCAGCAGTCGGACTTCGCGATGATCGCGCCGCTGGACGGCGGCAGCCACACCACCCGTTCCCACGTGATCCCGGAGGGCTTTTCGCCGGACGCCGTGCCGGGCGAGTACCTGTTCTCGATGGACAACGGCGGCGGCATCCGGATCGACCGCGTCAACAAGGCCGAGGACGGCTCCCGCACGCTCGAGGAGATCAACACCATCCCGACCGACGAGATCCACGACAGCTTCATCGCCAACGACCCGATCGACAACCGGGTGTACCTCTACCTGGCATCAGGATTCGACACCGGGTTCCTGGTCTGGGACGTCACCAACCCGGCGCAGGAGAAGCTGGTCGGGGAGTGGGATCCCTCCCCGCAGTGCGAGGAGGACTGGTACGCCCACACCATCGACGTCACGTACCGGGGCGACCGGCGCTACGTCACGGTCCCGGCCGAGCTGTTCACCATCTCCGGCGAGCAGAGCGCCGACGACCGCGCAGAGGGCTGCGGCCGGGTGGCTGGCAACGGCGACAAGGTCGGTCCACTGTGGATCGTAGACGCCTCGGACTTCTCCCGGCTCGGGCCAGCCGACGCGCAGGACACCGACGCCGAGGAGGCCACGACGGACGCCGAGCTACGGCGGAACTCGCTGGACGCGATCGTGTCGACCTGGACCAACGCGGCGTCCCGTGCTGGCGGCAACCTGACGTTCTCGCCGCACAACCAGCAGATCGTCGGCGACAAGATCTACCTGTCCGGCTACCACAGCGGCGTCACGGTGCTTGACGCATCGCAGGCGTTCAACGGCAAGGAAGGCGCCAGGCCGAAGGAGCTGGCGTTCGTGGTCCCCAGCGGTACGCCAACGAGGCCGCTCTACCAGCAGACGGTGGGGCCGGTGATCCCGTTCGTCACCACATTCTCGCAGGCGAGGCCGCTGATCTGGGATCAGGTCTACTACCAGCCGCCGGGAGCCGGTCCCGATGAAGGCCGGATCCTGGTCGCGGACATGACCGGCGGGTTCTACTCCTACCGCGAGACCGGGAAGGGTCGCTGACCCGCACCGCTCGGTGCCGGCGTCGGCACCGAGCGGTCAGCTCGCCCGGTTCTCGCCAAGCACGCTCCGAATCGGATGCTCCGGGATGTCCTTATCCTGTTCGGACAGTCCCGGCTTGGTGTGCAGTTTGCGTTGTGCCGCCCGGTCGGCGTCGGCCTGAGTCGACTCAAGCGGCGCGGCACGAAGCACCTCGGTCTCGCTCTCATAGCTGACCGGCGGCATCGCTTCGAGTGCCCTCACCGTGTCGGTGTCGGCGCCCGCGCGCAGGGCGGTCCGCACCAGGTCGTCTTTCTCGGCCGGGTAGTCAACGTCGGATAGGGCCTGACACAATCGATCGACGTCCGTTGCCATGGCCAACCTCCCGTGTCCCATGATTGCCGTTGATGCCCCTGGGTAGCCGCTCGCGGGCAGCGGCAAACCCGACCGCGACGTTTACCAGCCGGGCACACGGGTAGCTCCCCAACATGGTGAGCATGGGGTATTTCTTGTCGAGCGAGGAGTTCGGGCCGCGCGAGCTGGTCCGGCAGGCGCGGCTTGCCGAACACGCTGGCTTCGAGCGGCTCTGGATCTCGGACCACTACCACCCGTGGACCGGCGAGCAAGGCAACAGCCCGTTCGTGTGGTCGGTGATCGGGGCGCTGGCCGAGGCGACGAGCCTGCCGATCACGACGGCGGTTACCTGCCCGACGGTGCGCATCCACCCCGCGGTGATCGCGCAGGCCGCTGCGACTGCTGCGGTGCAGACCGGCGGCAAGTTCACGCTCGGTGTCGGCTCCGGCGAGGCGCTCAACGAGCACATCCTCGGCGACCACTGGCCGCCGACGCCCGAACGCCTCGACATGCTGGACGAGGCCATCGACGTCATCCGCATGCTGTTCACCGGCGAGCAGGTGACGCATCGGGGCACGCACTACACCGTGGACAACGCGCGCCTCTATACGTTGCCGGACGAGCCGCCGCCGATCTACGTATCCGGCTTCGGGCCGAAGGCGGCGAGTCGCGCGGGGGAGACTGGCGACGGTTTCTGCATCGTCATGCCCGACGCCGAACTGATCCAGCGATTCCGCGACAGCGGGGGCGGCGACAAGCCGGTACAGGCCGGGATGAAGGTGTGCCTCGCCGACACCGAGGAGGACGGCGTCGCCGCCGCGCATCGGCTGTGGGCGAGCGAGCAACTGCCAGGCGAGCTGGGCCAGACGCTGCCGAGGCCGTCGGATTTCGAGCACGCCACCAGCCTGGTCACCCGGGACATGGTGCGCTCGGCCGTGCCGTGCGGGCCCGACCGTGACAAGCAGGTTTCCGCGGTGCGGGAGTTCGTGGATGCGGGCGCCGACGAAGTCTACGTGCAGCAAATCGGCCCGGAGCAGGACGCCTTCTTCAAGACGTGGCAGCAGGAGGTGCTGCCCGCACTGCGCTGACGCCGCTACGCGTCGACGACCTTGTCGGCGAGCGTGCGGTCAAGGCTGACGCGCACCAGTGCCGCCGTGAGCGTGCTCAGGTCGTCGGTGCCCGCGAGCTTGACCAGCTTGCCCGGTTCGGTTGGCAGGCCGAGCCGCTCCGCGCCCTTGGCCGCCTTGGCGTCGACGTACGGCCGCAGCTCGGGCCACACGTGCTGCGCCTCTCGGAAGAAGATGTGCACGCCGACCGGCCCGAGCCGAGGCGTCTGCTGCAACAGTTCGCGGAGCTTGCGGACGTCGCGGTCCGCATCGTCGCGGAGCCGGCGCAGGTCGCCACGATACTTGTCGCGCAGCAGCGCGGCGCCCTCGCCGAGCGCGGTCGCGGTGCTCTCGTCGTAGCGGACGTAGTGACCGCGCCCGAGCGCGTCCACGCGATCCTGCCAGGACGCTGCCAGCATCCGATCCGGCGAGCCGAAGCCCGCCTTGTTCAGCTCGACGGCCGCCGCGACGGCGATGGACGCGCTGATCCGGGTCGACAGCAGCACTGACAGCACCAACAGCCGGTACAGCGGCGCTGGCGTGTTCTTCAGCGGGATGCCCGCCTCGTGCGCGTAGGTCTCGCCCGCGAGGTCGAGCAGCCGATCGACCGTGTGCTTCACATTCGCAGCCATATCCCCTGATACCCGCTCGGCAGCGCCCCGACACCTGCTCAGCCGGGCAGCAGGCGGGAGCCCACCGCGCCGAGCACGGTCGCCGAGGTGCTTGCGCCGAACGCGATCGCCCACCCGACCGGCCCGAGCGGGGTACAGCCGAAGAACTGGCTCACGCCTGGCGTCTGGATGACGCCGCCGAGCGCGATCGCCGAGCCGATGCTCGCGAGCAGCACCCGCCGGTCCAGCCCGCCGACCGCCAGGGTCTGGCCGAGCTGGGTGCCCACCAGCGCGGCGAGCGCGACGGTGGCCGCCCGCTGGCGGCGGCCGGTCAGCCGGGCGAGGCCCCACCCCGCGCTCGCGCCGAGAGTGGTGACCACGGCGCGCAGGAACAGCTCGCGGTTGAGCTGACCGCCGAGGGACGACGTCGGGCCGTCGTCGAGCAGGCTCGCTACGTCGGCGCGTTTCGGCTCGCGCAGCGCGATCGCCACGGCCGGGGCGAGGTCGGTCAGCAGGTTGACCAGCAGGATCTGCCGCGCGGTCAGCGGGGAACGGCCAGTGACCAGCGCGGCGAGCACGCTGAAGCTGACCTCGCCCAGGTTGCCGCCGAGCAGGATCGCGAGCGCGTCCCGCACGGACGCCCACAGCGCTCGGCCCTCCAGCAGCGCGGCCGTGATCGTGGCCAGCTGATCGTCGGTGACGACGACGTCGGCGGCGGTGCGGGCGGCCGGTGTGCCCCGGCGGCCGAGCGCGACACCGACGTCGGCCAGCCGGATCGCGGGCGCGTCGTTCGCACCGTCCCCGGTCATCGCCACCGTCCTACCCCTGCCCTGCAATGCCCGGATGATGCGCACCTTGTCGTTCGGGCTGCACCGGGCGATGACGTCGACGTCGCGGAGCCGGTCGGCGAGCTGCTCGTCGTCCAGTTCGGCCAGCTCGGGGCCGGTGACGACGTGGGCGGAGTCGCCGTTCACCGTGGTCGCGATGGCGTCTGCGGTCGCAGGGTGGTCCCCGGTGAGCATCACGACCTGCACTCCGGCGCGCCGGAGCTGTGCCGCCGCCGGGGCTGCGCTGGTCCGCACCGGATCGGCCAGCGCGAGCCCGTCACTGCCTGGCGGATCATTGCCGCGCAGACCATCGATGCGAAGATCGCCGAGCTGATCGACAGCAAGGCGGGGCTGGCCGCCCGAGCCCTCGACGGATCGGACGAGGAGGCCTCCTCCTCGTCCGATATCCATGTCAACGCGTTGGTGGCGTTGCTGACCAACGCGTTGTCAAAGCACGCCGTCAACGCGTGAGACAACCTGACGTGGCCTCAGGCCGCGTTGAGACTGCTGGCCAGGTCATCGAGACTCTTGGCGTGCAGGTCAATGAGTCCATCGCACTCGGAGGGTCCCCGACGGGACGTTCGACATCGGTAGACGTCGGGATGGAGTTTGTAGCTGTGCGCATCTTCGGCCGAGAGCACCT
>WHUD01000133.1 GCA_009377385.1 Actinophytocola sp.
TTGTAGTGCTCGGGGTCGAATGCTGGTGGTCGCCCGCCGGCCGATCCTTTTCTCTTGCGGCGTTCGACCTGGTCGGAGCGCTCGGGGATGGTGTGTCGGATCCGGCGGCGCCGCAGTTCGCGGCGTGTCGAGGGATGCGAGTAGGCCTTATCGGCCAGCAGATGCTCGGGGCGGTGACCGGTCTGCTTGAGCACGTCGAGCAGAGGCATCAAGCGAGGGTTATCGCCGGCCTGGCCGGGCGAGAGCAGCAATGAGACGGGGCGAATCCCGCTGCTGATCAAGGCGTGGATCTTGGTGGTCAATCCGCCGCGCGACCGGCCGATGGCGTGATCGTCAGGCTCGGAAATCTTGTCATTCGACCGCGCCCCCTGTGTGGCCAGTGCGCGGTGCGCCAGCCGCGTGCTGGTGCGCGCGCACCACCGTGGAATCGGCAGACAGCAGCCAGTCCAGCCCACCGTCGACGGCACGCTCGGCGAGCACATGGTCGAAGATTTCTTGATACGTTCCATCGCTTGACCAGCGGCGATGCCGCTTCCACAGCGTCTGCCAGGGTCCGAACTCGGCGGGCACGTCCCGCCACGGAGACCCGGTGCGGAACCGCCACGCGATCCCTTCCAACGTCTGCCGATGATCACGCCATCGGCGGCCGCGACGCCCGACATCCGAAGGCAACAACGGCGCGATCAGCTGCCACAACTCGTCCGAAATCACACCTGCTCTGATCATCCACCGATGATCACCGAATCATCCGCCGAGATTTGGGAGACACGCCCTAGGAGCCGAGCCACCCCGCCACCGCGTCGACGTCGACCCCGAGGCAGATCTTGATGTCCTTGCTCACGCGTGTGCTCCCTCCCGCACCAGCGGTGCGATGATCTCCGCTGCCTGTTCCCGTGCCGCGTCGAGCGCGGCGATGTCGTCGCCATGCCACTGCCGTTCGGTGAGGCTGTGCACCGAAAGCCACCCGGTCATGTCGCCCTGGCACTCGACGGGGCCGAGTATCTGGGCGTGCACGCCGTAGGTGTCGATGAGCGCCTGGGGCGGGTGCGGGTCGGCGTTGAAGTGCGGTTGCACGAGGTTCGCCCGGTTGAGCTCCAGCCACTCGACAGTGTTGAGCCTGCGCTGGTCGAGCGACCCTTCCCGCCGGATCGCCCGTACTCCTGGGCGCAGCGCCTCGGCTGCGGTCAGGTCGACATGCAGGTCATGGTCTTCGACGTCGACCCGCAGCGTGGTGCGGTCGGCGCCGGTCGCGTCGAGCAGCGTCTCGCAGACCTGCTGCATTTCCGCTCGCACGAACCCGTCCCGAAGCAGCGTGCCGAACCCTGGCACCGGCCGGGTCACGCCCGCCAGCCGCAGCGCGTGCCACAGCGTGACGCTCACGCTGTCCAGCAGCGGTACGCCCAGCTCGGCTTCAAGCGGGCCAGCCAGCTCCGCACCGTGCACGTTGGTGCACAGCACCGCGCAGGCGTGCGCATCGGCGGCCACCGCGCGCACCTGCTCGGCGACCGTGGCCGGTGGCACCCTGGCGAACGCCTCGTTGTCGTCGAGGCCGAGGTGCGACTCGGTCACGATGTCGATCCCGGCGTCGCGGTAGGTGCCTGTGATGCGGTCGTTGACCCCGCCGAGGTACGGGGTAGCGAGGCCGAGCTTGCTCACGCCGTAGACGCGGCACGCGGCCAGCATCGCCAACGTCGCCGTGGTCGCGGGCACTCCGGTGGCCGCGGTGAGGCGATCGGCGAGGTCGGTGTCGTGCTCGATGCCGAGCCACGATCCCGCTGTGCCGTGCCAGAGGACGACGTCGACCTTGGCGTCGGCGAGTTGCTCGGCCGCTGCGAGCATGGCTCGCTCGCCGAACTGCGCGTCGGAGCCGGTGTCGAGCCCGATGCGGGTGACAGGCACTCGCGTGAAGTGTGCCGTGACGTCGCGCCGCTCGCCAAGCAACCGGTAGGTCACCGGCTCGAGACAGGTGTTGGACGACGGAGTGATCATGCCGAGCCGTGTGGTCATCGTGTCGCCTCTCATGCCGGGAGCCTGCGGCTGTAGTCCAGCGTCACCACGCTGACGGTCATCAGCACGCCCGCGAAGACGAAGTACAGCAGCGCCGGTCCGTAGTCGCCGCCGGTCGCGCCGACGATCAGCCCGACGACCATCGGCGTGACGATGCCCGCGATGTTGCCGCTGAAGTTCATCGTGCCGCCGAGCACGCCCGCGTTCTCCCTGCCACCGAGGATGGACGGCACGCTCCACAGCAGACCGACCCAGCGCAGGAAGAACAGCACGGCCGACAGCAGCACGACGGCAGTGATGGGATCGGGGATCGCACGCACGCCGAGCAGTGCCACGATCACCAGCACACCGGCGCCGCCGAGCAGCGAGCGCAGCACCGCGTTGCTGCCGATGCCGCGCGAGCGCAGATAATCGGCCAGGAACCCGCCGGTGATCTCGCCGACGAAGCCAGCTCCGAAGATCACGAAGGTGGACCAGCCGATGGTCGTGAGGTCGAACCCCTTCGTCTCGGCGAGGTAGATCGGGCCCCAGGTCAGCAGCCCGTAGAACACGCCGTTGAAGCCCATCCATGCCAGGCACATGGCCCAGAAGGACCGGAAGCGCAGGAAGCGCACCAGCGGCCTGCGACCGGTGCCCGCCGGTGCCTGCGCGTCTTCTTCCGCGTGGGACGTCTCGATGTGCTCGGCCTCGACGTCGTTGATGCGCGGATGCTCGCGCGGCGTGTCGCGGATGTACCACCACGCCGCGAGTCCGATGAGGACCGTGACGGCACCGGCCACGATGAAGGCGGGGCGCCAGCCCCCGGTGACGGCGATGAGCCCGGCGATCGCCGCACCACCGACCGCGGCACCGAGCGGAGCACCCGCGTCGAGGATGACCGCTCCCCTGCCGCGTTCCCGCCAGGGCATCCAGATCCCGTTCAGCTTCCCGCCGGCAGGCATGACCGGTGCTTCAGTGACACCGAGCAGACCACGCAGCGCGACCAGGCTCTTGATGCCGGTCGCACCGGCGGTCAGACCGGTCGCGATACCCCAGCCGATGCAGGATCCGGTGACGACCTTGCGTGGGCCGAGTTTGTCGATCAGCCAGCCGCCGGGGATCTGCATCAGGGCGTAGGTCCAGAAGAAGGCGGACAAGACGAGCCCGGTCGCCTCAGGTGACAACCCGAACTCGTCCTTGATCAGTGGGAGCGCGACCGAGATGGAACCTCGATCGACGTAGTTGATGGTGACCAGCAGTAGGAGCAGCAGGAAGATCTTCCAGCGAACTTTGGTCGGCCGCCTGCCTGCGGATGACGAGGCCGAACCGACGGCAGCCCCGCTCTTGATGGTGGTCATGGCAGTTCCTTCACGCCAGGGGACGGATGAGAGAGCACTTCCGAAGTCGACCTCTGTGGTATGCGGTATACCACAGAGGTGGGCGTGACCGGGGTCATGTCAAGACCTGGACGACGAAATTTCGGAACTGCGCTTCCGCGATTCGGGAGAATGCGATTCAGCCGTGCCGAATCGGCCCGTCAGTCACCGCGCGGCAGCTCGCGACGCCGTCCCCTTTCTAGCACCGGGGTGGCGGCGTCCGGCTCGAGCGCTGCGGCGGTGTCTTCCTCGTGGACGGTGACGGTGCGCTTCCTGGTGAACGTCACCTGCAACTCCTCGACGTCTTCCAGCAGCGTGCGGGCCGTCTTGACCGGGTTGGTCGCCACCTGGGCGGGCAGCTGGGTGATCTGCTCCGGGATGAGCCCGGTGACGGCTCGCGCAAGGCTTGGCAGCGGGCCGGGCAGGTTGTCGAGCGGCCCCGGCGTCCGGCGCGCCAGCTCACCGAGGACGGACGTCTGGGGTTCCAGCGCCGTCGGGGTCGCGGCGTCGCCCCCGGCCTCCAGCACGACCGGCGCGGCCCACTCCCCCGCACGGCTGGCCGTCGCGGTGAGCACCGGACGCTCCGTGTCTGGCCGCTCCGCGAGCGCGGCGAGCGCCACCGCCCGCTCCGCAGGAGGCAGCGCGGCGTGCGCGGCCACCGCCTCGGCACGCGCCTCCGCCTGCGCGATCGCGAGCGCGGTGTCGGCCTCCTCCTCGGCGCGCAGCCGTTCCCGCCGGGCCAGGATCCTGCGGTCCTGCTCGGTCTGACCGCGCCAGAGCCGCAGCAACAACGGCAGCAGGCTCAGCGCGACGAAGAACGTCAGCACACCGAGCCGCAGCACGAACGCGACCGGATCGACCGTGGTGTAGCCGTGCATGGCCTCCCACCGAGCGTCGATGCCGGAGTCCGCGCGGGCCAGCGCGATCGCGCGCTGCCGGTCGGCCGCCAGTTGACCCCGCAGTTCGGCGATGTCCCGATCCAGCACGGGCGCGTCCTGGTTGCGTGCCGCACGCACCAGCGCCAGGTCGCGTTCGGCCGCCGCCAGGGCGGCCTCGGCGTCCTGGCCTCGTCGGCGTACGAAGCCTGCGAGCTGGTAGGTGGCGCGCTCGTCGCGGTCGGCGAGGTCGCGCCAGTGGCCGCCGCCGAACCACACCAGGAGCCTGCCCGGTCGCGTGATCGGCTCGGACGTCTCTGCGGAAGCGACGGAAGACACCAGCTTTCCTTCACCGGCGGGATCCGGGCCATCATGGGCCGCCCGCGCAGGTCACGGACAGGCTTTTGTAACCGGCTTCACCGGTGATTCGGACGGAATGTCAGCCCGCCCGCAGCTCGTAGTCGTCCAGCGGGAACCGGTTGGCCCGCCAGCGCGCTGTGACGCTCGACTGCGGCCGCACGATGGACGGCCTGCCGTCGCGGTCCAGGTAGTAGCTGTTCGACCCGGCGCAGGAGGGGTCGAGGAACAGCGTCTTCTCGTGCCCGGTGTCCATGGCCCGGTAGAAGCGGCGTTGCGCGTCGGGGCGCACCCCGGCGTAGCTGGCGCCGTTGCGGCGGGCGTGGCTGATGACGCGTTGCGCGTGCCTTGTCTGCGACTCCACCATGACCAGCCAGGACCAGCTCGTCGCGAAGTGCGGCGCGGGGATCAGGAACAGGTTCGGGAAACCGGTGACACTGATGCCCTCGTACGCCTGGTAGTGGTTTTCCACCCACCAGTCCCGCAGGTCGACGCCGCCCTCGCCGCGCAGCGGGTAGCCGGGCACACTGTCGTACTCCAGGAACTGGAACCCGGTCGCCAGGATCAGCGTGTCGATCTCACGGACCTCGCCGTCGACGGTCTCGATGCCGTGCGGCAGGATGCGCTGGATCTTCTCGGTCACCAAGTCGACGTTGTCGCGGGTGAAGCTGCGCCAGTAGTCGTTCGACAGCGCGGGACGCTTGCAGCCGAACTCGTACTGCGGGCGCAGCCGACGTCGCAGCTCGGGGTCGGGCACCTGGCGTTCCAAGTGACGCTCTGCGAGCCGCCGGATGCCCTTGACCAGGAACGGCAGCCGCGTGTGGTTGGTGACGCCGAGCAGCATCGCGATCTCGATCCCGGCGCTCACTGCGGTGCGGGCGGCCCACCGCACTGGCGGCAGCGCGCCGAACAGCCGCCGCACGGCTGGGGGCACACGCACGTCCGGCCGGGGCACGACCCAGATCGGGGTGCGCTGGTAGACGTCGAGCCGCTCCACCCGCTTGGCGATCTCCGGCACGAGCTGCACCGACGTCGCGCCGGTGCCGATGACGGCGACTCGCTCGCCGGTGAGGTCGTGGTCGTGGTCCCAGTGCAGCGTGTGGATGGTCTTGCCAGCGAAGTCCTCGACGCCCTCGATGTCGGGCTGCTTGGCCTTGGAGAACACGCCGTGCGCCGAGATGAGAAACCGGGCGCCGAGGGTGCGGCCGTCGGCGGTGGTGACGCGCCAGCGGTGGGCGTCCTCGTCGAACTCGGCGTCGACGACCTCGGTGTTGAACCGCACGTGGCCGCGGATGCCGTAGCGGTCGGCGACGTCGTCGACGTAGTCCTTGACCTCGGCGCCGCGCGCGAACACCCGCCGCCAGTCGCTCTTCTGCGCGAACGAGAACTGGTACGTCACCGAGGGGATGTCCACCGCGACGCCGGGATAGCGGTTGTCCCGCCAGGTGCCGCCGATGTCGTCGGCTCGCTCCAGCATCACGAAGTCCTCGATGCCCGCATCCTTGAGCCGGATCGCCGCGCAGATCCCGGCGAAGCCCGCCCCGACGATCACCACCTCGTGCACGTCGTCCGCCATCTCTGCTGCCTCGCAATCCTCGGTCGACGGCATTCAAATACCAATGGTATCTGAAATATCCATGCGGTGGTATGACGGCCGTCTCAGTACGGTTGCCGAGTGACTCTCGATCATCTCCGCATCCGCACCGACCGGCTGCTGCTGCGCCCTTTCACCTGGGACGACGCACCCGCGCTCATCGACATGCACGCCCGCCCCGACGTCGCCCGCTACCTGCTGTGGGAACCGCGCGACGAACAGACGACCCGGCAGGTGCTGGAACGCCATCTGGACCTGCGGTTCGAGGGCAACGGCGACCGGGTGACGCTTGCGGGCATCGAGCTGGCGTCCGGCGGGTTCGTCGGCGAGTTCGTGCTGATCCTGCGCGACCGCGAGAACCGGGGCGGCGAGGTCGGCTACATCCTGCACCCCGACCACCACGGCAAGGGCTACGCCACCGAGGGCGCACGGGAGATGCTGCGACTCGGCTTCGACACGCACGGACTGCACCGAATCATCGGCAGGCTGGACGCGCGCAACATGGCCTCGGCCGCCGTGCTACGCAAGCTCGGGATGCGACATGAGGCGCACTTCGTGCGGAACGAGCTCGTCAAAGGCGAGTGGACCGACGAGGCCGTTTACGCGATGTTGGCGGACGAGTGGCGGGGTACGGCAGGGTGAAGGGCGTCTTCACATCGCCACGTGATGTGAAGACGCCCTTCACTCCATCGCCGATGGACCAACGGCAGGACGCGGAGGACCTGACCGGCGCGGGGTTCGCTCCCAGAACACACCTGGCGAGGCCCTCCCCCCGACTCGTGTCGCCGCGTCCCGGCCGTCGCCTTGGCGACCGCACGGCGCGCGGGGCGAGCGCGCCTATCCGAGGCTGATCACGAGACTGCCGATGGTGACCACGAGGTTGTCGCCGTCGAACAAGTCGATGACGATGCCCGGATCGCCCACCGTGACGTCCGAGCTCGGTGCCGCGTGAGCCACTGGCGCCAGCACAAGCGCACCTGCCGCCATGGTTGCCGTCAGCCCTGCCAGTCGTGTTGTCCAGCGCATCTCGCTACCTCCTGGTTCGCGGTGAAACCCCATGGTCAAGGCCGCACGGCCGTGATCGGGAGATGCTGGCGACGCCACCACACGGCAGGAGGCCGATGACTACCCGAATGCCAGCGACCACGGTCCGTGATGGACGAGAGGTCGTCACGACATCACCTGGCCGCGCGATTTTTCCGCCCGGGACGTGTGGGAACCCGAACCGCCCACCACGCACAGACAGCACGAATTCCCCGGAAGGCCTTCGACGACGCCCGTTGCCGCGTTATTTTGCCCGTTTCGCCGGACTCAGTGGACACTCGGGATCTGACGGCGTGCCAGTAAGGGCGTGCGGCAGACTGCGGGCCGTGGCAGGCAAACGAAGTGCGGGACTCCTCGTGTACCGCAGCCGCGCGGGAGTGGTCGAGGTGCTGCTCGCCCACATGGGCGGGCCGTTCTGGGCACGGCGGGATGCGGGAGCGTGGTCGATCCCGAAGGGCGAGTACGACGACACCGAGGAGCCGCGCGCGGCGGCCTTCCGAGAGTTCCGCGAGGAGCTGGGGCTCGAACCCCCGTCCGGCGAGTTGTTCGCGCTGGGCGACGTCAGGCAGTCCGGCGGCAAGGTCGTCACTGCCTGGGCAGCGGAAGGCGACGTCGATCCGGACGCCATCGACCCCGGCACGTTCGAGATGGAGTGGCCGCGCGGATCCGGGCGGATGCGGGAGTTCCCGGAAGTCGACCGGGTGGCGTGGTTCGGGCTCGACGAAGCGGCGGAGAAGATCGTTGGCGGTCAGCGCGCCCTGCTGGACCGGCTGAGCGAGCACCTGCAGGCGTAAGGAACGCCGTTGCAGACACCAGGCACCGGTTGTTGATCAGCTACCCGCGCACCGTGACCACCCGATGTCTGTTTCGCCCGGTTCCGCTGGTCGCAGCCCGCAGGAAGTAGATCAACTCGGTTAGGTGGCGGGTTGGACGGGCTGCCGGAGGACCGTCCTGAGTTTGGCGGAGTCGGTTCTGCGGGGGTCGCTGAGGTAGATCTCGTGGTGCAGCCCGGACATTCGCAGGTTGTTGGCCGCCAGGTACTCGTCGTGCAGCCGGGCCAGGATCGGCCCCTCGTCGTCGAAGGTTCCGATGTGCAGCACCTGGGCGCAGGTGCCCTCGTACAACGTCTCGCGGTGAACGTCGCGAATCGCGGGCAGGTCCTTCTTCGCTTGCGCGGCGTGCTTGGCGTCCTCGACCATGTCGTCGGTGATCCAGTCGGGCAGGCTGATCAGCAGCCGCCACTGCCAGTCGTCCTTCGCGCGGGTGATGAAGACCTGCCAGTCGTCGGCCCACCACAGCCCCTCCAGCGGGCCGACAACGAAGTCCCGGCCGTCGGCGCGTTTGTTGGCGAACTTGATCGTGTAGGCGACACCGTAGACGGCTTGGACGGCCTGGGTGAAGTCGCTGCTGGTGTTCGGGTCGCCGTGGCCGTCGAGGGCGATGAAGCGCTGCGTGGGTACGTCGAGGAGCGTCCAGTCAGTGTTCTTCGGCGCGTAGCACTGCTTGAGCTCGCGCTTGACGTCGTATCGGGTCATTCTCCGGTGCCCCTCTGACATGCTGAGATCTTGTCGGGATTCCAGCTCCAAGTGACTGTCCTCCAGTTGAGCATCGAGATCACTTGGCGTCGTCGATAGCGAAGACCCACTTGTTGACCTCGGCAACCGCCTCTTCAAGCGACAATGTGATGTCCGCCGACGCGGCGGCACGCGCGTAATCGTCGGCCCAATGGGCGTGGACGACCACCGTCGGCGGCCAAGCCCGGGGCGGAAGGCCGAGTTGCTGGGCTTCTTCGGCCCTGCCCTCGAACACCGCCGTCGCACCAGCGCGAATCTCGATGAGCGTCGGACGGCCGGTCACGGCAGCGAGGTCACGCAGGAGCACAAGATCGACGACATCGCGGGCACGGTCGTTGACACTGCCAGGCGGATCATGAGGATCGGAGACCGCGTGGAACTTCTGGGCGATCTGGAACCGCATAGCAATTCCGACCAGCATGTCCGGGTCAGGCAAGCCGAAGCCGGTCAGCGGGGGTGGATCGATGGCCTCGAAGTCGTCACCGATTCCGGCCTCATCGGCTGAGACCTCGAACTGAATGCGCCGCCATGTGACGCCTCTGAGCTCGATGAAGATGTCGAACCGGCGGGGCTTGATAGTCCTGGTCGGCACGTCGACGACCTCGACCTCGCCGCAGCGCAAGGCCAGCGGCCCCCAAGGCTCGGCCAGCGCGTCCTCCAGGGCGAGAAGGAACGCGTCGAGGTCGCCGCGCACCAGGCCATCGACGTCTTTGGTAGCGCGAGCGGTTACGTTGAGTCTGTGCTGGAGCAGGGTGCCACCCTCGAGGAGGAACAGCTGCCTGCCGTCGGCATCGATGGCTCGCTGAAGGGCAGCGATCGCTACCGAGGAGGCGACCAGCCACCCGAGCCGACCGCCCTTGGCTTCGGGCCCGAGCTTCCCCTCGGCTTGCGCGATCCAGTTGTTCAGCACAGTTGCCGACACCGGCTGCTTGGTCTTCGGCTTCAGCGGGCGCAATAGTGCGGAGAGCCGGGACCCGATGAACTCATCACTCATGGCGGGTCTCCAGTGCACGCGCGAGATCGTCGCGCTCGGTCCTCTTCAAGTACCCCTGCGCGCGGCCTCGCTCGATCGCCTGCCGGAGCAGGTAAGTCGGAGTGCCGTAGGCGATGCACTGGGCGATCGCGGTGGGCGGCGTGACGGTCGGGATCTCCTGCCACCAGCCGATCTGCGCGGGCCCGAGTTCCTCGTAGTGAATCACGTAGTCATCCCCGCCGGAACGGCGCAGTCGCCTGCTCTTGGCGACCGTGACATGGATGCGGTTGGGATTGATGTCGCTGATCGCGTAGACGTCCAGTGCGGTCTCGTGGCTCAGGCACGCCTCGGGCGCCCTGGTCCACAAGACAGCGAGTATGTAGGGGTCGTACTGGCTCACCGGATACCGCGGAAATCGATAGACGCCAAACGCCGCTCGCGTGAGCGTGCCGCGCTGCACGAGCATCTGCAGGGCGTGCTTGCCCACGCCCAGGTCGGCCGCCTGCGGGGCGGTCACGAACCCGTGCTGAGCGGTTGCGAGCTTCCACAGCTCGTCCCGAGCCAACGGCTTCACAGTCATGGCAAAAGTATAACGGAAACGTGACACTATTGCCTCGCACCCGCCAACGTGGCGCGGCGCCTGCGATGAGCAGGCCTGACAGGCAATTCAGGGGCGAAATGCGACATGTCCCGAGACACCTGTCAACGGTGTCCCGGGACATCGCACTAGTGGGCGCAGCTGGGTTCGAACCAGCGACCCCCTGCTTGTAAGGCAGGTGCTCTTCCGCTGAGCTATGCGCCCGATCGGGCCCGCCATGAAGGCGGGCTCCGCGTTTACATCATGCCGTGCCGCTAGGACAGCGCGGCAATGGCCTTCTTCCACGCCTCCTGGTCCCGCGCCTCGCCGGGCTGGTTGACCTCGGCGTACTGAACCACACCGTCGGTGTCGATCAGGAAGGTGCCGCGCACGGCGAGCCCGGCCTGCTCGTTGAACACCCCGTACTGCTTCGCGACCTCGCCGTGCGGCCAGAAGTCCGACAGCAGCGGGAACTGGTAGCCCTGCTGGTCCGCCCACGCCTTGAGCGAGAACGGGGTGTCCACCGAGACGCCGACCACCTGCACGCCGCTGCCGACGTAGTCGTCGAACTCGTCGCGGAGCTGGCACAGCTCGCCCTGGCAGATCCCGCTGAACGCGAACGGGTAGAACACCAACAGCACCGGCTTGTCGCCGCGAAAGTCCGACAACGTGACGGGCTGCCTGTTGTAGTCGTTGAGCGTGAAATCGGGCGCCTGCGAACCTACCTCGACCGCCATCGGCGACATCCTCTCGATCACTTCGGGTACGGAACTCCTCACCACACCCTAGCGATACCGAGTTCGGATCACCGTTTCGCCTTTTTCGGCGACACCAGGCGGGAGCCCATCCAGGCTTCCCCGACACTGACGTTCGACGTCTGCGACAGCCCCACCGTTGGCACCGCCTCGGCGATCTCGGCTGGCTCGACGTGACCCGAGCGACCCGTCTTCGGCGTCAGCACCCAGATCGCGCCGTCCTCGTCGAGCGACACGCGCGCGTCGACGAGGGCGTCACCGAGGTCGCCGTCGCCGTCGCGCCACCACAGCAGCACGACATCCACCACTTCCTGGGCGTCCTCGTCGAGCAGCTCGTCGCCCGTGAGCTCCTCGATCGCGGCTCGAACATCGTCGTCGACGTCCTCATCCCAGCCGATTTCCTGGACCACCATGTCCGGCTTGATGCCGAGCCTTTCGGCGACGCTGCCCCCAGCGTCTCCAGAGGCGACCACGACCGCTGTTCCTCCATTCTCGCCCGCGCTGAACTCAGCGCGTCAATGACACATCTTCATGCGCTAGCGAACACGGCAACGGCCTCACATGCAAGCGGCAACGCCCGACTTGACGCCTTACACGATCAAGTCAGCACGAATAACCCGGGTAGCACCGAGTGAGACAGAGTCCTCGTACTGACAAGTAACAGTGACGTGGCCTACGAAACAAGCGAGGATGACTAGATAACCCGCGCGCGCGTACCCGAACCACGACACCGCCGGGCGCGGAGGACAATGACCATGACAGTGATCACAGTTCCACGAGGCTAGGAGATCCCTTGCCCCAGCACAGCTCGAACGGCAACGGCGCACCGGCTGGTCAGGCCAGCCCGTCGCGCGTACACGTCATTCGCGATGGCCTTGCCGCCCACCTGCCCGACATCGACCCCGAGGAGACCTCGGAGTGGCTCGACTCGTTCGACGCGGCGCTCGCAAGGGGCGGTCAGCAACGTGCCCGCTACCTGATGCTGCGCATTCTCGAACGGGCCCGTGAGCGCAACGTCGGGGTGCCGCCGCTGACCGAGACCGACTACGTCAACACCATCCCCACCGAGAACGAACCGTGGTTCCCCGGTGACGAGGAGATCGAGCGCCGCTACCGCGCCTACATCCGGTGGAACGCGGCGATGATGGTGCACCGGGCACAGCGGCCCGGTGTCGGTGTCGGTGGGCACATCTCCACCTACGCCTCGTCGGCAGCGCTCTACGAGGTCGGCTTCAACCACTTCTTCCGTGGCAAGGACCACTCCGGCGGCGGCGACCAGATCTTCATCCAGGGCCACGCCTCCCCCGGCATCTACGCCCGCGCCTACCTGGAGGGCAGGCTCACCGAGTCGCAGCTCGACGGCTTCCGGCAGGAGTACTCGCACGCCGGTGAGGGCGGCGGGTTGCCGTCGTACCCGCACCCCAGGCTGATGCCGAACTTCTGGGAGTACCCCACGGTGTCGATGGGCATTGGCCCGATGAACGCGATCTTCCAGGCTCGGTTCAACCGCTACCTGCACGCGCGCGGCATCGCCGACACCTCCGACCAGCACGTCTGGGCGTTCCTCGGCGACGGCGAGATGGACGAGCCGGAGTCGCGCGGCCTGATCCACGTCGCGGCGGGCGAGGGTCTCGACAACCTCACCTTCGTCATCAACTGCAACCTGCAGCGCCTCGACGGCCCGGTCAGGGGCAACGGCAAGATCATCCAGGAGCTGGAGGCGTACTTCCGCGGCGCTGGCTGGAACGTCATCAAGGTGATCTGGGGCCGCGAGTGGGACGCCCTGCTGCACGCCGACCGCGACGGCGCGCTGATCAACCT
>WHUD01000134.1 GCA_009377385.1 Actinophytocola sp.
CATTTCAAGCCGTTCGCGCGCTCCACTTCTTCAGACTACGTTTTGCATAAGCCTCACAGCGTTGCCATTTGGTCTCTTGATGATCACTTTCGGTCGTCTCATGTCGTCACATGTCGTGCTTACCCTTGGTGCGATGATATAGCAGTCACTGTGACGCTGATTTCAGCGAGTGCGGGAGGTTGGAGGTTATGACGTGGAGCGGAGACACGCGTCTATGAGTCAGCAGGGTTACGACTGGCGCGGGTACTGGGAAGAGCACGGCGCTCAGGCCGGCGACGGCAAGACCGTGCCGATCCGTGTCGGCGTGATCGAGGTCGGCGGCACACTGTCGGTGGCGATCAGTGTCGCGTCCTTCCCTCCTATTGTGATCACCGACCGGACCGCCGCTGGACTCGGCGAGCTGATGCAGTGGGCGCAGGAGGAGCACGAGATGCTCGAACCCCAGCACCCGCAGGGGCGCCTCGAGGGCCCCAAGGAGGCCAGGGCGAAACGGCGCGCGACGGCGCCGAGGGACGACGCCGCAGGTGAACGGCAGGTTGCCGAGGACGTCAGCTTCGATCAAGCGATGGCGTGGCTCGACGACATCGACGCGCAGCTCAGCGACATCGCGACGGAGATCCGCGTACTACGAGAACACTTTCCGCCACCGACTGACGGCTCCGATACCGGGTAAAACGATGTCGCGCTGATCTACCGGGGTATGTCACCGGCTGCGCATAAGAATGTATGGTTCAGGAGAGCAACAGCACCTGACTCCAACGTTGGGAGCGCCGCCGTGCGGAACCCCGCCGCAGGGCCTACCAGGATGAGCAGCCTCTTCTCGCGTGGTAACCGGAGGTCGCGGCCGCGACTGGCCGCGCTCGTCATGCTGCTCACCGTGCTCGGCACGGCGGCTCTCACATCCGCGGCTGTCATGCAGCCGCGCGTCGCGGCTTCGTTCGTGGCCGTGCACTCCATCGAGGCGGACAAGGACTCCGGTGCCGGTCGTCACCTGTGCTCGCAGCCCCCGGACCGCATGGGCGGTCCAGAGGACCATAAGGCCAAGGCCGCACAGGACGGCGAGCACGCGACCAGCAGGAGAGTCGTCGACCATCAGGTGGACGCCGCGCAGCCAATCACCTGCAGTGTCCTACCTCCGCAACGATCGGTTCTCGGCGATTTACCACCCGCTGAGGATCATTACGAGTATCAGGCGTATCGCACCTTTGACGGCCGCGCCCCGCCCCACGCCATGTCCTGATCTCCGGCGACGGGGATGGTTGACGCCGCCGACGGGCCGTATTCCGGCCAGCGTGACGGGCGCGCCATCCCGATGCCGAACTACTTCTCGGTAGAGCTCGCTTCGTTCGACATGGACGGGAAAGCTCGCCTCGGAAACGGCGGACACGACGCCGCATAACGCCATCCGGCTGCGGGGACGGACCGCGCGACACGCTCCGCGGATGCCCCTGCTCCCCTCCCCAGCCGAAGGCCGTCCGGTAACAGCGCTGACGTGCCGGTTCCCATCGCTGCCGAGGCCGGGCGCCCAGGAAGGGAACAACAACAATGTTCTTCGACGATTACCCAAAGTTCTTGGAAACCAGCAAGGTCTATTCCAAACGCGGCCGCCTCAATCTCCGGTATGAGGCCATATTCGCGGCGAACGCCGACATCCTTGATGGCGCGCGCGTGCTCGATTTGGCCTCGCATGACGGCCGGTGGTCCTTCGCCGCGCTCCGCACGGGTGCCGCGCATGTGACCGGCATCGAAGCCCGCAGGAAGGCGGTGGAGAGCGCCAACGAGACGTTCTCGTATTACGACGTCGACCGGGAGAAGTACCGGTTCGTCTGCGGTGACGTCTACGACGTCCTGCGGCGCGAGGATTTCGACGTCGACGTCGTCCTCTGTCTCGGGTACATGTACCACACCTACCGGCAAACCGAGTTGCTGTACCGGATTCGTCAGATCGACCCGGAATACCTTCTCGTGGACAGCACGGTTGTCCCCGATCAGGAGGAACCGTTCGTCAAGCTGTACGTGGATCGGCCGCAGAAGCCAGGAGAGGCGACGCTGGACGCCTTCTCGCATGGCAGGTCGACGCTGGTGGGACGGCCATCCGTCCCCGCGCTGCGGATGATGCTCCGCACCTACGATTTCGAGATCGAAGACACGTGCGACTGGCATGCGCTGATGGCCGAGTACCCGGAGGCAGGCGTCATCGGTGACTATGCGGAAGGCAAGCGCGTCACCATGCGGTGCCGGTCCGGGTTCGCGGTCCCACCCAACCCAGGTCCAACCACCTCCGAGAACGGGCACGGCAGGTGGTCGGCCGGGCCGTCGTTGCCTGCTACCGCCACCGCATCGATCGTCACAGAGGAGGGGCAGGTCGAGCAAGGCGCCCCGTCCAAGCGCTGGCGTGAACTGGTCAACCGCGGGCTTGCGCGAACGACCGGGTACGAGTTCCGTCGATCGGATCAGGAGCAGAACTGACCATGCGCGCCCGCGAGGACGCGGTGGGCAACCTGAGGGTGACCACCGCGTCCTCCCGGCCGAAGGGGAAGAACCCATGCCACATGACGACGTCAGCCGACGCCGCTTCCTGCGGCGAGCAAGTTGGACCGGAGCGGCGGTCGTCGTCCCCCTCGCCGCAGGCTATGTCGGCTACAGCTTGCCACGGTCCGTGGCGGACGCCGACAAAGCGGCCCCGAAGCAGACGATCACCGACGAGACACCCGACGTCCACCGCTTCGTGTCCCGCCCGGATCTCACGCCGCCGCGGCTCACCGTCACCGATGGCGGGGGCGGGAACGAGCTACCGTCCCTTCCGGACAGTCCCACCTACCTCGTGCTGGCGCCAAAGGGATACCCCGATGACGGGCCGGGTCAGCCGGGCTGCATGATCGCCAACCGCATGGGACAGCCCGTCTGGTTTCTGCCGCTGCCCGGCGAGGACCAGGTGCCGATGGACTTCCGGGTCCAGACGTACCGGGGCGAGCCGGTGCTCACCTGGTGGCAGGGCGCGGTGCACGACGGATACGGCACCGGCAAAGGCTTGATCTACGACAGTGCCTACCGGAAGGTGGCCGAGGTCAACACCGGTGACGGGATCGAGGACGCCGACCTGCACGAGTTCCTGCTGACGGACGAGGGCACCGCGGTCGTCGTGGCGTACCAGCCGTACGAGGCCGATCTGTCGGATGTCGGTGGGCCCGCGCAGGGCTGGGTGTTCTCCGGGGTCGTGCAGGAGATCGAGGTCGAGGGCGGCGAGGTGCTGTTCGAGTGGGACAGCATGACCACGTCGATATCTCGGAGGCGAAGGTGGAGCCGGACGGGAAGGGCACGCGGAAGGCCCCGTTCGACTACTTCCACATCAACTCGGTCGAACTCGACGACGACGGCGACTTCCTGGTATCGGCGCGCAACACCTGCGCGCTGTACAAGATCTCGCGGCGCACTGGCGACGTGGTCTGGCGGCTCGGCGGGACGAAGTCGGACTTCACGCTCGGGTCCGGCGTCGAGTTCTTCTGGCAGCACGACGCGAGGTGGCTCTCGAAGGACACGGTGTCGTTGTTCGACAACGCTTCCTCGCCGCCGCAGGCGAAGCGGTCGCGGGGACTGATCCTCACCGTGGACACCGAGGCCATGCGCGCCGACGTCGCGCGGGAGTACCTCCATCCCGGCAACCTGCTCGCCGACAATCAGGGCAACACGCAGGTGCTGCCCGACGGCAGGGTGATCGTCGGGTGGGGCGCGCAACCGTACACATCGGAGTACACGGCCGACGGCGAACTGCTGCGAGAGTGGCGCTTCCCGACGGCGGACCAGACGTACCGGGCCTACTCGTTCGACTGGACCGGCACGCCGGACGACGCGCCCGCCGTCGGCGTCGGCGCCAATCCGGCGCGGGGCTTCATGGTCTACGCCAGTTGGAACGGGGCAACCGATGTCCGCAGGTGGCGCATTCTCGCAGGACCCTCCGCAGACAACCTCGCCCCGGTGGCCACCATGCCCCGTAGCGGCTTCGAGACCGCGGTGGCGGTCAACGCCGAGGGACCGTTCTTCGCCGCCGTCGCGCTCGACGCGGACGGGAAGGTGCTCGGCACGTCGGACGCCGTCCGGGGCGATCAGTAGCCGCCCGCCCCTGGGTCAGCAGCCGGTGCGCCGCCCCTTCCAGGACGTCTTGCCGCGCAACGCGCGGGCGGCGCCGTCGAGCAGCAGGACACCGAACAGCGCGCCGGAGGCGGGCGCGATCGGGGCGTATTCCGGGTTCGCGCGCATCAGCTTTGCCGTGCGGGCGTGGGCGATGCTCTGCGCGATCCAGCCGAGCAGTCCGAACGCCGCCAGCGCCGGACGTCGCGCCCGCATACCAGCCGCGACGGTGGCTGGCGCGGCGAGCGACGCCGTGATCTGCCCGACGCCGATTCCGACCAGCGCGGGCACCGATTCCTTGGTGCCAGCGACGAAGCTCTTCCTGAACGAAGCCCAGCCTTGCCGGAACGGGTCCATTCCGCTGGTGGTGAAGTAGTCCAGCCCGTCGACGGTGCGCGTTGTGCCGCCGTTGTCGCGCACGGCGGTGGCGATCTCGACGTCCTCGTTGCGCCGCGAGGCGAGCGACTTCCACCCGCCGATCTTCTCGTAGTGCGACCGGCGCAGCAGGATGCAGTGGCCGATGGCGAACGCCTTGCGGCCTCGTCCGTCCGGGGCGGCGTTCTCGCCGATCATCTGCAGCCCTGGCGGGATCAGCAAGGGCCACGTCGCCGAGCGCCCCGGCGGCGGCCCGCCCGGCGTCGACACCAGGTCGGCGTCGAGCTCTTCCGCGGTGGTCAGCAGCCGGGCGACCAGGTCGGGGGCGAGCACCGTGTCTGCGTCGACGAACAGCAGCCACTCCCCCGCCTCTGGGGGTTCGGCGTGTTCCACACCGGTGTACATCGCGTGCACTTTGCCGGTCCAGCCTGGCGGCGGTCCGTCCACTCTGGCGACGGTCAGCCGATGGTCGTCGGCGGCGTGTTCGCGGGCGAGGTCGCCGGTGCCGTCCGTCGAGCCGTCGTCGACGACGACGACCCTGAGCAGCGAGTCTCCTTGCTCGCCGTGGGTTTGTGCCCTGACGCTGCTCAGGCAGTCGCCGAGCACCTTGATCTCGTTGCGGGCGGGGATGACCACGGTGACCCTCGGCGGCACGACTGGCTGGCGGGGTTGCCGGACCGGGGGCACCGTGCGGACCTGCGCTGCCGTGCGTGCGCTGCGATATATCACGCCAGCGACGGCCGCCGTGAGGGCGAGCAGGGGCTTGCCGCTGCGCTGTTGGTTGTAAGCCACTGGCACAACATGGGCGAATGGATGAAACGGCGACTGCAAATCAGACGAACTCTGCATGAACATGTGACAAGTCATCTCCATAGAAAAGCGCCTAAGGATTTGCCCGGATTTGACCCGCGCGCATCGCGGGCGAGATCAGCGCGGTAAAAGACCGTTACCCCGCCGGTTCGGCGCGTTCCACCCGGACGGTGTCGCCGGAGCCGACCGTGGCCACGGTCCGCGCGTCGCCGACGAGTTGTCCGAGCACGGTGGCCGCCGACGCGAGGCGGCACTCGTCACCGCGTGAGACCGGAGTAGGACCGAATGGAACGGCCATCGCGCTGCCCGGTGGCCAGTAGCAGACCGCACCGGCGTCGACGACGTCCGTCGCGTCCGGCTCAAGGTCGAGGTCGATGCCGATGTCGAAGTACACCTCGTCGCCCCAGGTCTGGGCGCGCGACTCGACGGGCAGCGCGTCCCACACCGCCCGCGCGGAGGGCGTGTCCCGCAGCTCAGCCGTGGCCTCTCCGGATGGCCAAGTGATCGTGATGCGCACGTGTGCTCACCTCCGGCTGGAGACTATGCCACGACTCCGCGTAGACCGTGCTCGTGCGCCGGGGACAATTCGGGCGCGTGCGGACGTCCTGATCGCGGCCGAGGGTGGCCCTGGGTGGGCTATATCGACCGAGGGCCAGGTGACCTCACGCCGACTGCTCCCGTGACTCGAAGGCGGCGGTGACTCGATCGGCCGCTTCGGCCATGTGGTCGTTGACCACCCGGCGTCCCTGCGCCGCGTCGCCCGCTTCGATGGCGCCAACGAGACGACAACCTATCCGGAGATCGGGCTCGCCGTCGCCGAAGCCGTCGCCAACGGCACGGTGGATCGGGCGGTGCTGATCTGCGGCACCGGCATCGGCATGGCCATCTCCGCCAACAAGGTGCCCGGCGTGCGGGCCATCACGGTGCACGACAGCGATTTCCTGCGAACGTTCGGTGCTGTCCAACGACTGCCAGATCATCGCCCTCGGCCAACGCGTCGTCGGCATCGAACTGGCCCGCCGACTCGTACGCGAATGGCTCGACTACGAGTTCGACCCCGCATCGCCGTCCAACGCCAAGGTCGGCGTGATCAGCGAGTACGAGCAAAGAACATCAGCATGAGGAACCGTCTACTGCGGACGGGATAGGCAAGGAAAAATTCCCCCACTCCCCCTCCCTTTCAACATATAGCGCACCGGGGGGCTTGCGGCAAGACCCGGGTCATACCGCAGAATCAGTCGGCCTTCATCAGAGGCCGCGACAAAGGGGAGCCGGGGAATGCGGGTGTTGTTATCGGATCGGCTGGCGGAGGTCGGCCTGCCGTTGGTGTCGATCGGCCAGCCGGTGCCGCTGCCGGGCCGGCCGTTCCCACCGGACGTGACGGACAACCGAGTGCTGTGGGACCTCGACGCCGAAGTGGTTCCCCAGATCGTGGAGCAGCCGTATTGGGCCGGACGGGTAGCCCTTCTTGGCATCGACGTGATCAACCGAGATAGGCCACCGGTATCCGCGTGAACAATGCCAACGTTCTGGAGGGGAATGTGTCAACTCAGGGCTATGACGACGAACTGCGGTCCGAGCGGAGCTATGTGGCCGGTCTCTACGCCCGGCTCGACGCCGAGCGCGCGCGTGTGAAAGGCGACTACAACGCGGCATTGGGGGGAAACGGCGGGACACCCATGGAACGGGACGTCGAAGTGCGCGCACTGGCCAGGGCGGTGAAGCGGCTGGACGTAGCGGACAATGGCCTGTGTTTCGGCCGCTTGGACGCCCTGTCGGGCGACCATTCATACGTCGGCCGGATCGGACTGTTCGACGAGGAGAACGACTACCAACCGGTGTTGCTGGACTGGCGGGCACCGGCGTCGCGTGCGTTCTACACCGCCACCGGCGCGAACCCGGAGAACATGCGTCGGCGCCGCCAGTTCCACACGCGCGGGCGTCACGTCGTCGATTTCACCGACGAGGTTTTCGGGCGTCCAGCGGAAGACGAGCGAGGCGACGCCGCGCTGCTCGCGGCGGTCAACGCGCCGCGCGGTGACGGGATGCGTGACATCGTCGCGACCATCCAGGCCGAGCAGGACGCGATCATCCGGCTCGACCACCCGGGGGTGCTGGTGATCGAGGGCGGCCCTGGCACAGGAAAGACCGTGGTGGCGCTGCACCGCGTCGCGTACCTGCTCTACACCCAGCGGGAGCGGATGGAACGCCACGGCGTGCTCGTGGTCGGGCCCAACACGGCGTTCCTGGACCACATCGGCCGCGTGCTGCCGTCTCTTGGCGAGTCCGACGTGGTGTTCATGACGCCCGGCGACCTCGTGCCCGGCATGCGCGTCACCGCAGAGGACACGCCGGAAGCCGCGCGGCACAAGGGTTCGCTCACGATCCTCGACGTCCTCGCGGCGGCGGTCGCCGACAGGCAGCGGCTGCCGGAGCAGGCGCTGCCGATCGCACTGGGCGACGTCACGGTGCGGATCGACGCCGAGACCACGGAGTGGGCCAGGGAGGAGGCGCGCGCGAGCGGGCTGCCGCACAACGAGGCCGGCGCGGTTTTCACCGAGATCGTCACGTACGTGCTCACCGAACGGGCGATAGCCCGGATCGGCCGAGGCTGGCTGACCCGCGAGGACCGCGACGCATGGGAGCAGATGCGGGCGGACCTGCTCACCGAGCTCGCCGACGACGACGCGTTCACCGCAACGCTCGACGAGCTCTGGCCGATCCTCACGCCGGAAGCGTTGTTGTCCTCGCTGTACGAGTCGCCCGAACGGCTGCGCGCGGCCGGTGCGGACCCGGTGTTGTTCCGAGCCGACGGCGCCGCCTGGACGGTGTCGGACGTGCCGCTGCTCGACGAACTGGTCGACCTGCTTGGCCGCGACACGGCGGCAGACAAGGCAGCCGAGCAGACCGTCGAGCGGGAACGGAAGGCCGAGGCCGACTACGCCGCAGGCGTGCTTGACGTCATGAAGCTGGACCGCGAGGAAATGGACGAGGACATCCTGCTGGCCGCCGAGAACCTGCTCTACGCCGAGGACCTGGCGGATCGCTTCGTCGAGCACGACACCCGTGACCTCGCCGAACGCGCCGCCGCTGACCGAGACTGGACCTACAGGCACATCGTGGTCGACGAGGCCCAAGAACTGTCCGAAATGGACTGGCGAGTGCTCATGCGGCGCTGTCCTGGCCGATCGTTCACCGTCGTCGGTGACCTCGCCCAGCGCCGGTCGGTGGCCGGAGCGACGTCGTGGGAGGAGATGCTGGAGCCATACGTGCCCGGCCGCTGGGTGTACCGATCGCTGTCGGTGAACTACCGCACTCCGGCGGAGATCATGACCGTCGCCGCCGCGCTGCTCGCGGAGTTCGCACCAGGGATTCAGCCACCGGAGTCGGTCCGCGCATGCGGCGTCCAACCATGGTCCAGGCAGGTCACCGAGGACGAACTACCCGCTGCCATCGAGGAATTCGTGCGGGACGAAGCCGGTCGCGAAGGCACCAGCGTCGTCATCGGGCCACCGGAAGTGCCGGGCGCGGTCCTGCCTTCGGAGACGAAGGGCCTCGAGTTCGACGCCGTCCTGGTCGTGGCACCAGAACGGATCCTCGCGGACGGCCCACGCGGCGCGGCTGAGCTCTACGTCGCGCTCACCCGCGCCACCCAGCGCCTCGGCGTCCTGCACCAGGGCCCACTGCCGCAGGCCCTCTCGGGACTCGACGAGACCGGAGCACCCGCCAAGGCCGGAAGCGGTTAGTCGGACTGGGACACGGCCGCGATCGCGTCCAGCACCCGCTCGGCCACCTCGCTACGACACACCACCAGATCGGGCAGGAGCACCTCGCGCTGGTTGTACTCCAGCGGGCTCCCGTCGATCCGGCTGGTGTGCGCTTCCGCTGCCCTTGCGACGGCAACGGGCGCGGCAGAGTCCCACTCGTACTGGCCACCGGCGTGGATGTAGGCGTCGGCTGTGCCGTCGATGACCGCCATCACCTTGACCCCGGCCGACCCCATCGGGACCAGTTCCGCGCCCAGCGTCTCGGCCACCTCGTGCACCAGCGCGGGGGCGCGGGTGCGGCTCACGGCGATGCGCAGCGCCTGCGACGGCGCGGGCTCCGGCGCCTTCACCGATGCGGTGGAGAAGGTGACGTCCCTGGCGGGGAGCGCGACGGCGCCCGCCGTTAGCTCGCCCTTCGACCACAGCGCCACGTGCACCGCCCAGTCGTCCCGGGGCGGCTCGGAGAACTCGCGCGTGCCGTCGAGGGGGTCGATGATCCACACGCGCTCTGCAGCGAGCCGCTTGGTGTCGCCGTGGCTCACGAGGCTCTCCTCGCTCAGCACCGCGTCGCCAGGGCGGTGCTCGGCCAGCAGGCTCAACAGCAGCTCGTTGGCCTCCCGGTCACCGGCGTTCTTGAGCTCCTTGCCCTCAAGACCCGACTCGCGCACCTGGAGCAGCAGCCGACCCGCTTCGGTGGCGGCCCACTCCGCGAAAGCGTGGTCGTCGTCGGCGACGGCGTCCGGCGCCACGCTCCGGGTGAATGACGATGCAGGCACTGAATTCCCTCTCTCGGCTGTCGTCACAAGCGTCGAACCCCATAGTTGACGTCCGGTGGCACAGGCTACTCGATGCCGATGAAAGGCACTCGTCACCCTGCATCGGGACGCTGGTCGGGAACAACGGCGACAGCTCGGGAGGACACATGAACAGCCCGGTGGCGATGGCGACGCTCGCGAGCCGCGTCGATGCGGAGCTGCCGAGACTGATCGACGAACACGTCACCAAGGTCATCGCCGAGATCGACGTCTATCGGGACGGCGACGTCGTTCCGCTCGATGACCTGCGTCGTTCGGTTGAGCACAACATGCGGTTCATGGTGGCCGCGCTGCGTGACCCGGACGGGACACGCGACTACGCGGCGCCGCGCGAAACCGGCCGCCGAGGCGCCCGGCAGGAGCGCCGCTGACCGAGGCGTACCGGGAGACGATGGCCGAACTCACCGTCGCGTACGAGCGCGAGCGCGCCGCGCTCGCCGAGGCCGTGTTCACCGGCGAGCCCATGGCGGGCACCACGACGTGGGAGATGGCCACGGTGCTCGGTTTCCCGGACAGCGACCTGGTTGTCGTCACGGCGGAGCCAAGGCGTGTCGCCGAGGACGCCTTGCCCGCGATCGAGCAACGGCTCGCCGAGCGCGGCATGGCGTCGGTATGGCGGTTCTCCCCGGTATTGCAGCTTGCCGTTGTCGCGGTAGCCGCCGTTCGACGAGTTGGTCACGCTGGTGCGGGAGGTCGCACGTGTCAGGGCTGGGATCAGCAGGCCGTACCGGGGCTCGGCGAGACGCCGAGGGCGCTGCGGCTGGCCCGGCGTCCGCGCGTTGTTGGCCACGACGTACCGCTATCGGAAAGCAGTAAGGAGTAGCTCGTGAAGGTTCTGATCGTTCTCACCTCCCACGACACGCTGGGCGACACCGGTCAGAAGACCGGGTTCTGGCTGGAGGAGTTCGCCGCGCCGTACTACGCGCTCAAGGACGCGGGCGCCGAGATCACCCTCGCCTCCCCCGCAGGCGGCCAGCCGCCCCTCGACCCGAAGCCCACTGTGCCTGGCGTGGCGCGAACGCCATCCTGATGCGGCGGCGCAGGATCCGGACGGCGACTGCGACTAACGAGCGGCGCGCTGTTTGCGCCAGCCGTACCGGGTGAGCCCCCGAGGTTTGTAGATCGACAGCACGAGTACGCCGAGCAGGACGATGAGTCCCCCGATCGAATGCGGGAGCGTGCCAGGCAACGGGCGCGGATCGGCGATGGCCGCCGCCTGCCGCGCGAGGTAGCTGATCGTCGACGTCTCGATCAGGAGCACGCTGGTCGCGACGAGCGTGAGCAGGAGCTTCACGACGACCCAGTAGTGGCGGAACAACCCCCACGGGGTGATGAGCGCGTTGAGGATCCCGACCAGCACGCTGGCGAGCGCCAGCGGCACGATGGCCGCGTACACGACGATCTCCATGGCCGCGTAGAGCGCACCGACCAGGTTCTCGTCCTCGCTCACCACCGTGGTGACGTCGAGCGCCAGGTAGGCGACGACCGTACCCAGCCAGCCGACCGACGTCGCGACGTGCGTGAACAAGACGAGCTTGCGCAGCCGCGGCGGCGCCGTCACCCGGCCACCCACGCGACCGCCGGTGCCGCGGACGCGTGCCTCCCTGGGCCGTGGTCACCGCCGACACCGCACAACGTGAGCACCCCGAACAGCAGGAGCAACCCGCCGACGACGAGCACGAGGTTCCGCACCCAGCGCGGCATCGACGGAGGTGACGCATTCTGGTCCCGCTCCGAGTTCATGACACCTCCACATGATTTTTCAATACACAGTGTCTTTATCATGCCATAGTGTCAACATCGGGACACCACGTATACTTACTCGGTGCCGAAGTTGTGGAACAACACGATCGAAGCGCACCGCCGCGAGGTGCGCGAGGCCATCATCGACGCGACGGCGTCACTGGTCGGCGAGCATGGCGTGCTCGGGGTGACGATGTCGGGCGTCGCGCAGCGCAGCGGCATCGGGCGCGCGACCCTGTACAAGTACTTTCCGGACGTCGAGGCGATCCTGCACGCCTGGCATCACCGGCAGATCGACGCCCACCTCGCTGAGCTGGCCGCGCTGCGGGACAGCTCCGGCGCGGCGGTAGAGCGGCTGCGAAACGTCCTGCACGCCTACGCCCGCATCGCGCACCAGCGCACCCAGCACGATCCCGAACTCGGCGCTGTCCTCCACCGGACGCACCAGGGTGGCCACGGCGCCGACGCAAGAAGCAGGCTCCACACGCTGCTCACCGAGTTGATCGCGGACGGCGCGGCGGACGGATCACTTCGCACCGACGTCAGCGCGGACGAGCTCGCCCAGTTCTGCCTGCACGCGCTCGACGCCGCGACCGGAATGCCCGAGCCCGACGCCGTGCACAGGCTGGTCGCGGTGACCATGGCCGGTCTCCAGCCGCAGGCTTAGCGGCCGCACTCGGGAACGACGCCGCCACTGGTGTGAGCCGCGTCGTTTCCTGGCGGCGTTAGACCGCTACGGTCTCCTTCTCGGTGATCGGCTCCGGCACCCGGGAAGCCTTGGTCCGGGCGTGGGTCGCGTACAGGGTGAGCCCGACGAAGGTCAGGCCGCCGTCGCCGTCGCCGCCGCGCCGCTGCGGGAGGCGGCCCACCTGCTGCGGATCCGCGCGCTGGCGGCCGGTGGCGACCGCGCGGGCGCCCTCGACGCCTACGTGCGGCTGCGCGAACGGCTGGCGGACGAACTGGGCATCGACCCTTCCCCCGAGGTACGGCGGGTGTACCGGGAGCTGCTCGGTGCTCCGACGCCGTCCCGTGCCGCATCCCCGTTGGCACGCGGTGAGCACTGGCCGTTCGAGGGGCGCAACCGGGAACTCGCGACGTTACGGCGCGCCCACGGCATCGCGCTGGTGGCGGGCCAACCGGGCGCTGGCAAGTCGCGGCTGCTCGCGGAGCTCGCCAGGCAGGTGACCGGGACCGTCATCAGCGGCCGTGCCGTGCTCCCGGAACGCGAACACCCGCTGAGCCTGGCCAGGACGCTGCTGCGGGCGGTCATCCACACC
>WHUD01000135.1 GCA_009377385.1 Actinophytocola sp.
TCACCCGAACAGCCCAGCACAACCGGGCGAGCCCCTCAACTGCGAAACTCAAGAGTTCCGACACGTCGGCAAAAATTGCGGTCAGCTGTCGACTACGCCGGGAAGGACTCCGTCATTACCGGCGAGGACGCACTGGCCGCCCATGGCTTGGCTCTGGTGCCGCAGCACCCGGTGCGGCTGCTTGTACCCACAAGCAAGCGGTTGTCACCGCGTGAGTTCGTGGTGCCGGAACGCAGCGTACGGCTGCCCCGGCCGGTGTTCGTTGACGAGCTCCCGTTCGCACCGGTGGCGCGGGCGGCGATCGATGTCGCCCGCGCGGCGCCCGATGTGATGGCGTTGCGCTCCGTGCTCGCCATGGTCCTGCATGACGGTTTGTGCACGCCGACCGAGCTGTCCGATGAGCTGGACGCGGGCAACCAGCGCGGCTCGGCCGCCGTCCGTGCCGCGCTGCGCGATTCCGACCTTCTCGCGGCGATGTTCCTGCACGCGCAGGCCAACCAGGTGCTGAACGCCGCCCCGCTACCGAAGCCACGCTGGCACGTCACGATCACCGACCACAAGCGTCAAGTGCTTGGTTACGCGGACGCATGGTGGGACGAGGTGGGCCTCGCCTGGCAGATCGAACGGACCGGACTGGCGGGCGACTCCCCCGCGCATCGGCATCTGCCGTTGACGGCGGCGGGCGTGACGGTGGTGCGGACGAGTTCCGAGCAGGTGCTCGGCGCCGAGAACGACGCGGAGGTCAAAGGGCGGATCGTGCGTGCGCTCGCGTCCGCGTTCCTGACCGCGGCGAGATGCGGCGGACGCCCCAACGTGCAGGCGACCAGCGATGCGGTGTCGAACGCGGCATGACGCACGGTGCCGAACGCGACGCGACACCGCAACCGAAAACCGGGGCAGGCCCCTGCTGGGGCCTACCCCGGTCGTGCTCAGCGTCGCGCGTGCTCCGCCCGCTCGGCTGCCCAGCGGGACAACCGTTCCCAGGCGAGGGCTCTGCGACGTCTTCGATATTCCCTGAGGGCGGCTTCGACCTCCGGTCGATATGCCGCCGAACGCAGCTCAAGGTCTCGGTGTCGAGACTGGGCAAGCTGCTCCTGCACACCTTGCATGGCGAATGCTCCTTGAAATGCATGACGTTCACGTCAGGTCGTGACACACGGTCAGGTGGTGACGCACGGAAATAGCTCTCGGCGCGGTCAGGCGGCGTTGCTCCGCTGCTGCGGCACTGTCGCGTTCTTGCGCGGCCGTCCCCGTGGCCGCTTGCGCGCGATGATGGTGCCCCGGTCGAAGATCTCGCCGCCCCAGACGCCCCAGGGCTCGCCCCGCTCCAGCGCACCGGTAAGGCAGGCTTCCCGGATCGGGCAGGGCGCGCACAACTGCTTGGCGCGTTCCAGGTCGGCGGGCGACTCCGCGAACCACAAGTCAGGGTTCCCCTGGTGGCATGGCAGGACGCACGCACTTGCCAGCGCGTCGGCCGATTCCACTGACGACACCAACGCCGCCTCTGGCGTTGAGGCGGTTGCCGTTGACATTCTTCGATCTCCCCTATCTCGTTGCGATGTTGTTGGTGCTTCTGTTCGGACCGTTGGTCCGCGGAAACCTGGCACTCACAACAGGAAGGCCGCGGACCCAAGTGCGGTTCCGCGGCCTCGAAGGGGGCTGATCTTCTGACTAAGTCAGATATCGAGCTCTACGTAGAGGCGGCGGAAGACGCGGCTGCTTGGCATCGGTCGGCTTGACGACACGCGTACGGCGAAGGTCCTGGTCGATTCCCCAGCAGACGTCATGACGACGCGCCGACGGCGTGGCCGGAAAGCCGCGCTCACCGAGATTGGACACACCAATACCCCCGGCCGGTGGGGAACTGGGGGCCGCATAGGTCATCAACGACCTCATCGCTGCCCACCTCCTCACTGCTCGGGTTCTGGTACGGGCGTTCAACCCGTTATCTGCAGGTTATTCGCCTTCGGCACATGCGCGCAACGTATTTTTCGGGATTCTCGCGAAATTACCGTTGACCTGCGCTTTCGCGCACAACGGCGAGGACGTCGGCGCCGAAGCGTTCCAGCTTTGTCGCGCCGATTCCGGAGATCGACACCAGCGCGGTGTCGTCGGCGGGACGTTGCTCGGCGATCGCGATGAGCGTGGCATCTGTGAAGACGACGAACGCGGGCACGCCCAGCTCGCGCGAGCGCCGTACCCGCCACTCCTTGAGCCGGGCGAGCAGGTCCTCGTCGATGTCGGCCGGGCAGTTCGCGCACCGGGCGAGCTTGACCTCGAGCGCGCCGGTCAGCCGGGTGCCGCAGACGCGGCACTTCGACACGGAGCGGTTCTTCTGCTGCGCGGCCTTCGCCACCCGCGCAGCAGGATGGTCCTCAGGCACGAGCCCATACAGGAACCGGCTGCGACGCCTGCTGCGCCTGCCGCCGGGGTTACGCGCCAGCGCCCAGGAGAGCCAGATGTGCTCCCTGGCGCGCGTGACGCCGACGTAGAACAGCCTGCGCTCCTCTTCGATCGCGGCGTCGTCCCCGTCGGCATGCTGGATCGGCAGAGTCCCCTCGGCGAGCCCCACCAGGAACACCGCGTCCCACTCCAGGCCCTTGGCCGAGTGCAGCGATGCCAGCGTGACGCCCTCGACGGTGGGCGGGTGTTGCGCCGCAGCCCGCTGCTCCAGCTCGCCGACGAACCGGGGCAGCGACACCTGGCTGGCCTCGGCCGCGAACTCCTCGGCCAGTTCGACCAGCGAGTTCAGCGCGTCCCAGCGCTCCTTGGCCGCTCCACCGGACGGCGGCTTGTCGCTCAGCCCGACTCGCCCGAGCAGGCCACGCACCACGCCGGGCAGCTCACCGTCCGGCGGATCGGCGGCCGCCGTGCGCAGCGCGGCCATCGCCTCCCGGACCTCGCGGCGGGCGAAGAACCGCTCCCCGCCCCGGATCAGGTACGGGATGCCCACCTCGGACAGTGCCTGCTCGTAGGCCTCGGACTGCGCGTTGACGCGGTAGAGCACGGCGATCTCGCTCGCGGGCGTGCCCGCGTCCAGCAGCTCCTTCATACGGCGGGCGACGGCGGCGGCCTCGGCGTGTTCGTCGTCGTACTCGGCGAAGCGGGGATCCGGTCCTTCGGGGCGTTGTCCGACCAGCCGCAGCCGCGACCCGGCAGGCCGCGAACGGGCAGCACCGATCACGCGGTTGGCCAGCGACACCACCTGTGGCGTGGAGCGGTAGTCCCGCTCCAGCCTGACAACCGCCGCCTCGGGAAACCGCCGGGTGAAGTCAAGCAGCGGCGCGGGCGACGCCCCGCCGAAGGAATAGATGGTCTGGTTGGCGTCGCCGACGACGGTGAGGTCGTCGCGCTCGCCTAGCCAGGCGTCGAGCAGCCGGTGCTGCAGCGGGGTGACGTCCTGGTACTCGTCGACGACGAAGCAGCGGTAGCGGTCGCGGAACTCCTCGGCGACCGATCGGTCCTCCTCGATCGCGGCCGAGGTGTGCAGCAGCAGGTCGGCGAAGTCGAGCACCTCCTGGTCGTTCTTCAACGCCTCGTAGGCACGGTAGACGTCGCGCACCCGCCCTGCTGGCTCGCTGGTGTCGCGGTGCAGTCTTGCGGCGGCGGCCGGGTAGTCGTCGATGCCGATCAGCGACGACTTCGCCCACTCGATCTCGCTGAGCAGGTCGCGCACCACCTCGATCTCGGTGCTCGCGCCGACCCGCTGCGCCGCCCTGCCAGCGAGCCGGAACACGCTCTCGGCGAGTGGCCACGGCCTGCCGCCGACGACGCGCGGCCAGAAGTACTGCAACTGCCGCAGCGCGGCGGCGTGGAACGTGCGGGCCTGCGCGCCTTCGACGCCGAGCGAGCGCAGCCGTGAGCGCATCTCCCCCGCCGCGCGGTTGGTGAACGTCACCGCGAGGACCTGGCCCGGCGCGACGTGACCGGCCCTGACCAGGTACGCGATGCGGTGGGTGATGGTGCGTGTCTTACCGGTGCCCGCCCCTGCGAGCACACACACCGGGCCTCGCGGCGCCGTCGCGGCGGCGCGCTGTTCCGGGTCGAGTCCGGCGAGGAGATCGGCTGTCGACGTGTCACTACCCACCTCGGCATCCTCGCAGACGGCGCCGACAATGCCGCACGTATCCTGGAGGGCATGGCGGCACCCCAAGACAAAGAGGCCAAGAAGGCCGCGAAGCAGGCGAAGAGGTCGGAGCGCAAGGCAAAGCGCACGCAGATCTTCCAGGCGTTCTCCATGCAGCGCAAGGAAGACAAGGCGCTCATCCCGTGGATGCTCGGGGTCTTCCTCGTCACGGCTGGCGTGATCGTCGGCATCGGCTTCGCGATCGGCATGCCGTGGCTGACGCTGCCCCTCGGCATCCTCGCCGGCGCGCTCGGCGCGATGATCACGTTCGGCCGCAGGGTGCAGCGCACCGTCTACGCCAAGGCTGACGGCCAGCCCGGCGCCGCAGCGTGGGCGCTGGACAACCTGCGCGGCAAGTGGCGGGTCACGCAGACCGTCGCCGCGACGACGCAGCTCGACGCGGTGCACAGGGTACTCGGCGGCCCAGGCGTCATCCTCGTCGCCGAGGGCGCGCCGCACCGCATCAAGGGCCTGCTCGCGCAGGAGAAGAAGCGCATCTCACGGCTCATCGGCGACGTGCCGATCTACGACATCGTCATCGGCAACGAGGAGGACCAGGTGCCGCTGCGCAAGCTGCAGCGTCACCTGATGAAGCTACCGCGCAACCTCAAGGCCAAGCAGGTCGACGCGCTTGAGGCGAAGCTGTCGGCGTTGGGCAACAAGGGCGCCGCCATGCCCAAGGGCCCAATGCCGCAGGGCGCCAAGATGCGCAACGTCCAGCGGACCATCCGGCGGAAGTAGGCCGCACCGGACTGCGGCGAATGACGCTTTCCCTGCGTTGAGCGCAGCGAAGGCGTCATTCAGCGCATCCGGACGACGACGGTGCGGGTCGCGCGGTCGTGCCAGCCGCGGCTGTCGACGTTGCGGACTGCTGCCGGGATGATCAACACCGTGAGCGCGCAGCGCACCGCGGCGCGCCAGATGCCGACAGAGTTCGCGCCGTCCAGCCTGGCGACCCGGATGCCAAGCAGCCCCATGCCTGGTGTGAACCCGAAGAACGCGGCGGACGGCACGGTCAGCACCACCCACACCAGGATCGCCGCAGAGTTGAACGAGCGCATGGCCTCGACGTCGCCGATGTCCGGCCGCAGGAACAGCGCCGTGATCAGCGACGCGGCGACGAGGTCGAGGACAAAGGCCGCGAAACGCCGGAACCCGCCCGCGACGCTGCCCGGCCCGGATTCGGGCAGACCGAACTTCTCACCCGGCCACTTGGGCGGCGTTTCGGAGCCATCCGCGCCGATGCCCGTGAGCCACGTCTCTGTCCATCTCGCCACCCTCCCAGGGTATGCGGCCCTCGCGATCACACCGCCAGATACCCCATAATCACCAGGTCACGCCGGAATTCACCCGTTGAGGCGTAAGGGCGGGTCTACCACGCGGAGGTCCGTTAACATCGGCGAAACATACGGGTGACGGTGGGGCAACACCTCGCTCCTAGCGTGACGCAGACTGCGAAAACGGGGCGGCGGCGATCCTGCCTGACCGCAGGGCTTCAGTGCCTCGGCAAAAGCGACCGCAACATAAGGAGCTAGCAAGCGTGTTCAACTCCCCAGAAGAGGTCCTGCGCTTCATTTCCGACGAGGGAGTGAAGTTCGTGGACGTGCGTTTCTGTGACCTTCCAGGCATCATGCAGCACTTCACGGTGCCGGCGTCGTCCTTCGACGAGGACGCTTTCACCGACGGGCTCGCGTTCGACGGATCGTCGGTGCGTGGGTTCCAGGAGATCCACGAGTCGGACATGCTGTTGCTGCCGGACCCCTACACGGCGCGGCTCGACCCGTTCCGGATCGAGAAGACGCTGATCCTGAACTTCTTCGTGCACGACCCCTTCACGCGCGAGCCGTACAGTCGCGACCCGCGCAACATCGCGCGCAAGGCCGAGGAGTACCTGTCCGAGTCCGGCATCGCCGACACCGCGTTCTTCGGTCCCGAGGCCGAGTTCTACATCTTCGACTCGGTGCGGTTCGACAGCTCGGAGCGCGGCACCTTCCACGAGATCGACTCGATCGAGGGCTGGTGGAACACCGGCCGCGACGAGGAAGGCGGCAACCGCGGTTACAAGACCAAGTTCAAGGGTGGCTACTTCCCCGTCCCGCCGGTCGACCACTACGCCGACCTGCGTGACCAGATCTCGATCAACCTCGCCAACGCGGGCTTCTCCGTTGAGCGTGCCCACCACGAGGTCGGCACCGCGGGCCAGGCCGAGATCAACTACAAGTTCAACACGCTACTGCACGCTGGTGACGACCTCCAACTGTTCAAGTACATCGTGAAGAACACCGCGTGGCAGGCAGGCAAGACCGCGACGTTCATGCCGAAGCCGCTGTACGGCGACAACGGCTCCGGTATGCACTGCCACCAGTCGCTGTGGAAGGACGGCGCGCCGCTGTTCTTCGACGAGTCCGGCTACGCGGGCCTGTCCGACACCGCCCGCCACTACATCGGCGGCATCCTGGCGCACGCGCCGAGCCTACTCGCGTTCACCAACCCGACCATCAACTCGTACCACCGGCTCGTGCCTGGCTTCGAGGCTCCGGTCAGCCTGGTGTACTCGCAGCGGAACCGCTCCGCGTGCGTCCGTATCCCGATCACCGGCAACAACGCCAAGGCCAAGCGCATCGAGTTCCGGTGCCCCGACTCGTCGGGTAACCCGTACCTGGCGTTCTCGGCGATGGTCATGGCAGGCCTCGACGGCATCAGGAACAAGATCGAGCCCGCCGACCCGATCGACAAGGACCTCTACGAGCTGCCGCCGGAGGAGCTGGCGAACGTGGCGCAGGTCCCTGCCGACCTCGGCTCTGTGCTCGACAACCTGGAGCGCGACCACGACTTCCTCCTCGAGGGCGGCGTGTTCACCTCCGACGTCGTCGAGACGTGGATCGACTTCAAGCGCGAGCACGAAATCGACCCGATGCGGCTGCGTCCGCACCCGTACGAGTTCGCGCTGTACTACGACTGCTGAGGCAGGTCTGTGCCGTGACCTGCGGGGCGTTCATGACGGACGCCCCGCAGGCCGCACAGGTGCCGCGCACTCCTCACAGCCTCCGTAACCATTTCGCCAGGCCACGGTGTGCGGTGCGCCGTACCCTTCGCTTCGCGTAGGCATCCGGGCCACGGCTCGCTGCCTTGGCGTCGCCCCACAGCCGCATGGCGCGGAAGATCTGATGCCGCACTGGTTGTCACCTCCCTCGAATAATGGGACAGGGCTTCCCACTCCGATGGGGTCGGCAACACGAGTCACCGCGCTAAATCGGGCCGCAGGCGACAGCTAGGAGCGACGCTCGGTTCAGATCGAGAAGCCAGCGTCGACGAACTGCTCCTTCGGGTTCCTGACGAGCCTTCGCCGTTCCAGGTCCATGAGCCCGACAACGCACTCGATCTCGGCGGCCACCGTGCCGTCGAGCTTGCGGATCTCCGAGTACATCTCGAACGTCTTGCCGTCGCCGAACGTCACGTCCAACGTGACGTCGACGGTGTCGCCCTCGCGCAGCTCACGCCGGAACTTCACGCGGGTCTCCAGCAACACCGGCGACATGTTCGTGTCGTCGAACCCATTGCCGTCGCCGCGAGCAGAGTGGAACCACTCCAGCCTGGCGACCTCGCCGTACTGGTGGTACACGGCGTGGTTGAGGTGTCCCAGGGTGTCGAGCTCGTAGTGCCGCACCTTGATCCGGACCGAAAACTGCTCACTCACCCGGCCACCTTAACTCCGGACATCCGCCCGCAGTGATCCCCGTGACCTGGCGCATATCAGACGTCGTAGAAGAGCCGGTCGACGACGGCGCGGCCCCTGCGGGTGATACGGCGATAGGCATCCAGGAACTCCCCGGGGTCCTCGTCGGCCTCGTGCCCTAGGATGCGCGCCACCGCGACCAGCTCCTTGCCCGACGTCGGGATCTGGTCCACCGGCTTGCCGCGCACGAGCGTCGCGGCGTTGCGCACCTTGGTGGCGAGCTGCCACGCCTCGGTGAGCGCGTCGACGTCGGCCTGCTCGGCCAGCCCCGATTCAGCCAGCGCGGCGAGCGCGTCGAGGGTGGACGTCGTCCGAAGCGCGGGCACCTCGTGCGCATGCAGCAGTTGCAGCAACTGCGCGGTCCACTCGACGTCGCCAAGCCCGCCCGTGCCGAGCTTGGTGTTGGTGCGCGGGTCGGTGCCCTTCGGCAGCCGTTCGGTGTCGACCCGCGCCTTGATCCGGCGCACCTCCCGCGCCTGCGTCGCCGAGATCCCCCCATCGGGGTACCGAACCGGGTCGATCATCGCGACGAACCGCTCACACAGGTCGGCGTCGCCCGCGACCTGCCGCGCACGCAACAGCGCCTGCGCCTCCCATACCTCGGCCCAGCGCTGGTAGTACGCGCGATACGACTCCAGCGTCCGCACCAGCGGCCCCTGGCGGCCCTCGGGGCGCAAGTCGGCGTCCACCGTCAGCGGCGGGTCCTGGCTTGGCGAGCCGAGCAGCCTGCTGACCGTGCTGGCCACCTCGGTGGCGTAGCGGACGGCCTCGGCCTCGCTGACGCCCTCGCACGGCTCGCACACGAACAGCACGTCGGCGTCCGAGCCGTAGCCCAGCTCGCCGCCGCCGAGCCTGCCCATGCCGATCACCGCAATCCTGGCGACGTCCTCGCCCTTACGGCGCTGCGCGACGTCGAGGGTCGCCTGCAGCACGGCGGCCCACACGCTCGACAACGCCGCGCACACGTCGGGCACCGGCATCAGCCCGAGCAGGTCGGCACAGGCCACGCGCAGCATCTCGTGCCTGCGCAGCGAGCGCGCCGTCGGCACCGCGCTGTGCACGAACGTGTGCCGCGCGACCGCCTTGCGGAGTGAGACCGCCACCTCGTCCGGGTCCTTGCCGGTCAGCTCGTCCGGCTTGCCAAGCAACCGCAGCACCTCGGGGGCACGCATCAGCAGTTCGGGAATCAGCTTCGACGTCCCGAGCACCATGGCGAGGTTGTCGACGACGGCGCCCTCATCGCGCAGCACCCGCAGGTACCAGGGCGTTTCCGCCAGTGCCTCGGACACCTTGCGGTAGGCGAGCAGGCCGCCGTCGGGGTCGGGGGTGTCGGCGAAGCGATCGAGCAGCACCGGCAGCAACGTCTGCTGGATCGACGCCCGCCGCGACATCCCCGAGGTCAGCGCCTTGATGTGGTTGAGCGCGCCGTCCGGAGCGGCGTAGCCGAGTGCGGCGAGCCTGCGCTTCGCCTCGTCGGTGGTCAGCCGCAGCGCCTCGGTCGGCACCCGCGCGACGGACTCCAGCAGCGGCCGGTAGAACAGCTTCTCGTGCAGCCGCCGCACCGCCTGCATCTTCTTGCGGAACTCGCCGAGCAGCACCTCCCCGGCCGACCGGCCGCGCTCCGGCTTCAGGCCGATGGAACGCGCGAGCCAGCGCAGCTCATCGACGTCGTCCGCCTCGGGGAACAGGTGCGTACGGCGCAGCCGACGCAGTTGTAGCCGGTGCTCGAGCGTCCGTAGGAATCGGTACGCCGACTCAAGCTCGGAGACGTCCGACCTGCCGACGTAGCCGCCGCTGCCCAGCGCTTCCAGCGCCTCCATGGTCGACGCCGACCGCAGGTCAGGATCGGCCCTGCCGTGCACGAGCTGCAGCAACTGGACGGCGAACTCGACGTCACGCAGGCCGCCTCGGCCGAGCTTGAGCTCCCGGTCGGCGATGTCGGCGGGCACGTGGTTCTCGACCTTGCGCCGCATGCTCTGGACATCCGCGACGAAGTTCTCCCGCTCGGCCGCCGACCACACCAACGGCGCGACGATCTCGGCGTACTGCGCGCCAAGCGCAGCGTCACCCGCAACAGGACGGGCCTTGAGCAGCGCCTGGAACTCCCAGGTGCGCGCCCACTTCTTGTAGTAGGCGGCGTGGCCGTCGATGGTGCGCACCAGCGCGCCCGCCTTGCCCTCTGGCCGCAGCGCGGCGTCCACCTCGAAGCACGACGCGCCGACCAGCCGCATCATGCCGCTCGCCACCCGCGTCGCCAGCGCGTTGTCGCCCTCCCCGACGAAGATGACGTCGACGTCGCTGACGTAATTGAGTTCCCGTCCGCCGGTCTTGCCCATCGCGATGACGGCCAGCCGGGTGGACTCGTCGTCTCCGCCGCATTCCAGCCATGCGACGTCGAGCGCGACCCGCAGCACAGCCTCGGCGAGTTCGGTCAGCCATGTGGTGACCTCGGTGTAGCTGGGCTGGCCGAGTTCGGGCTCGACGAGGAACGCCAGGTCGGCCGCCGCGATCTCCAGCAGCAGGCCACGGTAGCCCTGCCGCAACGCCCTGACCGCGTCCTTGCCCCGCGGCAGCGACCCGTCGCCGCCGAGTGCCTCGCGCAGCCGCGTGGTGTAGCCGTCGACGCCGGTGCGTACGGGTTCGGCCAGGGCGCGCCATGCGCCGGGGGTGCTGACCAGGAAGTCCGCGAGCGTGGTCGAGCCCCCAAGCGTGGCGAGCAGCCGGGCGCGCAAGCTCGCATCGGTGTGCAGCGCGGTGTTCAGCTCGCCCCAGCTCGCCTCGTCCGCTTCCCGCATGCGCTCGACGCCGAGCAGGGCGGCGTCCGGGTCGGGCACCCGCGACAGGGCGAGCAGCACAGGCACGCTGTCGTCGGCGGGCCCGGTCACGTTCCACCAGCCCGCCGCGGCGAGCTGGTCCTGCGCCCTGTCTTCGGTGAGCCCGAACCGACCGGGCTTGGGTGCTGCACGGTCCCGCGATGTCACCTGCGTCAGCCTAGTTGTTCACCTCGGCTGTGCGCGGGGATACGTATTCCCCAGTGATGCGTAGCAATGTGGGTAACTTCCCCGATGATGCGGGGTTTGTCACGGCGCATGCTGGGTATCGCACAAGCAAGAAGAGGTGTGTCATGACCGACCGAGAGCTAGAACGACTGCACGACGTCGCAGACGGAAACCTGCTGTTCCACACCGGCCGATGGGGCGGGCCCGCCGGATACCGCTGGCGTGGCCCCGACGGCAGCGAGGCGGGCAACGTACCCCCGTGGCAGGAGGAGGACCTCGACCGGCTCCACGACCTCGGCCTCATCGCCATAGAGACCCGCAAGGGACCGTTCGACCGCGTCGTCACCATCACCTCGAGTGGGCTCAGCGCGCTACACCTCCAGGACGCCGCCTGAGCGTCCTAGCTGAACTGGTGGTCGACCGCGTCGAACACCGGAACGTATCCGAGCTTCTGATAGATCGAGTTCGACGTCGGGTTCGACAGATCGGTGAACAGCACGACGTCGATGGCACCGTTGTCCAGCGCCCATTGGCTGACCGCGGCCGTCACCGCGGACCCGTAACCGCGACCCCGGTGCTCCCTCGGGGTGTAGACCGAACCCACCCGCGACATCCCCTTCACGGGCACGGACGCCGCCGCGTACGAGACCGGTTCGTCCGACACGCTCCAGATGCCGTGCCCGCTACCCGCCGCGAGCTCCCGCCGCAGACGTCCTTCTGGCCAGTCCGGATCCGCCGTGGGCATGTGGGCGTCCCGGATGAACGCATGGCGCCACGGCACAAGGAGCGGCACGTCGGCCTCCGTGGCGAGCCGCCAGTAGCCGTCGACCGCCGGTGGTCGTAGTGAGCCGAGTCGGTAGAGCCGTTGCAGCATTCCTTGCGTGGACGTCTGGGCCTTGGCCGACGTCCAGAGCTCGGCGAACCAGTCGGCTTCCTGACGTGGGCCTCTGACTCCGCTGATCTCGTAACCGCTGTCCGCCAGAAACTCGACCAGGGCGGGTAGCGCGTGCTCCGGCACGCCGCTGACGCCGATCGGCCAGGGCGGGGTGCGGAACGCCGCGCCGATCAGCTCGCCGTCGTCGTGGATCGTGACCAGCAGTGGCCGTCGCGCACCGGACGACGGGGCGGCACCGATCTGGCGCAGTACGGTCAGCGCGATCGTGTGCCGCACCGGGTCCGACTCGTACACCTTGCCGGCGACGTCCAGGAACTCAGCCACGTCGTCGTAGGTCGCGAACTCCATCTCGGCATGATCCGCCCACGGGTGGACGCTGGTCCACCGATTTTCCGGCGCCCGTCGATACTGTGTCTGGACATGACTGAGGCCCCGGGAAAACGTCTAATCGTTCTCAACCGGGGCCTCAGCTAAACGATGTCCGGCGGTGTCCTACTCTCCCACACCCTCGCGAGTGCAGTACCATCGGCGCTGGCAGGCTTAGCTTCCGGGTTCGGAATGGGACCGGGCGTTTCCCTGCCGCTATAACCGCCGTAACCCTTCCTGCGGGGGTTGTGGCCCCCGCGCACCCCCGGGGACCCGTGTGGGTCGGCCGGGGATGTAGGCCTTACGACAATCTGCGTATCCAGTTTTCTTGTTTCGTGTTCCGGTCTGGTTATCGAGCCATTCCCGATTTCCGAGCCTGGCCACCATGTCGGCCCTGGCGGGCTGATTGTTCACCAAACCAAGTTTTGGTGTGGTGTTTCAGAGTTGTAGAGTGGATGCGTAGCATGTTTGTGGGCAAGTCCTCGGCCTATTAGTACCAGTCAACTCCACACATTGCTGTGCTTCCATTTCTGGCCTATCAACCCACTGGTCTGGTGGGGGC
>WHUD01000136.1 GCA_009377385.1 Actinophytocola sp.
GACCTGCGCTACATCACCGCATAGGAAGTCGACTTACTTACGATCTCCTTAGTAAGCCTCCTTGTCCCACACCAGCTTCGGCCCGACCAGGCCAGAAACGGCATCGGATATCCCGACCGATGCCACGGCATCTGAAGGAGCGGGCTTCACCAAGAGCGAGCTGAAGGCGAGTGTCACCAAGAGCGAGTTCAAGACAACAGCAACAACGCCGCGTTTCACGATGCGCCGACCCCTCCGCTAGTCGTCGGCGCATCGAGAGCGCCGTCCCTGACGATGGCATGTTCTTCATGCCACTAGGCAGGATAGACGACAAACCGATCAAACCGATCGATCGTGATGAACCTGATAGCGACGCACGCAAGGGCTCCATCTGCCGAAGAAAGCAAGCCCCGCTGGGCTCGCGTTACTGAATGCCCGCGAGATCGCCGACTACCTCGGCGACGGGCACGCTGCATGGCGCGTGGCGTCGTAGGGAGACCGCTGGTCCAGCTCTGGCTGAGCGGTCTAAGATCGAACCGACCAAAGACGTGAGTTAGGCACGGGACTTATGCCTGGTCAAGCCAGTGCCCCCGGCAGGACTACCTAAGGATGGGAACGGGCGCGACCAGGTGGAATCTGCGGGCGGCTGGTCATCGGTAAGCGATTCTCGCTTGCGTAGCCAGGCAGCCAGACAAGCAGGTTGTTCCGACGATCCTTTACCGATCACTTTCTCACAGCCGATGTCTCCACGATATGAGGGAAAGCCCACCCGGCCCCTTGCCCAAGGTCACCTAGGATTGGATGACGGGTATCAGCGGGTGGGAGCAGGTGTGATCGAAGCTCTGTCGACCGTGTTGATCGTCGTGTCGCTCGTGGCTGCTGCCTGGGCGGCGTTGCTGGTCGTCCTGGGCAGGGTGGTGCTGCTGGGTCAGCGGGACGGCCTGGCGCTCGTGGGCTTGCTGGCGCTGCTCGAGCTGGGACTCGTGGCACAGGCGGTCGCCGGATTCGTCGCGCTGGCCGGCGCGAACCGGGAGGTCGACGGGCCCTCGTTCGGCGGCTACCTTGTCGGCGTGCTGGTGATCCTCCCGCTCGCGGCGGCGTGGGCACTGCTGGAGCATTCACGGTGGGGACCGAGCGTGCTGATCGTCGGGTGTCTGACGGTGCCCGTGATGATCGTGCGATTGCAGCAAATCTGGGGGGCTCATGTCTCGTAGCGACGCACGCCTGTCTGCCGGTGAGGCGACCCGGTCGGGTCCCGGCAGGCTGCTCATCGCGGTGTACGCCCTGTTCGCCGTCGCCGCCACGTCCCGGTCTGCGGTGCAGATCGCCTCCCGGTTCAACGAGGCGCCGCTCGCATACTTGCTCTCGGCATTCGCCGCGGTCGTCTACGTCGTCGCAACCGTTGGTCTTGCGCGCGGCAGCAGTGCTTCGCGCCTGGTGGCCACGGTTTCCTGCGTCGTCGAGTTGACCGGTGTGCTCGTTGTCGGCGCCGTGAGCCTCGCGGTCCCGCAGGTGTTCCCCGACGCCACTGTCTGGTCGTCCTTCGGCAGCGGTTACCTGTTCATCCCGCTGATGCTGCCTGTGCTTGGGCTGCTGTGGCTGCGTCACACCTCGCCGCAGCGCCTCGCCACCCGCCAACTCTAGAAAGCCGCTGAAACGTTGACGCATAGTTGAGGTGTGGGTCTGTCGCTGGTGCGGGGTCGCCGGGCGTGGGGGAGCACGGCAGTCACTGGCATGCCCCGGTTGTGGCCGCTGGCGGGCGTCGCGGGCGTCGTCATTGTGCTGGGAGCCGCCGGGGCGGTGCCGGTGTGGCCTGGCATGTCGCACCTGGTTGGGCTGCCACCCCTCGATCTGTATTCCGACCTGCGGGTGCTGCTGGTCGGCGCCGACTCGTGGGCGGGCTTCCTCTTCCTGTTGGCCGTGGTGCTCGCCCTCCGGGTCATCGTGATGGCGTTGCTGCTCGGCGGCCTCGACAGGCATCGGATCGGGTTCGCGGCCGGGTTCTATCTGCTGGCGCTGCTGCCGCTGGCGGCGGCCGCGCAGCTGTCCTATCTCGGGTTCACCGTGCTGTACACCCGCCTGTTCTGGGCGGCGGTAGTGATCGTGGTCGTGCTCGTGGTGTTGCTGGGCGCCACGCCCTGGCAGGGTGAGACGCGGCTTCGGGCAGCAGTGCGGCAGTCGTGGCGGGGCGGGCTGCTGCTTGGCTACAGCGTCGCCGTCGTCCTCGTTTCGGCGGCCGCAGAAATCTGGCCGGCAGCGACGCTGCCGCTGGTCGCGGTCTCGGCCGTGGTGACGGCGGTGACGATCCGGCTGCTGGCGCGGCCGCCGCAGCCGGGTGCGATGCTGCGACTCGCCGCGGCGCTGACGGCGACCGCGGTCATCATTGCGGGGACGCTCGCCGCGACCCGCGACGCCGACCCCGGCGCGCCACCGCGCCGGGCGGGGTCGCTGCTGCTCATGTCGGGTATCAATTCCTCATCAGGCGACGGCGCGGTGTTCACCGTCGATCCGGCAGCACTTGGATACCGCTGTGCGAAGGTCTACTACTACTCCTACGCCGGGCAGGGTGACGGCGCTCCCGGCGCCGATGCGGCCTGTCCAATCCGGACCGGTGCACCGTTTCGCCCCGTGCACACCCATCAGGCACCCGCCGAACTCGCGGCGATCTTCGCCGAGCAGACTCGCGAGCTGTCGCGCCCGGTGGTGGTGATGGCGCATTCGAACTCGGCGTGGGTGGCGTGGTCCGCGGTGTCGCGGGGCATGGCGCCCGAGGTGGACGTGCTGGTGCTGCTCGGCCCGTTCCCGGAGAGTACGCACGGCTACCTGGACACCGGGGAACGCGCACCCGGTCGCGTCGCGAGTGATCTGTTGCGGCTGCTCGCGCCCGCCGCCAGCCGTTTCGGGTTTCACTTCGAGGCCGACGCACCGGTCTTTCGGGAGCTGCTGGGCAGGGCCGACGCGCCGGCCCGGATCATGGCTCGGCCGCTGCCGCCGGGCCTCAGGGCGATCAGCGTCGTCTCAGCAACGGACGTGCCACTGCTACCGTCCGGGTGGCGACTGCCCGTCGACTACAACGCCTGCCCGGTGTGGCATGCCCATCCCCGGCTTCCCACCACCGGTATCGTGTGGCGTGAGATCAACCGCTTCCTCGACGGCGAGCCCACGCCAGAATGCCAGCCGCTCGCGACCTGGCTCGCGACCGTGAGCAGGCCGCTCGGCGTGCCATGAGCACAATCCCGTCACTGGTCGCAGGCGCGATCGCCAAGCTGCTGATGCCGGGTAAGGACGGGCGGCTGCATCATGACCATGTAGCCGTCGAGCATGACCGGCGAGGTGTCGCCGGTGATGCGGTTCAGGAACCGAATGCCGACCTGGCCAGGAAGCCGGTCGGCACCCGCACACCACCCAGCGGAGATCGGGCCGCATAGGCGGAACAGGGAGCCGGGGCCTGCTCCTTCGGCTAGGAAGAGCCGATGCATCGAGCGGTGCGGGACGGATTCGTCCCGGGTCACACTGGCGGCAGGGCGCGATCACGGTCTGTCACCCGCCCTCGCAGCCGCTGCGCCGCGGCATCTCTCGTTCAGAAAGGCTCATCGTGAACCGTCTCCATATCCTGATCGGTGCTGCGCCCCGCAGCCTGACCGACGCGGCCCTGGTGGTCCTGCGCATGACGCTCGGCGCCGTGTTCCTCGCGCACGGCTGGGACGCCCATCGCATGGGCCTCGGCACCGTCGTCGCCATGCAACGGTCGATCGGCATTCCGCTTCCCGAGGTCAGCGGGCCGGTCATGGTCTACGTCGAGCTGATCGGCGGCGCGCTGCTTGTCTTTGGTGCGCTGACGCGGCTCATCGCGGTGGCGCTCGTGGGGATCATGATCGGCGCCTGGATCTTCGTCCACGCGGCCCACGGCATTTTCGTAGAGAATGGCGGCTACGAGCTCGTGATGGTCCTCGCGGTCGCCTCCGCCCTGCTCGCCGTGGCGGGGCCCGGCCGGTTCAGCGTCGACCACCTGCTCGTCGAGCGGGTGCGACAGACCGACGCGTCGCAGGCACACGATGCCGTGGGAGGCAGAGCGTGACAGACGGACCGAGACGCCGCACCGTCCTGGCAGCCATGGGATGGGGCGCGGTCACGCTCGGAGTCAACGCCTGCACCGGCGACGAAGCCAGCGAAGTGTCCGGCGGGCACGCCAAGTCCGAGACCGTGGGGCGCCAGGCCTGCGTCCTCACTCCTGAAGACACCGAGGGGCCGTACTACCTGGATCTGGACCTGGTCCGCTCGGACATCACCGAAGGCAAGCCCGGAGTGCCGTTGACCTTACGGGCGACGGTCGTCGACGCCGAGTCCTGCGTGCCGGTCGAGAAGGCCGCACTGGACATCTGGCACGCCGACGCCGACGGCGTGTACTCCGGTTTCGAAGCGGGCAGCGGGGAGCGGTTCCTGCGCGGCGTCCAGCTGACCGACGCCTCGGGCATCGCCGAGTTCAGTACGATCGTCCCCGGCTGGTACGCCAGCCGGACCACACACATTCACGCCAAGGTCTACGTCGGCGATGACGTTGTGCACACTGGCCAGCTCTACTTCGCCGACAGCGTGATCGACGCCGTCGCCGACGTCGAGCCCTATGCGCGGCGGCGCGGGCAGCGCACGACCAACGACGACGACTTCCTATTCCCTGGCGGCAGCGCGTCGACCCTCACCGTGACCGGGTCCCCCGGTGCGGGCTACGAAGCCGTGATCACCCTGGGCGTTCGCCGGTAGAGCGGGAGGAAAGGGCATGCGGGACTGGTCAGATCCTCGGCACACGCTGGAGGCCGCGCTCGCGGTGCTGCGCGCACCGCTTGGCGAGACCCTGCCACGGCTTGCTGGCGTGCTGGACGACGTTCTCCCGCACCGCGCGGTGGCGATGCTGACCGGCGACTGCGCGGAGCAGCCCATCTACGCGCACGGTGACGCAGAGCTGACTGTCGAGATCACCAGCGCCGAACTCAGCAGGCTGAGCAGTGTGGTCGACGCGGGCACCCCCTGGTTCGGCGAGGCCGTTGTCGCCGGAGTGAACCGCCCGGTGTTCGCCGTGGCCTCCGTACCCCCGGTCTCCGCTGGCTCGATGCTGGCGGTCATCCCTGACCAGCACACCGTTCCGACGGCCAAGCAGGGGAGCATGGTGCAACTGCTGTGGGACCTGACGACGGTGCACATCGTGGACCTCCTCTCCGAGGCGGTGCCCGTGTACCTGGCGGAGAACCGGGCAGCAGCCAGTGAACGGGCCAAGGCCGTCGCCGAGCTGACCGGTGCCCACGCCGCGACCTTGACCGGCCTGCTGGGCGTGCTGCGCTCCCGCACGCTCGACGATGCCGCCGCACGGCGCACCGCAACCAACCTCGCGGTCTCGGCCTTGATGGAGCTCCGCTCGACGGCAGACGAGGAGCGCGCCGCGAGCGAAGAGGCCGCGGGTGAGGCGTTCGAACGTTTGTCCGGAACAGTGGGCCTGCTCGCGATGCACAGCGACGTCGAGGTGGAGCGCGTTCCTCCCGAGAACGGGCAACGCCGACTGCCCTCGGAGGTGGCCAACGCCGCGAGCGTCTCCTCACACTGGACGGCGCCATCGCCTGCGACGCCGTGCCGGGATGGGGCACCACCGTGACCGCGAACCTCCCGCTGGCGGCTCCCGCCGTGCCGGACGCCCGGCCGTTGAGTGCGCTCAATCCACGCGAACTCGACGTCCTGGCGCAGCTTGTGCCCGGCCACCGCAACCGCCAGATCGCCGAAGCGCTGATGATCAGTGAGCACACGGTCAAGTTCCACGTCGCGAACATCCTCGGCAAGCTCGGCGTCAGCTCGCGAGGCGAGGCAGCGGCGCTGGCGCGCGAATCGGGCCTTGCGCCTGGCTCGCCGCTGCGGGTGATCAGCTGAACAGGCACTTGGTCGAGGCGATGGGGACGTGCTGGGTGACGAGCGCTACTGCGCCGCGGCCCGTCGCGTTCAGGTGGAGATCAACGCGCTCCCTTGGCCGGACCAGGTCGTCCCGGTCCTGCGGGAGTGTGCCACGCCAGGTAGAACGAAATGAAGCACGGGTTCCGCCACCACAAGCGGCTTATACGGGAGGCTAGGATGAACGAGCGGCTGGCAGGGATCGCAGTTGTCGGCCGGGGGAAGGTGACGGCGGAACCCGATCTCGCTCACGTGGTATTCGCCGCCCACGTTGAAGCCGCCACCGCGGCAGACGCCAGCTCAGACGTAACGTCCGCTGTCAACGCCATGCTCGCGGTGATCGAGGAGGCCGGAGTCGACGAACGCGACCGGCAAACCACCACCATGAGCTTTTCCTCCCAGCGTCACAAACCCGGACGCCCGCCGCGCTACCACGCGTTTCAACGACTGTCCGCGCGTCTCCGAGACTTGGACACGGCGGGCGCGCTGGTCCAGCGGGTCCTCGCAGCAGGCGGCGACAACGCCGGACTGGACGGTTTCACGTTGGATATCGAGGACCCGGAGCCCTATCGTGACGCGGCCCGGCAACACGCCATGCACCAAGCGAAACGGAAGGCGCACCAACTCGCCTCGCTGGCAGGCAGGCCACTCGGCCCAGTCCTCGCGGTTTCCGAAAGCGCCTCACACACCCCGTTGGAGCCATGGGAGGACATGCAGGTCTTCGCGGCGAGGTCGATGAGCGCGGCGAGTCCGGTGAGCATGGAAGACGGTGTACCTGTGGCTATCGGAGAACTCAGCATCGAGGTCAACATCGCCGTGGAATTCGCCTGGGGCGACTGAATGTCATGAAGAGGGGACTAGCTGGTGCGAACCGCGCAGGATTCCCGAACCATGTTGTTCTGGACAGGAACGACATTCGGCCCCAGAATTTATCTGTGCTGGATGCCGTCGTAGGGCGGGAGGCCGAGCTGTCCGCCGTCGGCCGGCTGTTGGAGCGGGTCGCGGACGGCCCGGCCATGCTCGTGCTCGCCGGCGAGGCGGGCATCGGGAAGACGACGGTGTGGCGGTACGGGGTGCAGCGGGCGCATGACCGTGGCTTCACCCCGCTGGTCTGCCGGCCAGCGGCCGCCGAGGTCCGGCTCAGCTACGCCGGGCTTGCCGATCTGCTCGCCGAGGTGCGCGCGAGCGCGTTCGTCCGGCTGCCGCAGCCGCAGCGCAGGGCGTTGGACGCCGCGCTGCTGCGTGCCGGGGACGTCGACCCGGCACCCGATCCGAGGGCGGTCGCGGCCGGGGTGCTGTCGCTGCTGCGCGAGCTGGCGGGGACGATGCCGGTGCTGCTGGCGATCGACGACGTGCAGTGGCTCGACGAGCCGACCCGGCGGGTACTCGAGTTCGCGGTGCGCCGGTGCCGGGGCCCGGTGGCGACGCTGGTGACGTTGCGCGATGACGATCCGGCCGCGCTGGCTGAGCCGCGACCGGGCGGGCCGGATCGGCTGGAGACTGTATCGGTCGGTCCGCTGAGCCTTGCCGCGCTGCACCACGTGCTGGCCCGGCACACCGGACGGATCTGGTCGCGGCCCGCGCTGGTGCGGATCGCGCAGGCATGCGGCGGCAACCCGTTCTTCGCGCTCGAATTGGCGCGGTCGACCGAGGACCATCCGCACGGGCCGTCGGTGCTGCCCGACACGCTGCGCGAACTCGTCCGGGACCGGCTGGACCATTCGTCCCCGCCGGTACGTGAGGCGCTGCTGGTGGCCAGCGCACTCGCCGCACCAAGGGTGGACCTGGTCGGGCGGGCACTCGGCGGCGACGCCGGGTCGTTGCTCGGCGAGGCCGAGGACCAGGGCGTCGTCACGCTGGCGGGCAACGGCGCGGTGCGGTTCAGCCATCCGCTGCTGGCCACCGGCGTGTACACCGACGCGACGCCGAGCGCGCGGCGGGAGCTGCACCGGCGGCTGAGCGGTGTCGTCGACGACGTCGAGGAGCGCGCCCGCCATCTCGCTCTCGCCACGCTGGGGCCGGACGCCGAGACCATCGCCGCGCTGGACGCTGCCGCCGACGCGGCGCGCAAGCGGGGCGCGCCGGCCGCCGGCGCCGAGCTGCGCGAACTGGCGATCGGGCTCGGTGCGGACAGTCCGCTGTGGCGCGTCCAGGCGGCCCACGACCACGTCCACGCGGGCGATCCCACCCGGGCGCGGCACCTGCTCGAGTCGGCCATCGCCGACATCGACGCCGGTCCAGTTAGGGCAGACGCGCTCACGCTGCTTGGCCAGATCCATTACACGGTCGAGGACTACGCCACGGCGTCGAACCTGCTGGAACAGGCGCTCGCCGAGGCTGGCTCGGATGTCGCGCTGCGGGTGTTCACCGCGTTGGAGCTGGGTTTCGCGCTCGTCAACGGCGGGCGTGTCGCCGAAGCATTGCCGCTGGCGGAGACCGCGGCGAACGAGGCAGAGCAGCTCGCCGACCGGGGGCTGCTCGCCGAGGCGCTTGGCGCGGTGGCCATCGTGCGGTTCCTCGCCGGGCAGGGCGTGGACGAGGCGACGTTCGCCCGCGCGCTGGAGCTGGAGGACGTCGACCGGTCCAGCCACGCGACCCGGTGGCCCGCGCTGAACGCCACCATGGCGACGCTGTGGAGCCACCGCCTCGCCGAGGCGCGCTCGGGGCTGGCGGGGTTACGCCGGCGCTGTCTCGACCGCGGGCTGGAGAGTGACCTGTGGTTCGTTTGCTACCACGAGGCCGACGTCGCGCTGCGGTGTGGCGACATCCCGGCGTCGGAGCGGCTGGTCGCCGACATGACGGAGCGGGCGGGGCTGACCGGGGCCGAGCTGCCGATGGCGTTCGCGATGGTCGCGCGCGCCCAGCTGCAGGCGTGGGTGGGCGAGGTGGACGAGGCGCGGAGCAGCGCGGCCTCGGCGCTTGCCACCCTCACCGAGGCGGGCATGGTGTCCGGTTCGCTGTTCACGCTCGGCACACTCGGTATGGCCGAGCTGTCGGTTGGCGACCACGAGAAGGCGGCCGAGTGGCTGGTTCCCGCTGCCGGGCAGATGGCGGCGATGGGGCTGAAGGAGCCCGCTGTCGTGCCGTTCTTGCCCGATGCGGTGCAGGCGCTGGTCGCGGTTGACCGGCTGGATGATGCCGAGCCGCTGGTGGCGCTGCTCGAGGACAGCGGCAGCCGCCGCGGCCGCACCTGGGCCGAGGCGGTCGGCGCTCGCTGCCGTGGCCTGCTGCTGTCCGCTCGGCGCAGGCCCGGCGACGCGACGGCGGCGTTCAACCGGGCGCTTGCCGCTCACGACCGGCTGCCCGAGCTGCGCTACGACCGCGCCCGCACGCTGCTGGTGCTCGGCGAGTTCCAGCGCCGCCACAACCAGCGCCGCGCCGCGCACATGTCGCTTACCGAAGCCACCCGGCTGTTCGCCGAGCTCTGCGCAGCGCAGTGGGAGCACGCCGCGCGGGCCACGCTGGATCGGATCGGCCTGCACGCCGGGACCGGCGACGAGCTGACGGCGACCGAGCAGCGCGTCGCCGACCTCGCGGCGTCCGGCATGACGGTCCGCGAGGTGGCGGCGGCGCTGCTGATCAGCCCGAAGACCGTCGAGGCGCACCTCACGCGCATCTATCGCAAGTTCGGCATCCGGTCGCGGGCCGAGCTGGGACGGATCACCGCCGACCGGAAATCGGGCAGAACATAGGGGTTCACCCGATGCGAAAAGGGGCCCGATACGCCAGTGTCGGGCGGGTGATCAGGTCGTACCTTGTGGAGTGCTACTGGCCGGGCGTCACAACGGCCACCTACGCCGCGACCGTCGACCGGGTAGCTGCCACCGCGCTGCCCGCAGACCGCGGTGTTCGGTTCCTCGACAGCCTGCTGGTGCCGGTCGACGAGGTCGTCTTCTACCGCTTCAGCGGGCAGTCCCGCACCGACGTGGAATGGGCGTGCACCGCCGCTGAGCTGCCGTTCCAGCGAATCCTGGAGTACGTCACGGCGGCACCGACACCACATCCAGCATGACAGCGCGGACCAGCACGGGGAGAACCATGACCACCACCGAGCAGTCACTGCGGGCATCAGTCGACTACTACAAGACGCTATGCGACCAGCTGCAGCACGCGCTGGACAGCCGGATCGTCATCGAGCAGGCCAAAGGGCTGCTCGCCGAGCGCCACCATCTCGACCTCGACGAGGCGTTCCACCTGCTGCGCTCGTTCTGCCGCGCCAACAACCTCAAGCTGACCGAGACCGCCCGTGCCGTCGTGGCCCGGCAGCACGTCGCCGGGCTGTCCGGCGAGCGGCAGCCGTCGGCAGCCGTCTCGTAACGACTCAGCGCCGTGTCCCACGCCCGGACCGTCGTGTTCCACGTTCACGACGGTGTGTCCCACGTTCACGACGGGTGTTCGGGTCTCTGCTGCGCCGACGGCGTAGCACCACGACGCAGCACCAGCCACCTCGCCCGTCGCGCCAACACAGCGGCGATCCTGGCCTGCGTCCTCGCCGACGGAGGAATCGGCGAAGTCATCCGAACTACGTCCCTGGCCCGACCACGGCTGCCTGCTCTGTCGGCGACAGGCGCTCGCCGACAGAGACACGCTCGACCCCGAGCCGGCGCTCGAAGCCGGCTACGGCACCGGAACACTGCACCGACCCATGACCGCCGTCGGCTCCGACCTCAGCTACACCGGCAACATGCGGTGGGCACCAGTAGCCCCACCAGGGACTACGCCGCTGACTTCGGTCTTCGCTGCTGCCACAGGTCCCGTCGTTTGCCGCTGATCACGGGTCTCTGCTTGGCTCATGTGCAACGCTGCGGCTCTGCGGCCAGGTACCACTCAGACGAGCCTGAGACTCCACACTCGCGATCAGTCCGAGGTCCGGATCGTTAGCTGGCTGATACGCCCGAGTGAGGCGCCGAGATCGTGTGCTTGGAAGGTGTCAGTGTCGATCGCGACGACCTCGCCGTCGTGTCCGATGCCGAACAACCACTCGCTGTCAGGAGAGAACACCACCCCCGAATCGGGAAAACCCGGCCGGACAAGCACGTCATATAGCTGACCCCCGCCAGTGACGAGATCGGTGACGAACAGGCCATTGTCCCGGACTTCAACGGAGATCGAGCCGTCAGGAGCGATCGCGTGCCGCGACCTTGCGGTGGGGCCGACAGACCTTCCAACAGTGCGACGCTGCCCGGTAGCACGGGAGATCAGGGTCCGGAAGCATAGCGCCCGCTGGTCGCATTCGGTGGCCAAGAGGAAATCGGCGCTAACGGCGTCCACCCTCCCGATGGTGACCCGGCGCACGCCGTCTACCTTCGGCCGAAAGACGTAGGTGCCACCCGTCATAGGCGCCAGCACATAGCCCGCACCATCAGGCGTGATCGCGTCGGAGTTCGGGAGTGTGATCGGGACTCCGATTCGTTCCCCGGTCACCAAACTCAGGTGCAACGTAATCTCGCGAGCGTTGCCCTGGTCGAGGTCTTCCATCCAGAACCGATCTGGCTGCGGTCCCGGGAACAGGCGACCTCCGCCGCCGTAGTCTTGAAGCCGAAGCTCGCGCGCGGGCTTACCGTCCGGCACGAGGTAGGCGGGCACATCGTCTTCCCACGGCGACACGATGGTCCAGTCGGGACCTGCGAGTAGTGACACCGGACCGGAGCTGCGGACATCAGGCAGCTCGGTGGTAGTGACCTGGCCTCGGTCGAGTTCGATGCGCGACACGGTGACCCGTCCGTACGCGATCAGCTCCCAGTCGCCGGTCACGCCAAGCATCGGCTCGCCGACCTCGGTGACGTTGACAGCGCCCTGGTCTGCCGTTGTCACCGGGATGGTTGGTTCCGGCGAGGACGTGGGCGGACCTACGGTGGGGTCCTCCCGCCGCAGCTCGATGAACACCAGCGCCAACACGCCTGCCAGCAGCAGCGACAACCACGGTGCCCAGCGGCGCCAGCCATTATGCTGCGCCTCGGGCGCAGGCTGCTCGCCGTCGTCGAGAACGCGCACCGACGCAGGCTCTGCTGACCAGACCCGATCGCTCGCCGCAGGCTCAAACAACTGGATTAGGTTGGCTTCGGGATCGCGCACCCAGGCGACCCTGCCACCCGGGTGGTCAGCGGGCTCGACGGGCACGCTGACTCCCGCTCCACGCAACTGCTCCATCATCGCATCAAGGTTGGTGACACGAAAGCTCACCGACCACCGACCACCTGCCGTCAGCCGGACTCGTTTGCTGACGTACTCCGGCCGTGTCGGCGAAAAGCATCAACCCGTCTGCCCATCCGACCGACGCCGCACCAAGCTGGTCGGCATACCAGCGGCTGAGCCGCACCGGATCCTCGGCGGGAATGGACACCCCGCCGAACCCATTGATCCGCTCCATACGCCCACCTCGCGCCAAACCCGCCCCAGTGTGCCGCAATGTCCCGTTCAACGACGCTGCCTTGACCAACTCGTTGCTTCTGATCCCGCCGACGGCCTGGCCAACCGCGAACTCACACCAGCTGGTGACCGACCCCAGATCCAGCCGCCCAAAGGTATGGGTTAAGCATGGGATGGGAAGTCGCAAGATCCCTGGTCGTTGCGGTGGCCAGGGATTTTGTGCCCCCGGCAGGACTCGAACCTGCGACCTAGCGGGAGTTTCCTGGGTAAGTTGATCTTTGCGGGTGTGTCCGCAGGTCAGCGTGATTGTTGATCTTGCCTGGGTGTATTACCTAAGGACTTGCCGATAAATAAGCGCTTCATTTAGTGGTCCATCCGTCATGATGT
>WHUD01000137.1 GCA_009377385.1 Actinophytocola sp.
GCGCTGTTCCGAGGGTGAGCACCCCGGACGCCGTGTCCCCCGTTCCGGACGCCGTGTCCCCCGCTCCGTTCGCCGTGTTCTTCGCTCCGTTCGCCGTGTTCTTCGCTCCGTTCGCCGTGTTCTTCGCTCCCGACGTCGTCACGAACCCAACCTGAGCAGCGGAATGCTGTCGTACTTGCCTCAGCAGCCGCCAACAACCGCGACCGTCGTACATTTGTAGTACACGTACCAACGCATTGCCGCCGCACGTTCCGCCAGCACACCTGTCGACCCCGAGATACGGAAAGCGATTCGCACGGAAGTCGAGGCCGCCGTCAAATCTGCGCTCGAATCCACGTCGTCCGGCAAGAAGAGCGCCTGACGCCCGTAGAGCCGCAACGTAGCCGCGCTCGCTCCGTCCCTGTCGTCAGACGCGCTCGGTGAGCAGTGACTGGCCGGGACCGGACAGCTCGTCGAGAGCGTGGCCGCGCCCGGCGCGGCGCAGGTCGATGAGTTCGCTCGGGCTGCGGGAGTACTCGGCCACGCCGACGTAGTTGACCTTGCCGGCAGGAAACGGCCCTGAGCGAAGCGTTTCACCGTGCCGACGGCGGCAGGCGCCGCCGTCCACACGCCGGAGCGTGCTAATTCCGCACGCTCTGGTGTGTCTACCCCCGCCCGGCGTCAGGCAGGCGCGCCGGACGGCAGCCCGGCCAGCGACTCCCGCAGCGTCGCCTCGTTCAGCTCGTTGTCCACCATCTCCCCGGCGAGGTAGGCGCCGTAGGCGGGCAGGTCGAGGTTGGCGTGCCCGCACAGCGCGGTGAGGATGACCTTCTCCTCGCCGGTTTCCTTGCAGCGCAACGCTTCCTCGATGCAGGCAGCGACCGCGTGGGTCGGCTCCGGCGCGGGGATGATGCCCTCGGCGCGGGCGAACTGGACACCGGCCGCGAAGCAGTCCTGCTGGTTGATCGCCTGCGCCTCGTACAGCCCCTGCTCGTACAGGTGGGACAGCAGCGGCGACATGCCGTGGTACCGCAGCCCGCCCGCGTGGATCGGGTCGGGGATGAAGTCGTGGCCGAGCGTGTGCATCTTCATCAGCGGCGTCAGGCCTGCGGTGTCGCCGAAGTCGTAGGCGTAGGTGCCGCGCGTCAACGACGGGCACGCGGCGGGCTCGACCGCGCGGATCACCGGGTTCGCCTTGCCCGCGAGCTTCTCCCGCAGGAACGGGAACGTCAGCCCGCCAAAGTTGGAGCCACCACCGGTGCAGCCGACGATGAGGTCCGGGGTATCGCCAGCCAGCTCGAACTGCTTGAGCGCCTCCTCGCCGATGATCGTCTGGTGCAGCAGCACGTGGTTGAGCACGCTGCCCAGCGCGTACCGCGCGGACGGGTCCTTCGCCGCCATCTCGACTGCCTCGCTGATCGCGATGCCGAGGCTGCCGGTGGAGTCGGGATGCGCGGAGAGCACCGTCCGGCCCGACTCGGTGATATCCGACGGGCTCGGGTGCACCGTCGTGCCGTAGGTCTCCATCATGATCTTGCGGTACGGCTTCTGGTCGTACGACGCCCGAACCTGCCACGCCTCGCACTGCAACCCGAACGTGGCACACGCGAACGCGAGCGCGCTGCCCCACTGCCCAGCCCCGGTCTCCGTGGTCAGCTTCGCGACGCCCTCGGCGGCGTTGTAGTACGCCTGCGGCACGGCAGTGTTGGGCTTGTGCGAGCCGACCGGGCTGACGCCCTCGTACTTGTAATAAATCCGAGCGGGTGTGCCGAGCGCCTTCTCCAGCCTGCGCGCCCGGTACAGCGGGGACGGCCGCCACAGCCGGTAGACCTCGAGGACCTCCTCGGGGATGTCGACGTAGCGCTCGGTCGTCACTTCCTGCGCGATCAGCGCCTGTGGGAACAGCGGCGCCAGGTCGTCGGGGCCGACCGGCTCGCCGGTCGCCGGATGCAGCGGCGGTGGCGGCGGGGTGTCGAGATCGGCGATCACGTTGTACCAGCGCGTCGGCATATCGGCTTCATCGAGAAGGTATTTGGTCCGTTCCACCATGACTGCTCCTCAGGCTCGATCTCGGGGCACTCTCACGCTACGACGTCCAGGCCGCGGCAACCACCGCGCCAAGGATATGAACAATTTCCGCGTAGCTTTCACGCGACTCGCGCGTTGAACCGACTGAGACGCTCCGCCGAGAAAGGAACCACGTGACTCGCTCGCTGCTCGCCAGGCTGGCTGCCGCCGTGATCACCGTCGCAGCGGTCGCAGCGCTCGGGTCAGCCCCCGCATCCGGCAGCGCGCCCGCCGACACCCAGCCGGTGATCTTCGTCGGCAACAACTGGGACGGCACAGTGCAGGTGATCGAGCCGGGCAGCTACGACGTCCTCGGACAGATCAACGCCATCCCCGACATCGAGGAGCGGATGGCCGAGATCTACACCAACCCGGTGCGGCTGGCGTACTTCCTCGCGATCCGGATGGGCCCCGGCGAGGGCAACGACCAGTACGTCGACGATATGTACAGCACCAACGACGGCAGGCTGCTCGTCGCGTCCCGGCCCAGCCTTGCCGACGTCGTCGGCATCGACACCCGAACCGGGGAGATCGCTTGGCGCTTCCCGGTGGAGGGCCAGCGCTCCGACCACATGGCGCTCTCCCCCGACGGCGAGCGCGTCGCCGTCTCGGCGTCCACCGCGAACCTGGTGCACATCCTCGACGTCGACACCGGCGAGGAGGTCGGCCGGTTCTCGTCCGGCGACACACCGCACGAGAACGTCTACTCCGCCGACGGCGAACGCATCTTCCACGCCAGCATCGGGACGGTCTACACGCCCCTGGACCAGCCCGCGTTCGACAGCACCAAGGGCGAGCGGATCTTCCAGGTCGTCGACGCCGACACCAACGAGATCATCGAGCGTTTCGACCTGCGTGACAAGCTGGACGCGGCGGGCTACCCCGACATCAGCTCGGCGATCCGGCCGATGGCCCACACGCCGGACGAGCGCTACTTCTACTTCCAGGTGTCGTTCTTCCACGGCTTCGTCGAGTACGACACCGCGACCGGGAAGGTCACCAGGGTGGCGCACCTGCCGAACCGGGTGCCGGACATGCCGCGCGAGCAGTACGTCAACGACTCCGCGCACCACGGCCTCGCGATGAACCGCAAGGGCACCAAGCTCTGCGTCGCGGGCACCATGGACGACTACGCGGCGATCGTGAGCCGCGAGACGTTCCGGCACCGCATCGTCAGCGACCCTGCCGACGGCAAGCCGTACTGGGCGACGTCCAGTAAGGACGGTTCCCGCTGCTACGTCTCATGGAGCGGCACCGACGAGATGTCGGTGATCGACTACCGGACCGAGACCGAGATCGCGCGGGTACCGGTTGGCAACCACCCGCAGCGCATTCGCGAGGGCTTCGTGCCCGCTCACTGGACCCCACCGGCCGGGTAAGGCCCGGCACCTGCCGCCGGGGTGCCGCCCGGTCCCCCGGCACCCCGGCGGCCTCTACATCACTCTGGTGCTCTCGGTCAGTGGCAAGTAGGCGTCCTCGGCGTCGTCGAAGTACCAGGCCCGCTCGGTCGGCACACCCCGCTCGCGCAACGCGGCGGCGTTCGGCCGGTACCAGGTCGTGAGCGGCATGTCGTCGACGACGTGCACGACGTCCGGCCGCTGCGCTGCGGGCAGCCCCGCAAGCGCCTTGGTGACGTCCGCTGCGGCGATCTCGGCGCCCTGCCACGGTGTCACCGCCGCGACCGCGATGTCGTAGTCCCCTGCCCGGACGCCGTAGGCCGCGGCGAGGTCGACCGAGGGCAGGTCGTCAAGGGCATCGGCGATCGGCTGTCCGTAGACCGGTCCGCGTGCCGCCCTGATCACGGTGTGGATGTTGTCGACGAGCCAGTGGTCGCCGTCGCTGTCCGCGACGAACAGGTCGTCGGTGGCCAGCCAGGTGTCGCCGGGCGCGAACGCGCCGCGCAGCCTGCGGGCGGTGGGATCGACGTCGACTCTCGGGTTCGCCAGCAGCAGCCCGACTTCGCCCTGCTCGCACGGCACCGCGTAGCCACGCTCGTCCTCGATCAGCCTGCGCGCCACCAGGTCGTAGCGAGCCAGTCGCACGTCGGCGCTGCCTGGCAGCGGCCTGCCCTTGGCGCCCGGCTTCGCGCCGGAGAGGTTCGCCAGCACGGCGTCGCCCTCGGTGGAGGCGTAGAACTCCAATACCGTCGCGCCGGGGAACCGCGCCAGCACCCGCCGCCACAACCCGCGCGGCATCCCGGAGCCGAGGAACAGCCGGATCGGCCGGTGCGGCTCACCGCCTGCTGGTTCTGGCCGCGCGACGAGCTCCCGCAGCAGCGTCCAGGTGTAGGAGGCGACGGTGACGCCGTAGCGGTGCACCTCGGCGTCGAACCGCTCCGGGTCGAAGCCCCGTGACAGGGCGATGCGTGAGCCGCCGGCCACCGCGCCGCCGACGCTGGTCAGCAGCCCGGACGGGTGGTGCAGCGGGGTGATGCAGTAGACGGTGTCGCGGCTGGTGAGGGCGCCGGCCGACGCGGTGCCGAACGCCGACAGCGCCCAGCGGTGGTTGGTGATCAGCTTGGCCTCTGTGTGCCCGCAGGACCGGCTGAAGAGGATGAACGCCAGGTCCTTCGCCAGTCCTGGGTTGGGCTGATACCAGCCGGGAAGCGGGACCGTGTCCGGGTCGATGCGCTCCATGTCGACGACGGTGGCTTTGGTCGCGGCGATGTCGCGGTCGCCGCCCCCGCCGAGCACGAGCACCTGGCAGCCGGTTGCCGCCGCGAGGTCGACGTGCTGCGGGTCGACGATGATCTCGGACACCTCGCCGAGCCGCACCGCCGTTGACAGGTCGGACGCCGGGGGCAGCAGCACGGCGACCGCGCCGAGCCGCGACAGTGCCGCGATCGCGACCAGCGCGCTGGGCCGGGTGTCCATCAGCACGCCGACATGGTCGCCCTGCCGGACGCCGACGTGGACCAGTCCGCGCACCACGTTGTCAATGCGCTCGCCGACGGCGGCGTTGGTGTGCACGCGGTCGTCGAACAGGAAGCACTCGCCGTCCGGGTTGCGCTTGGCCTGTTCGGCGAGCAGCTTGCCGAACGAGACGCGGGTGTGGCCCTGGATCTGGCCGAGCCGGAACAACCTCGGCAGCGCATGCACGGCCTCCGCGGTGATCTCGCGGGAGGTGCGGACGGCCTCGGTGGCGCGGACGGCGATGCTCTTGGTCGCGCCGAGGCCGACGTCGGCGAGCTGGTTGAAGCCATAGGTGATCCGCGACGTCACGTCCGACGCGCCCGTGGTCTTCGCCGGTTCGGCGCTGAGCGGGGCGACACCGTCCGGCCGGGCACCGGCGCCCTCGCGCCAGCGGATCCAGTCGGCGACGGCGGGCCAGGTCGTCTTGGTGGCGGTCGAGCCGACCACCAGCCCGAAGTGCCCCGCGCGCATGGCGAACTCGAACACCTCGGCCTTCGGTGCCGCCTTGCCGATGCCGCGCACTGCCGCCGGCTGGCCGATGTCGTCGACCTCGCCGACGAACGCCAGGATCGGGCAAGTGATGTCGGCCAGCGTCACCAGCCGGTCCCCAATCGCAAAGCCGCCGGTCATCAACCTGTTGTGCACCACGAACTGCCGCAGCAGCTCCACGATCGCGGGGCCGGACCACGCGACCCAGCCCTCACCCTCAAGGAAACGCCGCTGTCGTTCCCTGCCGATGAGCGCGTCCCTGTTGTGCAACTGGCGCAGGAAGTCCACTTGGGACCGGGCGGACTTGACCGGGTCGAGCAGTTTGAACCCGAGGCGGGCGGCCCAGCTCGGCAGCGCGAGCCTGCTGAAGACGTGGTCGGCGAGGAACTCGGCGCTCTTGGTCAGCACCTCCTCTGACAGCCCGAGCGGCGCGCCGGCGAGGATGTCTGCCGGCGCTCCGAAGGTGATGACGCTGGCGATGTCGCGGGCCTTGCGGTACGCGGCGGCCTGGTAGCAGAACATGCCGCCCTGCGAGTACCCGGCGAGGTGGACGTCCTTGCCGGTGTGCTTGCGGACAAGATCGATAGTCTCGCTGACGGCGATGACGTGGTCTGTCAGCGTGCGGTCGAGGCCGCCGGATTCCTTGTCAGGCGCGCCGAAGTCCACCACCCACGGGTCGATGCCCGCCTCGTGCAGGGCGGTGACGGCACTGCTCGACGGCGCGACGTCCCAGACGTCCGCGGCGAGCATCATCGGGTGCACCAGCAGCAGCGGCGGCCGGTCGTCCGCGTCGGCGCCCTCGGTGTAGTAGCGGCGCAGCCGGAACATCGGCCCGCGCTCGACCACCTCGTACGGCGACGGCTGCTCGCCGGTGTCGAGGCCCCCGAAGCGCAGCACTTCGAGCCCGTTCTGCGCGTAGGCCACCAGCCGGCCGAGTGGGCCGGTCACCATGTCGGGTTCCACTCGCATGCCGATCCTCTCCGCTGGTTCGCGCACCGCGCCAGGTTGCGCTGAATGACGCATCGCAGTCTAGTGCGACCGGGTCTTCACCACGCCTATCGCACAGCGTGATGTATTGGCCACGCCACAGTCACGGCGCGCCCGCGACCTGCGCTTCTTGGTGTCGCCACGCCCGCTGGCGGTTCGTTCCGGCCGCTGAGCTGACTGGGTGATGCGGATTTTGCCTCTTGACCTCGATTTGACCTCCTGCGATGGTTAAGTTATCAAGTCAACCTCACCTCAACCACTTTAAGGCACTGACACATGATGCGCGTCCAGACCTAGCAGGCTGCTCCGCACACCCACGCATCGCCATGGTGGCGGTCGGTCCGCAGGCAGGAACTGGTCGGCCCGGCCGATTGGAGATCACCATGCTTGCCACCATCGCCTTCCTCGCCCTGATCGCCGTCGCCTTCTGGCGCGAGTCGCTCAAGATCCTGCTCGCAGGCGTGCTCATGCTCATCGTGCTCGGACTGGTCCAGGTCGCCTCGTTCACCGGCGCTATCGACCTGCCCGACGACACCCAGATCAGCGACAAGGCCCACGTCACAACGGAGGCCGAGGGTCGCTGACCTACCGCGACCCGATCGTGTTCGCTCCGATGCCCGACGCCGTGATCAACGTGTGCTTCAGCCGCTGCGGCGGCACCCTCCCGTTGACGACAGGCACCCGGAACAGCACGAAGAAGTTCGTCAGCCCGCCGACCTCGGCACGGATCGTCTCGACGTTGTCCGCGACGACATCCGGATGGGTGAAGCTTCGCACCGCACCAAGCACGCCAGCTGGGTGACACCCGCTGCACAGCGTGATGTCGACCGCCGGGTTGGTGGGGTTGCTCGCCCGCAGGAACAGCCCGACGTCCTCGATCAGCTCCCGCTCGCCGTCCTCGAAGTCCGCCATGACGGGACCCAACTCGGAGCCATCGGAGCCATCGGAGCCATCGGAGCCATCGGAGCCATCGTCGAGCAGGAACGTCTCCGGGCCGTCGCCGTGCGCGATGTGCTGCCGGAACGGCAGGTTGAGCAGCCGCATGACGTTGCGCGTCATCCGGTTGTTCGACGGGCCGCCGACGAGCACGAGGTTGCTGGCGGGGTCGATGCCTCGGTCGTTGGCCGAACGATGCCGCCGGTTGCGGTAGCCCAGCTCGGCGATCCGCATGTACAGCTCGAAGAACGAGTCGATGTGGCCGTACCTGGCTAGCCGGGTGTAGTTGACACTGCCCGCCCGCGCGTTCGCGGGCACCTCGTCCTGCGGCACCTCCGATGTGACGACGACGATCTCCTCGTCGCGGTCGTGCCGCCACATCTCGTTGACAACCGGGCGCGCCGGGCTCGGCGTGCGCTCGCTGCGCGCCTCCTGCTCGGCCTCGTCACGCAGCCTCGTCAACTCCGTGCGCAGCGCGTAGAACTGCTCCCGCGCGGCCTTGTCCAGCGAGGACTCCGGCGGCACGTGCGGTTGGGGCTTGAGGTTGCCCGGCGTGCTGAACAGCAGCGCGTACTGCACGATTCTGTCATCGGACGGCCGCTTCTCGCTCTCGCCGTTCTCCCAGGTCGACACGGCGGCGCCGGAGAGCCGCCTTCGCCCGGACAGCGCAGCGGCGAGCCCGTCCTGCGTCAGCTTCTCCCCCAGCTCGAACTCGCGCAGCTCCCGCAGTCGTCGCGCGAGCTGGCGCCGAGCGCTCCGTGTCATGCCACCTTCACCTCCGGTCATCGCGCATGAGCATAACCCGCAAAGTCGGTTAAGTCTGTTAAGAACACACGAATGCTCCACTAGAGGCGTGTTTCACACGCACTCGCGCCCGCGACACGCGACCGAAGTCTACGAACACCTGTTCGATATTTTCGGGTACGATGGGGGCATGTCCATCGCACTGCAAGGTTCTCTGCTCGACATCGTGGGCGCAGCGGGCGATGCTCCCGCGCTGCGCCCGCTGCGCGGCGTCGAGCGCACCTCACTGAGCAAGGGCGCGTGGATCGACGTCGTCCCCGGCTGGCTCACCGGGGCGGACCTGCTGTTCGAGCACCTCGCCGAGCACGTGCCGTGGCGCGCGGAACGCCGTCCAATGTACGACAGGGTGGTCGACGTCCCGAGGCTGCTCTGTTTCTACGACGAGGACGACGAGCTGCCCCACCCCGTGCTCGCGGAGGCACGCTCGGCGTTGTCCAGCCGGTACGGCGCCGAGCTCGGCGAGCCATTCCGCACTTCGGGGCTGTGTTTCTACCGGGACGGCAGGGACAGCGTCGCCTGGCACGGCGACCGGATCGGCAGGGGCAACAGCGAGGACACCATGGTCGCCATCATTTCGATCGGCGCACCGCGTGACCTGCTGCTGCGCCCGTGCGGTGGCGGGACCACCCAGCGGCACCGGCTTGGCCACGGCGACCTGCTGGTGATGGGCGGCTCCTGCCAGCGCACCTGGGAGCACGCCGTGCCCAAGACGGCCAAGCCGGTGGGGCCGAGGATCAGCATCCAGTTCCGGCCGCGCGGAGTGAGGTGACGCCTATCGCTGCTTCGGCATCAAGATCCACAGCGCGATGTAGAGGAGGAACTGCGGGCCCGGCAGCAGGCACGACACCACGAACACCAGCCGAACCGTGTTGGCGCTCCAGCCGTACCGGTTGGCGATCCCGGCGCACACTCCGGCGATCATCGTGCCCTCGCGCGGGCGGACAAGCGTATTACTCATACCTCCACCATGCCGCACGCCGACGGTGCCTGCGACTGTGCGGCACCAGCGAGTGAACCGCCCCGTACGCTGGCGGTGATGCGCAGACGCCTGAAATCCCCGTTGCCGAAGCGGCATGGCCTCGATGCCGCGCGGCTGAAGCTGCCCGCCGAGGGGCCGTGGCACACCGTGCGGGACCACCTCGTCGACCGGCTGCCGGTCCCACCTGAGCGCATCGACGCGATGTTCGGCGAGCAACGCTTCGTCGGCACCGACGGCCCGCTCGCGCACGACGCGCCGTTCGTGCCGGACTCCTTCGTGTGGTTCCACCGCGACCTGCCGGACGAGGTGCCTGTCCCGTTCGACGTCGACGTCCTGCATCGGGACGACGGCCTGCTTGTGGTGCACAAGCCGCACTTCCTGGCCACGATCCCGCGCGGCAAGCACGTGCTGGAGACCGCGCTGGTACGGCTGCGGCAGCGGCTCGACCTGCCCGAGCTGAGCCCCGCGAACCGGCTCGACCGGGTCACCGCTGGCCTGCTGGTGTTCGTGATCCGACCCGAGCTGCGCGGCGTGTACCAGACGTTGTTCGCCCACCGCACGGTGCACAAGGAGTACGAGGCGATCGCACCGATCAGGGACGACCTGCCGCTGCCGACCACGATCAGCAGCCGCATCGTCAAGGAACGCGGCGTCATCGCGGCCCGTGAGGTCGAGGGACCACACAACGCGGAGACCCACGTCGAGCTGGTCGAGCGGCGCGGCGATCTCGGCCGCTACCGCGTCGTGCCCACCACCGGGCGTACCCACCAGATCCGGCTGCACATGGCGAGCCTCGGCATTCCGATCCTCGGCGACCGCTTCTACCCCACGCTGACCGACACGCCGCTGGACGACTTCAGCAGGCCGCTGCAACTGTTGGCCAAGACGCTCGCATTCACCGACCCGGTCTCCGGCGAGCACCGCCGGTTCGACAGCCCGGCGACCCTGCAGGCGTGGACGTCGTATGCGGAGTGGGACCAGCCGACCTAGGCACCACGACGCCCTGTCCCCCGTCCACGACGCCGAGTTCGCCGTCCTCGATCCCGTGTCCCTCGCCCACGACGCCGAGTTCGCCGCTGCAGACGCCGTGTCCCTCACCGGCGCGGTACCAAACCGGCGACCCGCGTGGTCGCCAACGCGGAACACAACGTCGAGACTGCAGCACACAGCGTCCTGAACGCAGCACGCGCTCGACGGCACCGTGGCCGAGGATCCGCTCACCGCGACCGGGATGTCCGCCGAGGACATGTCCCCGGCGGGCCAGGCATGGCGCCGGTCGCCCTCGGCATGCCCAGCCTGCGGCGGAAGGAGCGGCTCTATGAGCGAGGACCGCGCCCGCACGCTGCTGCTGATCTCCGAGGTGTTGCGGTGTCCGGACGACTACCTGCTCGTCCGCCAGGAGCTGCTGGCCGACATCGCGGCGGGGCTCCCGGCGTCGGCCGATTGAGATACGGGCGTGACCAATGACTTCGCGCTCTGGGTCGTGCTGCCCTACATCGCGCTGACGGTATTCGTCGTCGGCCACGTCTGGCGCTGGCGCGCGAACCAGTTCGGCTGGACCACCTGCACCACCCAGTTGTTGGAGAACCGCTGGCTGCGGCTAGGTTCGCGGCCGTTCCACCTGGGCGTGTTCCCCGCGATCGCGGGGCACGTGTTCGGGCAGCTGGTGCCGAAGTCGTTGACGGCGGCGTTCGGCGTGTCCGAAGACGTCTACCACGTCATCTCGGTCGGCGCGGGCACCATCGCGGGACTCATGCTCATGGCCGGGCTCGGACTACTGCTGGCGCGCCGGTTCGTCAACGGCCGGGTGTGACGCACCACCACCCGCATGGACAAGGCCATGTTCGCGGTGATGATCGTGGTGATCCTGCTCGGCATGGGCGAGACCCGTACTGGTCAACCTGCTCGGTGGCGGCCACGACTACCGCGAGAGGGTCGCGGTGTGGTTCCGGGGCATCTTCTACTTCCAGCCGGACGCCTCGCTCATGGCCGGTGCGCCGTTCCTGTACCAGGCGCACGCGGTCGCGGCATGGGTGTTCCTCGGGATGTGGCCGTTCACCCGGCTGGTGCACGTCTGGTCGGCGCCGATCACCTACCTGTGGCGGCCGTACGTGGTCTACCGCAGGAAGGCGACGGCACCGCGGGCGCCCCGGCTCAGCCCACCTTCTCGTACAGCGTCATGACCACGGCGCTGCCGCCACCGACATTGTGCTGGAGTGCCAGCTTCACGCCGTCGACCTGACGCGGCCCGGCCTGGCCGCGCAGTTGCCACGTCAGCTCCGCGCATTGCGCCATGCCGGTCGCGCCCAGCGGGTGTCCCTTCGACAGCAGGCCGCCAGACGGGTTGGTGACCACGCGACCGCCGTAGGTGTTGTCGCCGTCAGCGATGAACTTCTCGGCGGTGCCTGCCGGGGTGAGGCCCAACTCCTCGTAGGTGAGCAGTTCGTTCGGGGTGAAGCAGTCGTGTAGCTCGACCACAGGAATGTCTTCCGGGCCGACACCGGCCTGCTCGTACACCTGTCGTGCGGCGTCCTCCACGATCGACGCCCACGCCCAGCCCTGCCGGTCACGCTCCATGGCGTCCGGGGTGTCCGACGTCATCGCCTGCGCCCGGATGAGCACGTTGGCGCGCAGGCCGTGCTTGCGGGCGAAGTCTTGGCTGCAAATCACCGCGGCCGCTGCGCCGCAAGTAGGTGGGGCACATTGCAGCTTGGTCAGCATGCCGCAGATCGTCGGGGAGTTCAGGACGTCGTCCAATGTGACCGGGTCGCGGAAGACGGCGTACGGGTTGTTCGCCGCATGCTTGCGGGCCTTCACCGATATGGCCGCGAACGTCTCGGGCTTCGCGCCGTACTTCTCCATGTAGGCGTCCGCCGCGATGGCGAACCACCGTGGTGCGGGCGGCGCCGACTCGTAGTCGCCACGCTCCGCGCCCACGATGTCGTTGAGCCTGTCGAGCGGGTTCGGCCGGTCGGTCCAGATCGCGCCGAGCGCCCCTGGGCGCATCTGCTCAAACCCGAACGCCAGCACACAGTCCGCCGCACCGCTTTCCACCGCCTGCCGCGCCAGCCACAACGCCGTCGATCCGGTGGAGCAGTTGTTGTTCACGTTGATCACCGGTATGCCGGTCATTCCCACTCGATACGCGGCGAGTTGTCCACTGGTCGAATCACCGAACACGTATCCGGCGTAAACCTGCTGCACCCTGCCGTAGTCGATCCCCGCATCGGCCAGCGCCGCTGTGATGGCGCCCTCCGACATCACGTCGAAGGGATCGGCCTGCTTCGGGGTCGCGAACGGCACCATCCCAACACCGGCGACATATGCCCCACCGCCCATAACTTCCGCTCCTTTGGTCACCACACAGCCCACCGACAGGGAGGCTTATGCAAAACGTAGTCTGAAGAAGTGGAGCGCGCGAACGGCTTGAAATG
>WHUD01000138.1 GCA_009377385.1 Actinophytocola sp.
GGTCGCGAGAGAGTTGGGGTTGAACGCCGGCACGCTTGGAAATTGGATCGCCGCCTATCGTAAAAAGCATCCGAAAGATGAAGAGCCTCTAACGATTTCCGAGCGGGCGCGACTGCGCGAGCAAGAGCGAGAACTGCGCGATCTCCGTATGCAGGTGGAGTTCCTGAAAAAAACGGCGGCCTTCTTCGCGAGCCAAAATCAGTAAGGTACGCGTTCATTCTGGAAATGGAAGAGGACGCGGAGGAGGCCTACCCCGTGGCATTCATGTGCAGACACCTGCAGGTTTCTCGATCCGGTTACTACGACTGGAAGGAACGACCACTGTCGATGACCGCCGAGCGGCGTGAACGGCTCAAGCTCGTGATCAGCGCGATCTTCGAGGCCAACCACGGCACCTACGGCTACCGGCGCGTGCACGCGATCCTCGTCCAGTCCGGCGAGGGCGTCTCCGACGAGCTCGTCCGGCAGCTCATGCGCGACCTGGGCCTGGTCCCGTGCCAGCCCAGGCCGTGGCGGCCGACCACCACCGAGGCCGACGAGCACCACCGCATCCCCGACCTCGTCCAGCGCGACTTCACCGCCAAGGCGCCGGGCGAGAAGCTGGTCGGCGACATCACCTACATCCGGACAGGCGAGGGCTGGCTCTACTTGGCGACCGTCATCGATTGTTTCTCAAAAATGGTCATCGGCTGGTCGATGGCCGATCACTACAAAACCCCGCTCATTGAGTCCGCGCTCGATATGGCCGCCACCAACGTCGAGCTGGCCGACGGCTGCATCTTTCATTCCGACCGCGGCTCGAACTACACGTCCTACGACTTCGCCAAGAAGATCAAGGATCTGGATATGCGGCACTCGGTTGGTCGGACCGGGATCTGTTGGGACAACGCAATGGCCGAATCGTTCTTCGCTGCCCTCAAGAACGAGTGGACCAACCGTATGACATTTGCCACACGATCGGAGGCACGCCAAGCTATAGTCAAATACATCGAAGGGTTCTATAATCGAAAGAGGATCCACTCGGGACTCGATTACAAGGTCCCACTAGAGATCCACAACGAGTACCTAAACCGACAGCTCGCCGCATAGAAAATCCACTAAACAGCTGTCCGGAAAACTCGGGGCCCATCAACGAGCGGCGGCTCGTCAATCACGCCCTCTTCCGCAGGCTCTACCTCACCGACAATCGCATCACCGACCACGAACCACCGGACGACAACACCCCGGCGCGAATCACGCCAGTCCCACCAGCCACGACACCTTAGGGGATTACAACACCGAAACAGGTTCTCACCAGCAAAAACCCTCCCACCGAAGTGCTGAGCGGGAGGATCGCTCTGCGATCAAACGTGCTGGTCAGAGCACAAAAATCGAATCTGCTGTGGAGCTGAGGGGAATCGAACCCCTGACCTCCTCGATGCGAACGAGGCGCGCTACCAACTGCGCTACAGCCCCTTGCGGCCCGACGAGCATAACAGGGCCGGTGATCGGCTTTCCGAACCGGGTCCTGTCTATCGCGCTACTCGCCGACCGCCCGTCGGTACACCGGTGAACCCGGCTGTTCGAGCTGTTCGAAGGCCGGATCCTCGTCGTCGATGTCGACGACGACGGTGTTGCGGTGCCGCATGCGCGAGTGCGGGCGCGGCTTGCGCTCGACGCCAGGGATGGGCCGCTCGCTCACCGACGCCCGCGCGCGGTAGCCCGCGTCGTAGTCCTCGTACTCGGCGTCCTCGTAGTCCGCCTCATACTCGGCGCGCTCGTCGTACTGACGGTCGTAGCGCGGGTCGTAGTCGAGTTCGTCCTCGTGCCACTGCCCGCGCGCTGCGTTCAGCCGGTCGAGCCTGCGTTGCCTGATCTCCGTCTCAATCCGCACCTGCCTGCGGAGGTACACCAGGTACGTCACCAGCGCGGTGCCAGCGGCGCCGGTGACCCACCACACCAGCGACATCACGACACCGGCGACGACGGCGCTGATCACCACGGTCGCCAGCAGCGCGAGGACCACGCGCTGCCGGAAGGCGTACTTCGCACGCGCGGCGATCTCGGCGGCCTCCGGGTCGAACCCGCCACGACCGGGGCGGTAGCCCACCCGGCGCGCGGGGGGCGCCTGCCGCCCCGGGTAGTCGTCGTACCCCTGGTCCTCGTAGTCGTCGTACTCGTCCCGTTCGACGTCGTCACGCTCGATCACATCGTGAGCCTCGGCGACATCGACGTCGTCAGCGTCCTCGGGCATGACCGGCGCGTCCGGCTCAACATCAACGGCGCGATCATCCTGTGCTGCGGATTCGGACATCAGGTGCTCCTCCCGCTTGTCGCCGCGTGCGCTCCCCCGCCGCACGATCCGTGATGCCAACGCATCGTCCGCTGTTTGCCCGACCTCCTGCCGCTTCCGCGCGACCATCGGCACGAGCACGATGAGCCATGCCGCAGCAAGCGCGACGATGATCAACGAGCTTGGCATCTTCTCTGGCTCCCCGACTGCACAACTGCTTCCCGTGACGCCACGCTAGCCACAGCAGTCACAGATCGGGCGGAGGCACGCCGCAAGATCACAGAATGGCATCACTAGAACGGGTGAAAACCGTCACCCGAGCCGGGCATACCGGAAACAACGCCGTGCGCTGGTTAGACGTACTCCGCCTTACCGGAGTCGACAAGTCGTGCGACGAGGCCGCTGCCGGTCTCCTCCGCCGTGATCGCGAAACAGAGGTGGTCGCGCCATGCGCCGCCGACGTCGAGGTAGCGCTCGAACAGTCCTTCCTTGCGGAACCCAAGCTTCGTCAGCACCCGCACGCTGGCCACGTTGTCCGGCCGGACCGTCGCCTCGAGCCGGTGCAGGCCCGCGCGGGTGAAGGCGTGGTCCGCGGCCAGCGCGACCGCGGCCGTCGCCGCCCCACCTGAGGCGTGCGCCGAGTCGACCCAGTAGCCAACCCACGCCGACCGCAGGGACGCCCTGATGATGTTGCCGACGGTGAGCTGACCAGCGAACTCACCGTCGATGGTGAGCGTGAACGGCAGGCACAGCCCCCGCCTGCCGAGCGTGCGCAGCCCGGCCCACTGCGTCGGCCACGCCGTCATGCCGTGGCGGTCCTCCCAGTTTCCTGGCGCGTTCGGCTCCCAGCGCCGCAGGTACTCGCGGTCCCGCATCCGGAGCGTGCGCCACGCCCTGCCGTCGCGGTAGTGCACCGGCCGCAGCCGCACCTCGCCCGCAGGCACCCGCAGCGGCCCGAGGCGCACGGGCCAGCCAGGGCTTTTGCGCTCGGCGGCACCCGGTCGTGCTTCCGGGGGGAGGGGTCGGGCCATGTCGCCGTTACGCTAGCCGCGCTGCGCCAGGAACGCGACCCGCACCTGCTCCCCCACGGTGATCTCGGTCTGCATCTCCCCGACCGTGATCAGGCAGTTCGCCTCGGCGAGCGAGGCGAGCAGGTGCGTGCCGGATGTGCCGAGCGGCTGCACCAGGTACTCACCGTTGCTCTCGTCGCGCAGCAGTTGCCCGCGCAGGTACCCCTTGCGCCCCCGCACCGACGTGATCGGCGAAAGCAACCGCGCGCTGATCACCCTGCGATGCGGGTTGCGGGTACCGCGCGCGGACCGGATCAGCGGCCGGATGAACACCTCGAACGCCACCAGTGCGCTCATCGGGTTGCCAGGCACCAGGAACGTCGGCACCGCGTCAGGGCCCAGCTTGCCGAACCCCTGCAGCGAGCCGGGGTGCATCGCCACCCGGGTGACGTCGATCTCGCCGAGGTCACGCAGCGTGGACACGACGTCGTCGCCCGCGCTGCCGCTGGTGCCACCCGCGACGATGACGACCTCGGACATCAGCAGCCTGCCCTCGACGATCTCCTTCAGCCGGTGCCCGCCGCTCGGCGCGATGCCGACCCGGTTGACCTCGGCGCCCGCGTCCCGCGCCGCCGCGGCGAGGGCGTAGGAGTTGACGTCGTAGACCTGCCCGATCCCCGGTGTGCGATCGACGTCGACCAGCTCGTCCCCGATCGAGACGATCGACACCCTCGGCCGGGGGTAGACAAGCACCTTCGACCTGCCGACCGCCGCGAGAAGGCCGACCTGCGCCGCGCCGATGATGTCGCCCTGCCGGACCGCGACGTCACCGATCTGGACGTCCTCACCCGTCCGGCGCACATACGCCGCCGATGGCACCGACCGCGACACCGCGACCATCGCCGGGTGGTTGTTGGTGTACTCGGTCGGCACGACGGCGTCGGCCAGCGTCGGCAGCGGCGCGCCGGTCGCGACCCGTACGGCCTGGCCGGGCTGCAGCCGGCGGGGCTGCCGCGACCCGGCGTGGATCTCGCCGACGACCGGCAGCTCCATCGGGTTCTCCGCGTCGGCGTCGCGGACGTCGACGCTGCGCACCGCGTAGCCGTCGACGGATGCCTGGTCGAAGCCGGGCAGCGCGTGCTCGGCGACAACCTCTTCCGCGCACAGCAACCCTTGTGATTCCGAAATGGCCACCCTGACCGGCCTCGGCCGCACCGCGGCATCGAGCACCATCGCCAACTGGTCGTCGACGGAGCGGAACTCCACGTCGGGTTCGGGCTCGGGCGAGGTGCCGAGGCCGTGCGCCCGCTGCGGGACGTCATCGACCTCGGTACCTCGTTCCTGCTGGTCGGGTGTTGTCATCGCTTAGCTTCCGATTCGTTCAGCCAGCCAGGTGCGTAGGGAAGGACCGTATTCAGGATTCTCCAGCGCGAAGTCGATCGCGGCGCGCAGGAACCCGCCGGGGTTGCCGAGATCGTGCCTGCCACCACGGTGCACCACAACATGAACCGGATGCCCCTCCTCGATGAGCAGGCCGACCGCATCGGTCAACTGGAGCTCGCCGCCGGCACCGGGGGTGATCCGGCCGAGCGCGTCGAAGATCGCCCGATCGAGCAGATACCGCCCTGCCGCGGCGAAGGTGGACGGCGCGTCCTCCGGCGCCGGCTTCTCGACCATCCCGTGCACCCGCTTGACGTCGACATCCGACGTGTCGGAGACGTCGAACACGCCGTACGCGGAGATGTCGCCCTTGGGCACGTCGAACGCGCAGAGCACGCTGCCGCCGTGTTCCGCGCGCACCTTGGCCATCCGCTCGAGCACGCCGGTCGGCAGGATGAGGTCGTCAGGCAGCAGCACGGCGACGGCCTCGTCGTCTTCGGTGAGGTTCGGCTGCGCGCAGGCGACCGCATGGCCGAGACCGAGCGCCTCCTGCTGGATGGCCACCTCGACGTCGAGCAGACCTGGTGCCCTGCGCACCTTCGCCAGCAGGGTGTCCTTGCCTTTACGCGCGAGCGTGTCCTCAAGCGCGGGCGCGGATTCGAAGTAGTCGACGACGGACTGCTTGGCGGGCGACGTCACGATGACCAGCCGCTCAGCCCCCGCACTTGCGGCTTCCGCCGCGACGAGTTCGATGCCGGGCGTGTCGACGACAGGCAGCAGTTCCTTGGGGACCGCCTTGGTGGTCGGCAGGAATCTCGTGCCGAGTCCCGCGGCTGGGACGATGGCGGTACGGATCGTCTTCTCGTTAGCGATTGGGCCCGTCATGATGCGAAGCCTAACCGTTCGGTCGCCCTCGGCGTGGCAGCAGCCACGCATCACGTGCCGGTGGTTCGTCACGTCGGCCCGATGACCTCGTAACCTGGCCGCGTGACGGAATCTGACAAGACCGTCGGGTCCGGTCCCGACACGATGACCAAGGCGGCATGGCGTGCACGTTTGCTCGCCGAGCGTGACGCCGTCTCGGCCGAGGACGCGGCGACGGCCGATGATGCGTTGGCGCGCGCGGTGACGAAGGTAGTGGACATCGTCCCCGGCGGTGCCGCGGTGTGCTGTTATGTCCCGTTCGGCTCCGAGCCAGGTTCGCTCGCCATGGTGGACGCGCTGCACGACTCCGGCGCCGAGGTGCTGCTTCCTGTGGTGCCCGACGTGCCAGGACCACTGGACTGGGCGCGCTACGACGGCCCTGACACGCTGCGAACGGGCGCGCTGGCGGGGCTGCTGGAACCGGCAGGTCAGCGGGTCGGCCCTGAGGCGCTTGGGCGTGCGTCGGTTGTCTTCGTGCCCGCGCTGGCGGTCGACCATCGCGGCGTTCGGCTCGGCAGGGGCGCCGGGTACTACGACCGCTCGCTTCCGCTCGCCGCGCCGTCCGCCCGGCTGATCGCCGTGGTCAGGGACGCCGAGCTGGTGCCAGAGCTGCCCGCGGAACCGCATGACGTGCGGCTGACCGGCGCGCTGCTGCCGGAAAGCGGGTTGGTGTCGTTGCCTGTGTGATGACACTGTGACGCCGTTCCGGGGCGCAGGGCCCAGGAACTCGCCTCGTGCGGTGTGACGAACCCCCGATTGCGCGGAGTGGATGGCGTCACGCATTATGGTGCTAGCACTCCCATACGTTGAGTGCTAGCTGACGAGGGAGCTCGAGGTGCCCACTTACCAGTACGCCTGCAAGGCATGCGACCACCAGTTTGAGGCCGTCCAGTCGTTCGCGGACGACAACTTGACCGACTGCCCTGAGTGCACCGGTCCGCTACGCAAGCTGTTCGGGTCGGTTGGCGTGATCTTCAAGGGCAGTGGCTTCTACCGCACCGACTCCCGCTCCGGGAACGGTAAAGCGAATGGTTCCAACGGCGGGACAACTTCTTCATCCAATGCGGGGAGCTCGTCCAGCTCCAGCGACTCGTCCAGCGGTTCCAGCAGCTCATCGACGTCCTCGGACTCCGGTAGCTCCTCCAGCAGCTCAAGCACGTCGAGCGCGGCCGCGCCGACGGCGAAGGCTTCCTGACTCTCACCGAGTTATCCACCGCAGCCCGGTTATCCACAGCCCGATAACCGGGCTACCGCAGCCTCGCTGAAGCTTCTAGCGTCGCCGGCATGATCGGCACGTCTTGGTCCTCACTGCTCCGTCGTCCCCGCGACTGGCTGCGTCGCAGACCCGTCGCGCTGTCGCGGCACGGCGCGACGGCGCGGAAAGCACTCGCGGCTGCCCTGCTGGTCACCGCCGTGCTGCTCGCGTTCGCCCCCGGCGGCTCCGACACGGCGCGGGCCTCACCGGTCGTGATCACGGCGCACGATGTCGCCACCGGCACCACGCTGCGCGCCACCGACGTCACCCTCGCGCGGCTGCCGCCCACCGCTGTGCCCACCGGCGCGCTGAGCACCACGGACGCCGCCGTCGGCGCGATGCTGGCCGGGTCGGCCCGCGCGGGCGAGCCGTTGACCGACGCCCGCATCGTTGATGGCGGGGCGAGTTCCAGGGCCAGTCCCCACGGTGCCGATGACGACACCGCGACGGTGCCCATCCGGCTGTCCGATCCGGCGATCAGCGGCCTGCTGCTGCCGGGCACGCGTGTCGACGTCGTCACGGCGGACGACACCAGCGACGAGGGCCGCGTCCTCGCCAGTGACGCGACCGTGGTGACGGTGACCGCGCCGGACGACACGACCCGAACATCCGAGTCAGATGGCCCGCTCGTGCTGATCGCGTTACCCGCGGATACCGCGACACGAGTCGCCGCTGCCTCACTCCGGCAGGCCGTGACGGTTACGCTTCGCTAGCATTTCGCTCCACTCCGGACAGTGCGGAGTGAGCCAGACCCGTCCCCGGACGCCGCGAGACGGCGTCACCCCTTGCGAGGAGGAACCGTGCTGAAGGGTTTCAGGGAGTTCCTGCTGCGCGGCAACGTCGTCGACCTCGCGGTCGCGGTCGTCATTGGCACAGCGTTCGTCGCGATCGTCACCGCGTTCACTGAGAGCATCATCCAGCCGTTGATCAATGCGGTCGGCGGCTCGGACGCCACCCAGGGGCTCGGCTTCCGCGTGCTCCCAGACAACCCGGCGACGTTCGTCGACATCGGCAACATCGTCAACGCCGCGATCAACTTCGTGGTCATCGCGGCTGTGGTGTACTTCCTGATCGTGGTGCCGGTCAAGCGCATACAGGAGCGGCGGCGAAAGGGCGAGGAGCTGGTGGCCCCGACGGAGGCGGAACTGCTCACCGAGATTCGCGACCTACTGCGCGAGCAGGCGGCCAAGCCCTGAGCCCTGCGGTCTCAGTGGTGTGGCGGCCGGTTGTCAAGGTACCAGTCGTCGCTCGTGACGCTCGACTCGCGCCAGGACGGCTCCCGCTCGTCGGAGCTGGTGTCCGGGAGAATCTGACCGAACACCTCGTCGAGGCGCGCCGCATTCTCGCGACGCGGTGACGTCCGCCGCGACGGCTGGGGATCCTCGGAACTCGGCACGTCCCCATTCTCGCACGCCGCCCGACACACTTCGCCTGGTCGGGCGGTTCCTGGCTCGCGGATGACCAGAACCGGTGCGACGATAAGACTGCCCATCAACGGAATCGACAAGGTGGCCACACGATGAAACTCGACAAGGCGAAAGAGATGGCGTCCAGGGCGACCGAAAAGGCGACCGAGGTCGCGGGCGACCTCGCCGAGCGGGTCGGCCCATTGCGCGAGCGCATCGGCCCGCTCGCCGAGAAGGCAGGCGAGGCGGCCTCACGCGGTGTCGAAACAGCAGCCGGTGCCGCGAACAAGGTCACCGGCGGCCGGTTCGAGGAGAAGATCACCACCGCCGCCGACAAGATGGAAGGCGTCCTGCACAAGGACACCGAGACCGGTGGCGAGACCAAGCCGGGCAGCGACACGAAGCCCGGCCCGAGGTAACCAGCGCGCCGGGCGCCGACTCATGGCGCCCGGCGTCATCGCATAGGCCTTGCGTTGTAGCGACCCGGGGAGCGGCGGCGCCGCGGAGGCTCGAGCGCGGTCAGCTCACGCCGTCGGCGGCCAGTCCGCCGGACAGCTCCCCAATCACGTGCGGCACCAGCGAGGACAGCGTCGCCATGCCGTCACGGACCGCGCTGCGGGAACCGGCGAGGTTGACGACGAGAGTGCTACCGGACACGCCGACCAGCCCGCGCGAAACCCCGGCGTCGACAGCACCCGCAGCGAGGCCCGACGACCGCAGCGCCTCGGCGATTCCGGGAATGGCCTGGTCAAGCACGCCCTGCGTGGCGTCTGGGGTGACGTCGCGCGGGGAAACGCCCGTCCCGCCGACGGTGATCACGACGTCCGCGCCACCGATGACGGCGGTGTTCAGGGCGTTGCGGATGGCGACGGTGTCCGCGTGCACCGTCACGGTCCCGTCCACGATGAAGCCCGCTTCTTCCAGCAGTTCGGTGACGAGTGGTCCCGATGTGTCCTCGTGTTCCCCGTTGGCGATTCTGTCGTCGACGACCACGACGAGGGCCCTGCCGAGCCGTTGTGCGCTGCGTTCCATGGCGACAACGGTAGTCGGTCCCGCCACATCGGACACAATGCCGTCCCGAGGCCTGCGTCACTCCACGTGCCCGACCCCGGGCCGCGTCCCACATGACGAGAGATGACGATTCCCTGACGTACCGCCGCAGCGGGCGCAGACCCGGCGTAGCGGCACTAGCGTCGGAAACCGTGCGTGTGCTTGTGACTTCGTGCTCGGTGAGGTGACCAACGCCGACCTGCTGGCTGACCTGCTCAATGGCGTCGACGGGGGCATCGACGCGGTGTGCCATCAGGCCGCGATCGTCGGGCACGGCCTCGATGCCGCAGGACACCCCGTACGCGGGGGCGGCATTGCTGTTCCGCTCGGCGCTGCGCAGGGGCGAAGCGCCACGAGTGTTCGAGGACGACCGCCAGCGCAGGGACTTCGTACCCGCCCGCGCCCGCGACGTCCTCGCTTCACGGCGGACATCGGCTTCGCCGAGGGCATCAAGGAGTTCGCCACCGCCGAGCTCCGCACTCCGGTGTCAGCACCCCACGCCACCTGACCCGCGTCGCGCCTTCGTGTCCCCCACACCCGACGCCATGTCCCCCGCCCAGAACGCCATGTCCCCCGCTCCCGACGCCGTGTCCCCCGCTCCCGACGCCGTGCGCCCGCTCCGGCGGCGTCAGGACGTCGCTCCCGACGCCGTGTGCCCGCTCCGGCGGCGTCAGGACGTCGCCAGCGGGAGCCGGACCTCGAACCGGCAACCGGGGCCGTGGTTGCGGACGCCGATGCGCCCGTGATGCGCCTCCACCAGCCCCTTCGCGATGGCCAGTCCCAGCCCACCCCCGGCGTCACCGGAGCGTTCCGGAGTACGCGCCGCGCTGCCCCGGAAGGCGACGTCGAACACCCGCTCCAGCTCATCGGGCGGGATACCGCCGCAGGCGTCGTCGACGTAGAGCAGCGCCAAGTCGCCGTCGACCCCGATCGACACCGCGACGGTGCCGTCCGGCGGGGTGTGGCGGATCGCGTTGGACACCAGGTTGCGCACCACGCGGGTCAGCTCGGGATCGCTGCCGAGCACCACCGGCCCTGCGGACTCCTGCGCCTCCACCCGCACCCGTTTGCGCTGCGCGACGGGGGTCTGCGACTCCAGCGCATCGCCCACGATATCGGCGAGCGGAATTGCCGACATCGTCAGCCGCAACCCTCCCGCCGTGATGCGGGACAGCTCGAACAAGTCATCCACCATGCCGGCCAGCCGGGTCGCCTCGCCGCTGATGCGATGCGCGTAGTCGGCCACCTCACCGGGCTGGGACACGACACCGTCGGCGAGCGCCTCGGCCATCGCGCGGATACCTGCGAGCGGGCTGCGCAGGTCGTGGCTGATCCAGGCGACCAGCTCGCGCCGCGCCGCCTCGGCCGCGCGTTCCCGGTCGCGTGCCTCGCGCTCCCACACGCTCCTGCGCGCGAGGTAGCGTCCGGACAGCACCGCCGCAGGGATCGTCACCACCGCGACCAGCAGCCCGACGAGCAGCCAGATCGCCAGCGTCGGGGTGAACATGAACCCGCTGACGCCGAGCATCCCCACCAGCGTCGCCACCACCGGCAGCAGGGCGAGCACCGTCATCGCCGCCGCGATCGACCTGCTGCGCATGCGATGCAGCAGCCAGGCCCCGAGCAGCGCGACCGGAAGCGTGAAGCCAACCGCGTACGGCAGGATGTCCCAGATGTGACCGAGCTGCTCGGCGAACGTCTCCGCCGCGAGTGTCATGGCTGCTCAATCGGGTCGTAGCGGTAGCCGACGCCCCATACCGTCGCCACCCGCCTTGGCGCAGCGGGGTCGTGCTCGATCTTCTCCCGCAACCGCCGCACATGCACCGTGACGGTGGACTGGTCGCCGAAGTCCCAGCCCCACACCTTCGCCAGCAGGTCGGTGCGGGAGAAGGCGGTCCCCGCGTGGCTCAGGAAGAACGCAAGCAGATCGAACTCCCGCACCGTCAGTGCGAGGTCGGTGCCAGCGAGGGTCGCCTTGCGGGCGGCGAGGTCGAGGCGCAGGTCGCCGTCGGCCAGCTCCCGCTGCGCCGGTTCCGGCGCCATCCGCCGCGCCCTGCGCAGCACCGACGCCACCCGAAGCGCGAGTTCGCGCGGGCTGAACGGCTTGCTGACGTAGTCGTCCGCGCCGAGCTGCAACCCGGCGATGCGGTTCTCCTCCTCGCCGAGCGCGGTCAGCATCAAGATCGGCACCTCACTGATCCTGCGCAGCTCGCGGCAGACGTCGAGGCCGCTCTTGCCTGGCATCATGACGTCCAGCACGACGAGGTCCGGCGACCGCCCGGCGAACTGCCGCAGGGCGTCGTCGCCGTCCCCGGCGAGGTCGACGTCGAAGCCCGCCCGCTCCAGGTAGCGGCGCACGACGTCGCGCACCGTCTCGTCGTCGTCGACGACCAGCACCCGACCCTGTTGTTCATCCATCCGCGTCATCCCTTCACCACGGAGTCGCCACCAGCAGGCTGACCGTGACCGCCACCGCCGCCTGCGCCCCGAGCCACCAGCGATGCGTTGCGCGCGGCAGCAGCGCGACGGCGGGCAGCAGCCGCACCGCGAACGGTAGCCAGATGCGTTCGGTCTCGGCCTTCGACAGCCCGGAGACGTCCGCGACGACGATCGCGACCACTGCGGCGCTGACGGCCAGCGTCACCGGACGCCAACGGAGTCGTAGCAGGTCAGCGACGGTACGGCGGAGTCCGGCGACCGCCGCGAACCCGATCATGATCAGCAGCGCGGCGAGGTTGGCCCACACCCAGTACTCGTACGGACGCTTCGCGCCGAGGTTCTGGTAGTAGCGCTCGACGACGGTGGTGTAGCCGTCCAGCCACCAGAGCCCGGCCAGCGCGAGCGGCCCGAACAGCAGAAAGCCGTAGGACAGGAAGACGCCGAAGCCGAGCATTACCCCGGCGAGCAGGGCGAGGACGTCTCTGCGCGGGCCCGTCGCGGCGAACGCCAGCGCCGCGACGGCGCACGCCATGGACCCGGCGAACAGGCCGTCGGCCGATGCCCCGATCCAGATCGCACCGGGGAACAGCACTGGGAACAGGAGCATTCGCCGGGCGGCATCGGGCGCGCCGAGGGTTCGCAGCGTGACCGGGACGGCGACGGCGGCGAGGCCGCCGACCAGCACGCACACCAGCGAGGCCACGCCGCCGCCGGAGAGCCCGATCCGGTCCAG
>WHUD01000139.1 GCA_009377385.1 Actinophytocola sp.
AGCTGATAGGCCGCGGGCCCACCCCATACCGCCGGAACTTTCCACCACCACCCATGCGGACAGTGATGCGTATCCAGTATTAGACCCCGTTTCCAGGGCTTATCCCAAAGTACAGGACAGGTTACCCACGTGTTACTCACCCGTTCGCCACTCATCCACCACCCGAAAGCGGCTTCAGCGTTCGACTTGCATGTGTTAAGCACGCCGCCAGCGTTCGTCCTGAGCCAGGATCAAACTCTCCAACAATGACTGTCAAAAGAGAGAAACCAAAGCTCTCAAAAAAACTCAAACAGAACCAACAAAGGTTCCAAAAAATCAACTGGCATAAAAAACAAAGCACACTGTTGAGTTCTCAAACAACACGCCTCTGAACACCAGCCATTTCGGCTGATAAATCAGGAGGTTTGTTTTCTCCGTTTGTTTAGGTGCCTCCCACTCTACCACCCGAGGTGGGAGCTTGGTTCGAGGCCCTCTGTCCGGTATCCGTTCGCTTCGCTCTCCAGCGTCGCGCCCGTTTCCCTCTGACGTGAATAAACATTACACGACGCCGAACCCCGCAAAAACAGGGGGTCCTCTTCTTCGAACTCCCTGGTCAGCGCGGTACGAGCCCGCGAAGGCCCCGAGCGGGGTCCTCGCGGGGTCGCCGAACCGGGGTCAGCGGGTGTTCGGTAGGAACCGACGAGCGACGTTCTCCGTCGCCGACGGTCCTAGCTCCCACGGCGCGATCCACGGCCCCGTTCCCTCGCTCGGGTCGAGCACACCAGCCTCGAGCCAGATGTAGTCGCCCCGCAGCGTCGCCTTCGCGATCCGGACGTCCGTGTCGTCGGTGTTGTCCCACAGCTCCCGGAACAACTGCTCGATCCGCTGCCGTGCCTGGTGGCAGAAGGCGTCGGCGAGCTCGTACGCCTTGGCGCCTGCGTCCGGATCGTCGGAGCGCTGCATCTCCGCGCGCACGCACGACGCCGACATCGCGAACAGCTCGGTCCCGATGGTGACGATCCGGCCGAGGAACACCTGCTTCTTCTCCAGCCCCGCCTGCCAGCGCGCCATGCCGTAGAACGTGCTTCGCGCCAGCTTGCGCGCGGTGCGCTCGATGAACCGCAGGTGCTTGGCGAGCGTGCCGAACTCGCTGTACGACGTCGGCACATGCCCCTTGCCCGTGACCAGCTTGGGCAGCCAGGTCGCGTAGAAACCACTCGCCTTGGCCGCTGCCCTGGCCTTGGCCTTGGTGTCCGCGTCGGGGTCGGCCAGGTCGCCCGCAGCCTGCAGGTGGGCATCGACCGCCTCACGCGCGATCATCAGGTGCATGATCTCCGATGAGCCCTCGAAGATCCGGTTGATGCGCAGGTCGCGCATGATCTGCTCAGCTGGCACGGCGCGTTCCCCGCGCGCCGCGAGCGACTCGGCCGTCTCGTAGCCACGGCCGCCCCTGATTTGCACCAGCTCGTCGGCGATCTTGTAGGCCATCTCGCTTGCGTACAGCTTCGCCAGCGCCGCCTCGATGCGGATGTCGTTGCGTCCCTCGTCGGCCATGTGCCCTGAGAGCTCAAGGATGCTCTCCAGCGCGTACGTCGTCGCGGCCATGAACGAGATCTTCTGCGCGACGGCCTCGTGCTTGCCGACCGGTTTGCCCCACTGCACGCGCTCATTCGACCACTCGCGCGCGATCTTGAGGCACCACTTGGCCGCCCCGGCGCAGGACGCAGGCACGGAGAGACGTCCAGTGTTAAGTGTGCCGAGGACGACCTTGAGGCCTTTACCCTCGCCGCCGATCACGTTCTCCTTGGGCACCCGCACGTTGTGGAACCGCGTGACGCCGTTCTCGATGCCGCGCAGGCCCATGAAGGCGTTGCGGCGCTCCACGGTGATGCCCGGCGAGTCGGCCTCGACGATGAACGCGGTGACGCCGCCGGGGTGGCCCTCGCTCTTCGGTACGCGGGCGGCCACCACCAGCAGTTCGGCGACGACGCCGTTCGTCGTCCACAGCTTGACGCCGTTGATCTCGTACGCCTGGCCGTCCTCGGTCGGCGTCGCGGTGGAGGCGAGCCGGGCGGGATCGGAACCGACGTCCGGCTCGGTGAGCAGGAACGCGCTGACGGCGCCCTTCGCGCAGCGCGGCAGGAAGCGCTGCTTCTGCTCCTCGGACCCGGCGAGCTTGAGCGGCTCAGGCACGCCGATCGACTGGTGCGCCGACAGCAGCACGCCCAACGTCGGGTGCACCGAGCCGACCAGCATCAACGCCTCGTTGTAGGCGACCTGCGTCAGCCCGAGTCCGCCGTAGGCCTGCGGGATCTTGATGCCGAAGCAACCGAGCTCGGCGAGACCCTTGACGTAGTCGTCCGGGACCTTGGCGTCGCGTTCGATCACGAGGCCGTCCAGCGTCTCGCAGTAGCGCCGCAGCTCAGCGAGGAACGAGCGCGCACGCTCCTCGTCGTCCGGATCGGGTCTCGGATGCGGATGCACCAGATCAAGCCGGAAATGCCCCAGGTACAGCTCCTTGGCGAACGAAGGCTTCGCCCAGCCGCTCTCCCTGGCTTCCTCTGCGAACTGCCGTGCTTCTTTTTCGGTGACCTTGACCTGCTGCTCGACCATGGGGCCCTCCTCGTCGACGGACCGGGTGAGTCATGCTCTGTGACAAAGGTTACCCATAGGTAGCTTGACCGGAAACCCTTTGCGCCACTTTCGCCCGGATGTCGGGGGCCTGCCTCAGCCGTCAGGTGACGCGGACACCGCCGAGGTTGCGCTTGCCGCGCCGGACGACGAGCCACCGGCCGTGCAGCAGGTCGTCGGCCGACGGCTGCCAGGTGTCCTCGGTGACCTTGGCATTGTTGACGTACGCCCCGCCTTCCTTGACGACGCGCCGCGCGGCGCCCTTGCTCTCCACCAGCTCGGCCGCCAGCAGCAGGTCGATGATCGTGGGACCGTTGCCGAGCGTGACCTCGCCGATTGGCACCTCCGCCATCGCCGCGTCCAACGTCGACCCGTCCAGCGCGCTGAGTTCACCTTTGCCGAACAGCGCTTGGCTCGCCGCGATGACCTGCTCGGTCTGTTCCTTGCCGTGGACCAGCGTGGTCAGCTCCTCGGCCAGTTCGCGCTGGCCTGCCCGCAGGAACGGCTTCTCCTCGGTGAGCCGCTCCAGCTCGGCGATCTCGTCGCGGTCGAGGAAGGTGAACATCTTCAGGAAGCGCACGACGTCGGCGTCGGCGACGTTGACGAAGTACTGGTACCAGGCGTACGGCGTCGTCATCTCGGGGTCGAGCCACACACTGCCACCGCCGGTGGACTTGCCGAACTTGCGGCCGTCGGCATCGGTGACCAGCGGGGTGGTCAGCGCGTGCACGCTCGCGCCGTCGACCTTGCGGACGTAGTCGACGCCGCCGATGATGTTGCCCCACTGGTCGGAGCCGCCGATCTGCAGCGAGGTGCCGTACGTGCGGTAGAGCTGCAGGTAGTCGTACGACTGCAGCAGCAGGTAGCTGAACTCGGTGTAGGACATGCCGTCGCCGTCCAGCCGCCTGCGCACGGTCTCGCGGGCGAGCATCACGTTGATGGAGAAGTGCTTGCCGACGTCGCGCAGGAAGTCCAGGGCGGAGACGTCGGCGAACCAGTTCATGTTGTTTTCCATGATCGCGGCCGTCGCCGGGTCCGCCTTGTCGCCGAAGTCGACGAACTTCTCGAGCTGGACGCCGATGCGTTCCAGCCGCTTGGCGATGACGTCGCGGCCGACCAGGCTGCGCTCGCCGACGTCGCGGGGGTCGCCGATCTGGCCGGTCGCGCCGCCCGCGAGCACCACCGGCCGGTGTCCGGCCCGCTGGAACCGCGACAACGTCAGCAGCTGCACCAGGTTCCCGGCGTGCAGGCTCTCCGCCGTGGGGTCGAAGCCGGCATAGAGCGTGAGCGTGCCCGCGTCGAGGTCGTCGCGCAGGGCGTCGAGGTCGGTGGACTGCGCGATCAACCCGCGCCAGGACAGCTCGTCAAGGATGTGCTCACTCACGCGCCTTATCTTCCCAGGAGGTTGTGACCAGGTCTTCAGCGACCTCGACGTGTTACACAAGAACGGTGAGCAAGCCAAGCCTGCGGCGGCGTGTTGCGAACGCCGCGGACGATGTTCTGAGCGAGCAGCGCTACGTCGCGTTCACCGACGTCCTCGCGCGGCTCGGCTGGGTGCATCCGGTGAATATCGAGGCGTGGCGCAAGGGACGGGTCCGGGAATTGGAGTCGCTGCTGCCAGTCCCTGCGGAACGTGTTGTGCGGGCATGCGAACTGCTGACGGCCTGGGCTCGGGAGCGCGACCTGCGGCCGGAAGACGTCGACTACGTCGCCGCGACCCGCGATCGCCGTCCGCTCCGGTTTCTGTCCGCCACGGCGCCGGAAGAGGAGCGCGCCCTGCGCACGCACTGGTTCGCACTGGACACCGCATCGGCACAGCGAACGAAGGTGATCGAGCGGCAGAGCAAGGCACCGGATCTGGTTGCGATCATCCCGACGCGTGAGTGGACCTGCGCCGACTGCGCTGACACCGGAGAGTTCCTGGTCATGGACAACGACGAACCGTTGTGTCTCGACTGCGCCGACATGGGGCACCTGGTGTTCCTTCCCGCTGGCGATGCGGCGCTGACCCGTCGCGCGAAGAAGGCCAGCGGGCTGTCGGCCCTGGTTCTTCGCTGGGCGCGGGCGCGGAAGCGGTACGAGCGGCAAGGGATTCTGGTGGAAGAAAGCGCGCTTGAGCAGGCCGAGGAGCAGTGCCTCGCGGACGCCGACCTGCGCGAGCGGCGCCGCGAACGGGATCGGGAACGGCGCGCGCGCGACGACGTCGACTTCCAGGACAAGCTGGCGGCGGAGATCCGGCGGCTGTACCCCGACTGTCCGCCGGAGCGGGTCCAGTCGATCGCACGACATGCCGGAACGCGCGGGAGCGGCCGGGTCGGGCGGTCCGCAATGGGCAGGGCATTGGACGAGCGGGCGGTGACGCTCGCCGTGGTGGCGTCCGTGCGACATGCCGACACGGAGTACGACACGCTGCTGATGTCCGGGGTGCCCCGGGAGGACGCTCGGGAACGGGTGGCCGGGGACATCGACCGGGTGTTGCGCTCCTGGGAGGCGTGAACGGAGGCACGGGTCGGGAGTGCGACTCGGCCGCTTGGACGTGCAACTCGCGACGCTGACGGTGCGACTCGCGGCGTCGGAAGGTGCGACTCGCGCGGCCGGACGTGCAACTCGCGGCGCTGACGGTGCGACTCGCGGTCAGGCTCGGCGTCGCTTCTCGTGGCGCCGGTAGGTCGAGACGGCGCGAGAGTCGGGCAGCCAGAACCGCCACGGCGTCTCCTTCGCCGCCGCGACACCGACCCTCGGGCCGCAGCGGATGCGTTCGTCCGGTACCGGGTCGACGTCGTAGAGCCGCACGGCCGACTCCGCATCGGTGAGGTCGACGCCGTTGTGCTCCCGAATCAGACCGAGCGCCGACGCCAATCGAGCGGGTCCGCGCGCGAGGTCGTGATGGTTGCGCGCAGCGGGCCTGCGCTGCTGGGCCAGTTCGACGCCCGAGGTGATCTCCCCCGCCCGCAGCAGCACCGCGCCCGGCACGCCGTCGGTCAGGCACACGATGTTGGCGCAGAAGTGCATGCCGTATACGAAGTACACGTACAGGTGACCCGCCGGCCCCCACATGACGTCGTTGCGTGCGGTCCTGCCCCGGTAGGAGTGCGACGCCGGGTCATCGAGCCCCCGGTACGCCTCGACCTCGACGATGCGGGCGGCCACGGTGCCCTCGGGCGTGGTGGACTCCAGCGTGCAGCCGAGCAGGCGGGCGGCGGCGTCCACGGGGTCGACCGCCAGCTCGGCGCGCGGCATCAGGGCGGTGGTGGCATCACGGTACGACGACACCTGGCGAGGGTACGTCGTAGGCAGCGCGCGACCGCTACTGCCCGCTCCATGCTCGGGCGTCGGACACCCGCTTCTCCACCCGACCGAGCTGCTCCGCCACCCGGACGGGCGCCGTGCCGCCGTAGGCGTCGCGGGACGCGATCGATCCGGACACGGTCAGCACCTCCCGCACCGCAGGCGACAGCGCGGGGTTGATCGCCGCCAGCTCGTCGTCGGTGAGCTCGTCGAGCCCGGCGTCGCGGGACTCGGCGACCCGGACGCACTCCCCCGACGCCTCGTGCGCCACCCGGAACGGCACGCCCTGGCGCACCAGCCACTCCGCGATGTCCGTGGCCAGCGTGAATCCGGCGGGCGCCAGCGCAGCCATCCGCTCGGTGTGGAAGGTCAGCGTGCCGACCATCCCGGCGATCGCGGGCAGCAGCAGCTCAAGGTGCGCGACCGAGTCGAACACCGGCTCCTTGTCCTCCTGCAGGTCCCGGTTGTACGCCAGCGGCTGCGCCTTCAACGTCGCAAGCAGCCCGGTGAGGTTGCCGATCAGCTTGCCCGACTTGCCCCGCGTCAGCTCAGCGACGTCGGGGTTCTTCTTCTGCGGCATGATCGAGCTGCCGGTCGCCCAGGCGTCGTCGAGCGTGACGTAGCCGAACTCGGCGGTGTTCCAGATGATCACCTCTTCGGCGAGCCGCGACAGGTTCACCCCGAGCATCGCCACCGCGAACGCGAACTCCGCCGCGAAGTCCCGCGAGGCCGTGCCGTCGATGGAGTTCTCCACCGCCGCCCCGAAGCCCAGGTCGGCCGCCACCGCCTCCGGGTCGAGCCCCAGCGACGACCCGGCGAGCGCCCCGGAGCCGTACGGCGACTCGTCGGTGCGGGCATCCCAGTCGCGCAGCCTGCTCACGTCGCGCAGCAGCGCCTGCGCGTGCGCGAGCAGGTGGTGCGCGAGCAGCACCGGCTGCGCGTGCTGCAGGTGGGTGCGGCCGGGCATCACGGCGTCCGGATGCTGCTTGGCCTGCGCGACCAGCGCGTCGACGACGTCCAGCGTGCCCGCAGTGACTCGCCGCGCGGTGTCCCGCAGCCACATCCGGAACTGCGTCGCCACCTGGTCGTTGCGGGAGCGGCCGGCGCGCAGCTTGCCGCCCAGGTCCGCGCCCGCTCGCTCAAGCAGGCCGCGCTCCAGGGCCGTGTGGACGTCCTCGTCGGCGATGGTCGGTGTGAACGCGCCCGAGGCGACGTCGGCCTCCAGCGTGTCCAGCGCCGCCAGCATCCGGGACAGCTCGTCCGCGGAGAGCAGCCCCGCTTTGTGCAGCACGCGAGCGTGCGCGCGGGAGCCCGCGATGTCGTAGGGCGCCAGCCGCCAGTCGAAGTGCGTCGAGGCGCTCAGCTTGGCCATCGCCTCGGCGGGTCCGCTGGCGAACCGGCCGCCCCACAGCTGCACCTTGTCTTCGCTCATCAGTCTGTCCCGTACTCCATCGCGGCCTCGTCGAGGGACGTCTGCGCGCCGCGCGTTGCCTCCGGATTGGCCGTGATCCGGTCCGCACCCCCTGCGGGCAACTCACCGAAGAGCGTGCCGTGCTCGACGAGGACCTGGCCCTGGTCGAGCGGCTGGTCGGCGTAGAACTCGAGCTTGTGACGCGAGTCGGCGATGTCGAGGTTGCGCATGGTCAGCTGTCCGATCCGATCGGTGGGACCGAACGCGGCGCCTTCGACCCGCTCCATCGACAGCTTCTCCGGGTGGTAGGAGAAGTTGGTGCCGTCGGTGGCCAGGATGGTGTAGTCCTCGCCGCGCCGCAGTCGAAGCGTCACCTCGCCGGTGACCAGCGAGGCGATCCACCGCTGGATTGCCTCCCGCGCCATCAGCGCCTGCGGGTCGAGCCAGCGGCCCTCGTAGAGCAGCCTTCCGAGCTTCCTGCCCTCGTTGTGGTAGTTGGCGATGGTGTCCTCGTTGTGGATCGCGTTGATCAAGCGCTCGTAGGTGATCCAGAGCAGCGCCATGCCGGGCGCCTCGTAGATGCCGCGCGACTTGGCCTCGATAATCCGGTTCTCGATCTGGTCGGACATGCCGAGCCCGTGGCGGCCGCCGATGGCGTTGGCCTCCATCACAAGGGCCACCGGATCGTCGTACGTCTTCCCGTTGATGGCGACCGGCCGGCCCGCCTCGAACCGGACGGTGACGTCCTCAGACGCGATCTCCACCGACGGGTCCCAGAACCGCACCCCCATGATCGGCTCGACCGTCTCCAGCGAGACGTCGAGGTGCTCCAACGTCTTCGCCTCGTGCGTGGCGCCCCAGATGTTGGCGTCGGTGGAGTACGCCTTCTCCGCCGGGTCGCGGTACGGCAGGTTGTGCTCGGTCAGCCACTCGCTCATCTCCTGGCGGCCGCCGAGCTCGCGCACGAACTCCGGGTCCAGCCACGGCTTGTAGATGCGCAGCTCGGGGTTGGTCAGCAGTCCGTACCGGTAGAACCGCTCGATGTCGTTGCCCTTGAACGTCGAACCGTCGCCCCAGATGTCGACGCCGTCGGAGTGCATCGCGCGCACCAGCATCGTGCCGGTGACGGCCCTGCCGATCGGCGTGGTGTTGAAATAGGCACGACCGCCGGAGCGAATGTGGAACGCGCCGCAGGCCAGCGCGGCGAGGCCCTCCTCGACGAGCTGCGGCTTGCAGTCCACGATGCGGGCGATCTCGGCGCCGTAGTCCTTCGCGCGGCTGGGCACGCCGTCGATGTCTGACTCGTCGTACTGTCCGATGTCGGCGGTGTAGGCGCACGGCACCGCACCCTTGTCGCGCATCCAGGCCGCGGCCACGGAGGTGTCAAGTCCGCCGGAGAAGGCGATGCCGACGCGCTCTCCCTTGGGCAGTGACATGAGTACCTTGCTCAATTTCCTCTTCCTTCGCTCTGGGTCAGTCAGTCGTGGGTATGGCGGTCGGCCAGCGCGGTGAGTAGGTCCGCCAGCTGGCGTCCGGTCGTTGGTTCGCGGGCGATCACCATGACGGTGTCGTCGCCAGCGATGGTGCCGAGCGCCTCACCGAGCGCCGCCCGGTCGATCGCGCTGGCAAGGAACTGCGCCGCGCCGGGCGGGGTGCGCAACACGGTGATGTTGGACGAACCTTCCGCCGACACCAGCAGCTCACCGAGCAGCCGGGACAGCCGCGACGTGCCGCCCCGCACCCCTTTGACCGGGCTGCCGTCCTCCGGGATGACATACACCGGCGCACCACCGTCTGCGGCGCGCAGCTTCACCGCCCCGAGTTCGTCCAGGTCACGCGAGAGCGTCGCCTGAGTGACCTCGATGCCTTCCGCAGCGAGGATCTTGGCGAGCTCGGTCTGGCTCCGGATGCCCGACGTCGAGACCAGCTCGATGATCCGCGCCTGCCGCCCCGCTCGCGTCATCGGCCCAGCAACCACACCAGCAGGGCCTTCTGCGCGTGCAGCCGGTTCTCGGCCTCGTCCCACACCGCGCTGGCCGGGCCGTCGATCACCTCGTCGGTGATCTCCGCGCCCCGGTGCGCTGGCAGGTCGTGTAGCACGATGGTGTCGTCCTTGCCGGTCTTGGCCAGCAGCTCGGCGTTGACCTGGAACGGCCGGAACGGCAGCACCCTGTCCTTGCCGTCGTTCTCCTGCCCCATCGACGTCCACGAGTCGGTTGTGACGACGTCGGCGCCGTCGACGGCCGCGACCGGGTCGGTGAAAACCCCGACCGAGCCGCCGGTCTCCGCCGCCCGTGCCCGCACCAGGTCCTGCACCAACGGCAGCGGGTGGAAGCCCTCCGGCGAAGCGATCCGCACGTGCATGCCTGCGGTGACACCGCCGAGCAGCAGTGAGTGCGCCATGTTGTTGGCGCCGTCGCCGAGGTAGGTCAGCGTCTGCCCAGCCAGGGTGCCTTTGCGCTCCCTGATGGTCTGCAGGTCGGCGAGCACCTGGCACGGGTGGAACTCGTCCGTCAGCGCGTTGACCACCGGCACTGTCGCGGCCGCCGCGAAGTGGTTCATCCGCTCCTGCGCGAACGTCCGCCACACCACGCCGTCGACGTAGCGGGACAGCACCCGCGCGGTGTCCTCGATGGTCTCCTCCCGGCCGAGCTGCATGGACCGGCCGTCTACGACGACGGCGTGCCCGCCGAGCTGCGCGATCCCGACCTCGAAGGAGAACCGGGTGCGAGTGGAGTTCTTCTCGAAGATCACCGCGACCGCGCGGGGTCCTTCGAGGGCGCGGGTGCCGTACGGGTCCTTCTTCACCGCGTCGGCGAGATCCAGCACCTCGATCTGCTCGGCGGGGCTGAGGTCGTCGTCCCGCAGGAAGTGGCGTGGCATGTCAGGCCTCCAGTCCAGCGTCGAGGGCGGCGGGCAGTGCGGCAAGGAAGTCCGCGACCTGCTGCTCGGTGATGATCAACGGCGGGGCCAGCCGGATCACGTCCGGCTGCACCGGGTTGACGAGGTAGCCCGCGCGCTGCGCCGCCGTGGCGACGGCGGGCGCGACCGATTTGGTCAGGCCGATGCCCTGCAGCAGTCCGGCGCCCCTGACCTCGGACACCAGCGGGTGCCCGAGCTTCTGCACACCTGCGGCGAGGTCCTTGCCCAGCGTCTCGACGTGGTCCAGCAGGCCCTGCTCCCGGATGGTGCGGATCACCGCGTGGCCCGCCGCGCAGGCGATGGGGTTACCGCCGAACGTCGTGCCGTGCTGGCCGGGCCGCAGCAGCTCCCCCGCCTGTCCGACGCCGATCACCGCGCCAAGCGGCAGGCCGCCGCCGAGGCCCTTGGCGAGCGTGATGACGTCCGGCGTCACACCCGCCTGCTGGAAGCCGAACCAGCTGCCGAGCCTGCCGATGCCGGTCTGCACCTCGTCGAACACCAGCAGCGCACCCGCCTTCGACGTGATCTCCCGCGCGGCATGGAGAAAACCGTCCGGGGCGGGCACGACGCCGCCCTCGCCCAGCACCGGTTCGACGAACACCGCGGCGGTGTCACCGTCCACAGCGGACTCCAGCGCGGCGGCGTCGCCGAACGGCACGTGCGTGACGCCGGGCAGCAGCGGCTCGAACGGCTCCCGCTTGCTTGGCTGTCCTGTGATGCTGAGCGCGCCCATGGTGCGGCCGTGGAAGCCGCCGTCGCAGGCGACGAGCTTAGACTTCCCGGTGAGCCGGGTGAGCTTGATCGCACCCTCGACGGCTTCCGCGCCGGAGTTGCAGAACAGCACCTTGCCGGACAGCCCCGCGATGTCCAGCAGCGTCTCGGCAAGCTCAAGCGCGACCGGGTTGATGTAGAGGTTCGAGGTGTGCCCGAGGGTGGCGACCTGCTCCGACACCGCCTCGACGACGGCAGGGTGGGCGTGGCCGAGCGCGTTCACCGCGATGCCGCCGACCAGGTCGAGGTACGCCGTGCCCTCGGCGTCGAACACCGTCGCGCCATCACCCCGGACGAGTTCCAGCGCGGGCGTGCCGTAGTTGTCCATCATCGCGGCCTGCCACCGCTGCTGCGCCGTCATTCCTGCTCCTGTTCCGGCAGCACCATGGTGCCGACTCCGCTCGACGTGAACACTTCCAGCAACACCGAGTGGGCGAGCCTGCCGTCGATCACGTGCGCCCTGCCGACGCCGCCGCGCACCGCGTGCACGCACGCTTCCATCTTGGGGATCATGCCGCTGGCCAGGCCGGGCAGCATCTCTTCGAGCCGGTCCACCCGCACCTTGTCGATCAGCGACGACCGGTCGGGCCAGTTGGCGTAGAGGCCTTCGACGTCGGTCAGCACCACCAGCTTCTCCGCGCCGAGTGCTGCGGCCAGCGCGCCGGCGGCGGTGTCGGCGTTGACGTTGTGCACCACGCCGTTGGTGTCCGGGGCAACTGTGGACACTACCGGGATGCGGCCGGCGTTGACGACGTCCAGCACGGCGTCCGGGTTGACGCTGGTGACCTCGCCGACGAGTCCGATGTCGACCTTTTCGCCGTCCACTGTGGCCTGTTTACGGGTGGCGGTGAACAGGTGAGCGTCCTCGCCGGAGATGCCGACGGCGTACGGGCCGTTGGCGTTGATCAGTCCGACCAGCTCGCGGCTGACCTGGCCGGTGAGCACCATGCGGACGACGTCCATCGTCTCCGGCGTCGTCACCCGTAGGCCGCCGGTGAACTCGCCGTCGATGCCGAGCCGGTCCAGCATCGCCGTGATCTGCGGGCCGCCGCCGTGGACCACGACCGGCCGGATGCCCGCGAGCCGCAGAAACACCATGTCCTGCGCGAACGCCTGCTTGAGGTCGTCGTCGATCATGGCGTTGCCGCCGTACTTGATCACGATGGTGGCGCCGTGGAAGCGCTGCAGCCAGGGCAGCGCCTCGATCAGCACCTCGGCCTTCTGGCCCGCCGTGGCGAGCCGGGTGTCGGCGGGGATGGTCTGTTCGCTGGCGGTCATGACGAGTACGCGCTGTTCTCTTCGACGTAGCCGTGGGAGAGGTCGGTGGTGTAGATCGTGGCGCCGTGTCCCTCGTCGCTGACGGCGATCTCGATCGTCACGTACGGACCGCTGAGATC
>WHUD01000013.1 GCA_009377385.1 Actinophytocola sp.
ACCGTGACTTCGCCCTGGCCTGCGCCGCCACCGCCGCGTGACTGCGAAACTCAAGATCTCTTAGTCAGTTCCCATACGATCTCGGCACAGACGCTGTCCGACGCCGTGCGCACGGTGGCTGACCACCGGGAAGTACCCATCGAACCGTTGCGACAGGCGCTGGACGGGTACGCCAAACTCGCTCAATCGCGCTGGGCAGCCTGGCGTCGCAAACAAGCGCTCGACCACAGGCTGCCCGAGCGCTTCGCCGACGTGCTCGCGCTCGTCACGAGGTTCGCCGACCCTGTACTCGATAACGGCTCGGACATCGCTGGCCAGTCATGGCGAACGGAATCGCTGAGCTGGGACACAGTGTGATCACGCCTAGTCCCGCACGCGCTGTGCCGCGATCCACCGGCGCCAGGCCCTCGGCCGCCTGAGGACGGTGCTGATCAGCGACAGCGGATCGAAGTACGCGACACGCTGCCGGACTTTGCCGTTGTCGAGCTGGATCCGGTCGAGCGAGACCCACTCAATCGGTCGGCCACCCAGCGTGCCGATCAGCCGCAGCTCGATGTAGACAATGCCGTCGCGGAAGCCCCAGCTCAGCACCTCGCCGTGGAGGTCGGGAATCCGCGCGAAGATACGCCGCCACAACCGGGTCGCCTGCTGATGTCCGGTCACGCGGCGCTCAAGGGGCTGGATGAACTCCACGTCTGGGTGCACGAGGCTGTTGAGGCGGTCTGGGCTGGGATTCGCCCACGCCTCGGCGAAGCGCCGCACGAAATCGGCGGCTTCGACGTCGTCCGCTGTGGACGATGGAGTCTCGTCTTTCCCGGTCGTCGTCATCACACCATCCCCGTTCCTGCCAGACGCACGTGATCAGAATAGGAGAACGCTGGTCCAGCAGCCAGTTCCAATCAGCGTGCCGACTTATGGGCCAATTGTCCGCAGGAACTCCCCCAGCTTGGCGAGCGCGCTCGGGAACCCATGCTGGTGCGGCGTGCCGTAGCCGATCACAAGCCCCCGTCCACGCGACGGGTTCTCGTGCCAGAACGGTTCGAGACCCACCAGCCCGATCGACTGCCGCTCCGCTTCGGCGAGCACGTCCGCCTCGGCCATGCCGTCCGGCAGCCCGGCAACGACGTGCAGGCCAGCGGCGGTGCCGCGCACCCGATACGCCGGAGCCGCCGTACGCAGGGTGTCGAGCACCGCGTCCCTGCGGTTCCGGTAGCGCAGCCGCATCCTGCGGATGTGCCGGTCGAACCCACCCGAACTGATGAACTCCGCGAGCGCGAGCTGGTTGAGGACGTCGGTGCCGCGATCGGCGCGGCGTTTGGCCTCGATGACGGCGTCCAGCAGGGCCGCTGGCACGACGAGCCAGCCGAGCCGCAGGCCGGGAACGAGGCTCTTGCTCGCGGTCCCGGCGTAGATCACCCGCTCCGGCGCGAGCCCTTGCAGCGCCCCGATCGGATGGCCGTCGTACCGGAACTCGCCGTCGTAGTCGTCCTCGACCAGGTAAGCGTCGTGTTCCTCGGCGAGCCGGACGAACTCGGTCCGCCGCTGGGTCGCGAGGGTGGCGCCGAGGGGCGCCTGGTGGGCCGGGGTGAGCACCGCCGCCGTGACACCGAAGCTCTCCGACACGGCGCCGTCGTCGTCCACCCCCAGCGGGACGACGGTCAGCCCGGCTGCGGTGGCCGTGGCGCGATGATCGGGCAGGCAGGGGTCCTCCAGCCCGATCCGCGTGGCGCCAGCCATCGCGATGGCGTCACACACCAGCCGCAACCCCTGCGTGAACCCGGTGCAGACGACGATGCGCTCCGGGGGCGCCAGCACGCCACGGACCCGGCCGAGGTAGTCGGCGATGACCTCGCGCAACCGCAGCGAGCCGCGCGGGTCGCCCGGCCCCAACTCAGCGTGCGGCACGCCGTGCAGCGCCCGGCGGAGCGCCCGCAGCCACTCCTGCCGGGGGAACGCGCTCAGATCCGGTCTGCCGAGCTGGAAATCGGCGGCGAAACGTCGCGGCTGCGGCTCGCCACGCGGCCGGGGCATGACGCCGGGGGCCTCGGCGACCTCGGTGCCCGCACCCTGCCGTGCCCGCAGGTACCCCTCCGCAACGAGCTGCGAGTACGCCTCGACTACCGTGCCCCGCGCCAGGCCCAGCTCGGCCGCGAGCACGCGCGAGGCAGGCAACGACTCGCCCGGTGACAGCCGGCCGGCGCGGATCGCCTCCCTGAGCGCCGATTCCAGCGCCACGCGCCGACCCCGGCCGGCAGGTAGATCGAGATGCAGATCGACACCGCTAGGCACGAAATGCGATCTTACGACTCAGGGCTGTCGCCCGATGAAAGCCAGCAGCCGAGTCTGGACGTCGGCATCGTCGGGCACCTCGACCCGTGGCCCGTACTGACCACTGCCGCGCAGCACGTCATCGAGCGGCAACATGCCGTCGAGCAGCTGCGCACACTTGTCCGGGTCGAGCCGCTCGTCCTGGCCGGTGGCGCGCGCGAGGTCCCAGGTGTGCATGAAGACATCAGAGGTGTAGAACCGGTCGATCGCCACATCAAGCGGTAGCTCGCCGATGTGCTTGTTGACCAGCGTCTTCCGCGCGGTCGCCTCATCGTCCAGCAGCGCCTGCACCCCGTCGTTGTGCACCGTCCACGCCGCCACCGGGTCGTCGTCGACCGACGGCCCGGTCGGCAGCTCGACTCCCGCACCCGACCGCAGGAACGCGGGGAACCACTCGACGAGGTGGCGCACGACGTCGCGCGCCACCCACCCCTCGCAGGGCGCCGGGTTGTCCCAGGCGTCCGGCCGGACACCGCGCACGCGGTCGGTGAACCCGCCCGCGATCGCGCGGTGCTCGTCCGCTGGGCCGCGCATGGCCGCTGTCATGCCATCCTCGCGAGCAGCTCGTCCAGCCGCTCGTAGCCTTCTCGGATACCGACCTCCATGCCACTGGCGATCATCGCGTCGCGGGCCTCGACGGTGTCCACAACGGACGTCGTCGTCACGCGCGTGCGCCCACCGATGTCCTCGAAGGTCGCCGTCTCCAGCGACACACCGTCCGGGACGCCCTCGTACGTGAAGGTCTGCACGATGCGGTCGTGCGGGCGCACCTCGTGGAAGACGCCCCGGAAGGCGTACTCGCCGTTCTCATCGACGTGCCGGTAGCGATAGGAGCCGCCGGTGCGGGGCTCGAAGGTGTCGACGTACATCGTGAGCCTGCGCGGGCCGAGCCACTGGGTGATCAGCTCCGCCTCGGTGTATGCCCGGAACACCAACTCGGGCGGCGCGTCGAACTCCCTGGTCAGCACGATCGTCGGCAAGCCGGGGTCGGCCACGATCTCGGTCTCGTTGTGGTGGGTGGTGTCGGTGCTCATGATGCTTGCCCCTTCTCCTGGGTCCCGGTTTCCTCGTTCTTCAACTGTTCGAGCACGACGTCGAGGCGTTGGAAACGTTCCTCTGCTTCGCGCCGATACCGTTCGATCCACTTCGTCATCAGGTCGAAGACCTCCGCTTCGAGGTGACACGGCCGCCGTTGCGCGTCCCGTGTCCGGCTCACCAGCCCGGCGTCCTCCAGCACGCGGATGTGTTTGGACACCGCCTGCACGCTGACGTCGTACGGCTCGGCCAGTTCGTTAACCGTCGCGTCCCTCGCGGCAAGCCTTGCCACGATGTCGCGTCGAGTCGGATCCGCCAAGGCCGAGAACACCTGGGATAACCGATCCTCGGTCACATCATCCTCGCTTCTTCAACCAGATCGTTGAATATGACGATAGAGCGCGGCCGGAGTGTTGTCAACCCCTTGGTTGAATAAGCTCCTGGCTAGGCGCGGCCACCCGGCGCGACCTACGGCGGGAGATCGCCACACCCAGCAGGCACAGCGCGCCACCGGCGAAGCCGTACGCCGTCGGCGTCTCGGCGAGCAGTACCCAGGACAGCAGCACCGACATCGCTGGCACGGCGTACGTCGTCGCGCTGAGCCTGCCGGCGTCCATCCGCCGCAGCGCGTACGCCCAGGTGCTGAAGCCGATCGCGGTGGGGAACAGTCCCAAGTAGACGGTGCCGAGGATCGCGTCGGGCGGCGCCGTTGCCAGCTCGCCGATGAGCTGCGGCGCCCACGGCAGCAGCGCGACGGTGGCGATGACGCTGCCGAGCCACGTCACGGTCATCCCGTCGACCCTGCGCAGCGTGACCTTCTGGATCAGCACGCCGGTCGCGTACAGTACTGCGGCGGTCAGGGACAGCACGATGCCGAGGCCGCTGAGCTGGCCGGTGGAGTCCAGCGCGATGATCGCCACTCCCCCGAACGCGATCAGCGAGCCGATCAGCAGCGGTCGCGGGTATCCCTCACCGAGGAACCGGCCTGCGCCGAAGGCGACAAGCAGCGGCGCGAGGGACACGAGCAGCGCCGCCGTCCCCGCGTCGACGAGTTGTTCTGCGGCGTTGAGCACGACGGTGTAGCCGGCCAGCCAGAGCACGCCGTAGGCGAGGATCAGCCGTAGCGACGTCCATGACCTGGGGATACGCGGCGCGCGGCGGGTGGTCACGACCACCATCGCGGTCAGCGCCGCTGCGGCGACAACGAGCCGCAGCAGCGCCATGGGCCCTGCCGACAGCGTGTGGCCGATGTGGCGGATGGCGACGAACGACGACCCCCACAGCACGACGGTCACGCAGACGGCGAGCAGCGCCTTGACGTCGACCGTCTCGGGCTCGGGAAGGACGCGAGGTTTCTGAAGTCGATTGGTCACACGATCCATCCTCAGCGCGCTAATGCATCAGCACAAGCGAATATTCCTACACTACTGTTAAGCACAGGTGTACAGTCGTCTCATGCTGGACATCACCCGCCTGCGCCTGCTTCGCGCGGTCGTCGCGACCGGCTCGATCCGCACCACAGCCACCCAGCTCGGCTACACGCCGTCCGCGGTGAGCCAGCAACTCGCCTCGCTGCAACGCGAGACCGGGCTGCGACTGATCGAGCGAGTCGGCAGGGGCATCTCCCCCACCGCCGCCGGTCGCACCCTCGCCGCAGAGGCCGAGTCGCTGTTCGAGACGCTGACCAGGATCGACGGCGTCGTCAGCGACCTCCGCGCCGGCCGCATGGGCAGCCTGTCGATCGGCTACTTCGCCTCGGCCGGCACGACGTGGCTGCCCCCCATCGTCGCCGCGCTGCGCACCGAGTTCCCCGACCTACGGCTCGACCTGCGGATCACCGAGTTCGACCTGGGCGGCCCCGAGCCCGACATCGACATCTTCGTCGAACGCGCCCACGCCGACCACGGCGACGGCGACGTGCGACGGCTCATCGCCGATCCGTACTTCGCCGTCGTGCCGGAGGACGATCCGTTGGCGGACAAGGCGGAGGTGCCACTCGCAGAGCTGGCTGGCAGCCGCTGGGTGGACAACGACGTCAAGAAGGGGCCGTGCCGCGAGGTGCTGCTCGACGCCTGCGCCGAGGCAGGGTTCAGCCCGGAGTTCGCGGTGGAGACGCACGACTACCGCACCGCGATCTCCTTCGTGGCCACCGGCATCGGCATCACCGTGCTCCCCCAGCTCGGCATCGGCACGCTGCCGGATGGCCTGGTCACGGTGCCGGTCGTGGCGCCGACTCCGGTGCGGCGCATCAGCGTCGCGGTCCGGCCATCCGTCGCGCAGCATCCCGCGGCACGCCGCGCCGTCGAGTTGCTCCACCGCGGCGCGGCGCGTCAGGACACCGCGACCGTGTCCTGAACGGTGCCCACGACGTCCCCAGTGTCCATATCGGACAGCTCGTGGCCGTCGTCCGTCTCCCACACCGCCCAGGTGCGGGCGCCTGCCGGAAACGCGGCGCGGGGACGCAGTCCGAGCGCGGTCGCGGCGATGAACGCGCCGCCGATCCGGTTGATGTCGCAGACCGTTGCGATACGGAACAGCGACCGGCTCTCGCTGACGACGTCGTCCTCCCCGCCGGCGCGGAGCACGATGCGCTGGTCCGGTGCCACCGCCCGCGCCGCGACGGCCACCGCGACGTTATCCAGCGGGTCGGAGGCCACCGCGGCGATTGCCCGCGCCCGCCGCGCCGAGAGCCGCCCGAGCAGAAACCGGTCGCCACCCCGCCCGATGACCACCGGAATCCCGGTCGCGCGGGCCAGCGCGACACATGGCGCTGACTTGTCCCGTTCCACGGCGACCACGCCGACGCCGAGCCGCCGCAGCTCCTGGCACAGCCGCAGACCGACCTGGCCGAGCCCGACCACGATGACGTGGCTGCGGCGCGGCACCGCCCGACCGCCGATGATGCCGGTTAGCCGATGCGAGGTCATGCGGTCGACGAGCCCTGCGGTGAACAACGCGGCGAACGCGAGCGCGGCGAGCATCGTCATCGCGGACACCGTGTGGTACCAGGACGCGGCATGATTCGCCGCGTCGGACGTGCCGACCGTGGTGAGCACCCGTGCGGCGTGCCAGAAGGCCACGGCGAGCGGTTCGTGCAGCACGAGTACGCCGAGCACGACGTCAAGCAGCAGGACGGCGGCCAGTCCCGCCAGTCCGGCGAGCAGCGCCCGCGACGTCGCGTCGTGCGGTCTGCACTGTGCCACCAGCCGCGCCGCGAGCCCTCTACGCCGCGCGACCCCCTTCGCGGGCAACCGCGCGAGCTCCGGTTCGCCGTGCTCGTCCGCGACGGCGAAGTACTCGCCTGACTCCCGGTGCAGGCTCAGCAGCCCCTCCGCGACGCACGGCCCGAGCAGCGCGGGCACCAAGGCGTCGGTCATGGCGAGAACGGTGCAGTTGGGCACCGAGCGCACCACCTCGCCGCCAACCGTACGGTCGAAGATCGTCACCAGCACCCGGATGTCGTGCCGGATGTGGTGGACCAGCAGGGCGTAGCGCAGCGCGAGGATGTCGTCGTGGGTCACGACGGCGACGACGTCCCAGTCCTGAGTGAGCGTCTCGCGAAGCTGCTCGTCGGACGGCGAGGGCAGATGCCGCACGGTTGAGCCCCATCGGCGGGCCTGCTCGGCCACCGCCGCGCTCAGTGATCCCGCGCCGATGAGCAGCACCCGCTGGGGCTCCACCCCCGCCGTGCCGGCATCTACCTGTGCCATGTCAGCCGATCTGTTCCAGCTCGGCGTCTGCGTCGCCGTGGCGCACCCTGGCACGGAACTTCGCCAGCTCCTGCTTGACCGTCGGCGCAAGCAGGTACAGCCCTGCGATGTTGATCAGCGCGAGGAGGAACAGCACCGCGTCGGTGAAGTCGAGCACGCTGCTGAAGGTCAACACCGAACCGACGACGATGAACAGGCAGTACACCGCGTGGTAGATCCGGGTGCTTGCCCTGCTCTCGCCGAACAGGTGGCCCCACGCCTTCTGGCCGTAGTAGCCCCAGGTGATCATCGTGGAAATGGCGAACAGGATCACCGCGATCGTCAGCACGTATGGGAAGCCGGGCAGCACGGTCTCGAACGCGCTCGAGGTGACGGTGACGCCGTCGGCCTCGGTGCCCTCCTGCGCGTAGGTCGCCTTCGCGTCGTTCCAGAACTGCGAGTTCGCGATGACGATGGTCAGCGCCGTCATGGTGCAGACGACGACGGTGTCGATGAACGGCTCGAGCAGGGCGACGAGGCCCTCGGTGGCCGGGTAGCGCGTCTTGACCGCCGAGTGCGCGATGGGAGCGGAGCCGAGACCGGCCTCGTTGGAGAACGCGGCGCGGGTGAAGCCCACGATCAGCGCACCGACCGCACCGCCGACGACGCCCTCGCCGGTGAACGCGCCGCCGATGATCTCGCCGAAGGCCTGCGGCACGAGGTTGATGTTGACCAGGATGACGATCGCGCACGCTGCGACGTAGATGATGGCCATGGACGGCACCAGCTTGCTGGTCACCCGGCCGATCGACTTGATGCCGCCGAAGATCACCGCGCCGACGACGACCGCGAGCACGATGCCGAGGACGAGGGCGGCGCCGTCATCGGCGAGGAAGCTGTCCTTGCCACCGGTGACGTCGCGGATCTGCGCGACGGTCTGGTTGGCCTGGAACATGTTGCCGCCACCGATGCCGAACAGCAGGATCATGATGGCGGCGAGCCCGGCGAGCGTGCTGCCGATGACGCGGCCAGCCGAGCCGGGGATCCGCTCGGCGATGCCCTTGCGCAGGTAGTGCATCGGGCCACCGGACACGGTGCCGTCGGCGTGCTCCTCGCGGTACTTCACGCCAAGCGTGCACTCCACGAACTTGGTGCACATGCCGAACAGGCCACAGAGCACCATCCAGAACGTCGCCCCTGCGCCGCCGATGGTGACCGCGACGCCGACACCGGCGATGTTGCCCAGCCCAACGGTGCCGGACACCGCCGAGCTCAGCGCCTGGAAGTGGCTGATCTCCCCCGGCTCGTCGTCCCTCGTGTACTTGCCGCGCACGACCTCCGTGGCGAGCTTGAACCCACGGAACTGGATGAAGCCGAAGTAGAGCGAAAAGATGATGCCTGCGAGAACAAGCCAGGCCACGATCCACGGGAACGTGGTGCCGAAGACCGTGACTTCGGCGAAGACGAAACCACCGAGCCCTTCGGCGATGGGATCGAACCAGCTGTTGATCGTCTTCTCGATCCCCGCGAGCATCCCTCCGCCCCCATCGGACGCTTGCGCGAGTACGGCATCGGATCGGAACACCGATCCAGCGTGGTGAACGGGCACCATTGCGATCTCCTTTGGATACGCCGTCGAAGCACACCCAGGCTCAGTAGCCGAGACGGCGGGTGCGCTGTGCAGTTCGGGAAACCGTATGTGAGCACGGACACCCGCATGTTGTGCGATCGGCTAGGAAATCGCGGATGATCTTGTTGGGATGGCTAATATCTAGGCCGCACGGCGGTGACGTCGGCAACGGCTGCGGGCGCGCCAGCCCGCGGCGATCATGAGGCCTCATGGCGATCCGGATCGCCACGGCGCATCATGATCGCCGGGCAAACCCGCCACAACGTCCTCAGTCCGACGTCAGCCCACCTGGCGTTCTCGGCCCTCCCAGTACGGCGCGCGGAGCTTGAACTTCTGCAGCTTGCCGGTGGCGGTGCGGGCCAGCTCGGTGCGGAACTCCACGGTGGTCGGCGCCTTGTACCCGGCCAGCCGCTCCTTGCAGTGCTTGACCAACTCCGCCTCGGTCACCTCTGCGCCTGGCGCCGTCACCACGAGGGCCTTGATCGTCTCGCCCCACTTCTGGTCGGGCACGCCGATCACCGCGACCTCGGCAACGGCCGGGTGGCTGTGCAGGCAGTCCTCCACCTCGATCGAGGAGACGTTCTCCCCGCCGGTGATGATCACGTCCTTCTTGCGGTCCATGATCGTGAGGTAGTTCTCCTCGTCGAAGACACCGCCGTCGCCGGTGTGGAACCAGCCGCCCTCCAGCTGACGGGCGCTCTCCTCCGGCTGCTCCCAGTAGCCTTCGAGGACGACGTTGGACCTGGCGAGCACCTCGCCGGACTCCGACGTCCGCAGCGTCACGCCGAGCGCGGGCGCGCCCGCGCGGACCAGCTTGTTCGCGCGCTCGCCCGCGCTGAGGTCGTCCCACTCCGAGCGGGTGCGGTTGATCGTCAGCAGCGGCGACGTCTCGGTGAGGCCGTAGATCTGGATGAACTCCCAGCCCAGCTCGGTCTCGACCCGCTCGATGGTCGTGGTCGGCGGCGGCGCGCCCGCCACGATGACGCGCACCCGGTCGCGGCCGGGGATCTCGCCGTCCCAGTCCTTGACGGCGTCGAGCACGGCGTTCACGACGGCGGGCGCTGCGCACAGCACCGTGACGCCGTGCTTCTCGATGCGGCGCAGGACCTCGGCGCCGTCGATCTTGCGGATGACGATCTGCGCTACGCCGAGCCCTGCCATCGCGAACGGCATGCCCCAGCCGTTGCAGTGGAACATCGGCAGCGTGTGCAGGTAGACGTCGCGGTCGGTCACGCCGGCGTGCAGCGCGAACGTCGTGGCGTTGACCCAGATGTTGCGGTGGGTCAGCTGCACGCCCTTGGGCCGCGCGGTGGTGCCGCTGGTGTAGTTGATGGTGGCGGTCGCGCCTTCGTCTGCCGGCCACAGCGCAGGGTCGGCGTCGAAACGGTACAGCTCGGCGTCGCTGGCCGCCCCGAGGGTGAAGCGATGTTTCACCGGAATGTCCGGCACGGTGTCCTCGAGCTCAGGGTCGACGAGCAACGCACTGGCGCCGGAATGCTCGACGATGTAGCGGATCTCCTCTGCGCTCAGCCGGAAGTTGATCGGCACGAGCACCCTGCCGTAGCCGGAGACGCCGAAGAACGACGTCAGCAGCCGCGCGCTGTTGTGCGAGACGATCGCGACCCGTTCGCCCTGGTCGACGCCGAGTGCGTCGAGACCGGCCGCCTGCGCCCGCGCGTACTGGGCGACCCGCTGGTACGTCAGGCCGGTGAGTGGTTCTGCCGGTTGGTCGGGTTCGTCCACGATTCCAGTTCGTTCGCCATAGACGTTTTCCGCCCGGTCGAGAAAGTCCCGTGCGCTGAACGGCACGAACATGCTGGCCTCCTCCGAGTGTGTCCGCCTCAGATACACATCACAGTCACGGTCGCACCGGCGGCGGAGAAACGCCAGGGCTCGCCGACACACAACCGCGTCCGTCGGACGCACTCTTGGCCACACTCTCAGCGCACGCCAGGCATCACCCACCAGAGTGGGTACGTCGCCACGCGCCACGGTGAGTGAGCGACAACGCGCCGCCCCGACCGCGCCGACGGTCTCGTGTGGGCACTAGGCCACCCTGGTGGTCAGCACTACCGGAAGTCGTGACAACCTCCGGCGGATACGCGTTCGCATCACCATCCGTAATTAGGAGCACTAGGCCAAATGCGCGGAATTGTGCGCCACTCCGCCAATCGCATTACTACGTATCGTTCGACAACTATTTCGGCCACGACATGACCTGCGCCGATGACCGCCCGACCGAGTTTCCGGTCGCTCTTTCAGGGAATGTACTGTCGCGTTCGCCCGCTGGTACCTTCACATTCGCAACGGCCCAATTCAGAGCACCGTTCTCGGTAATGCATCGGCCAACTCGCGACCCATTCCCTGATTGGCGGTGGACTTGTGACCAGCTCGGGCGACACCCTGCTGTCGCGGGTCAACGAGCCCTCCGACCTGCGCGGGCTCTCCGAGACCGAGATAGCCCGCCTGGCACGGGAGGCCAGGCAACATCTCGACGACGGCACCGCCGAGCTGACGCTCGCCGTGCACCGGGTCTTCACCGCGTCCAAAGACGTCCTGCTGTTCGACACCCAGCACACCGCGGCGGCGCGCGAAATCCTGACCAGCCACGCCGAGGAGCCGGAGTGGCCAGCGGAAGCACCACTGTCCTATGCGGACGGTCTGGCGAAGGCGTTCGCGATGCGCGGCGCGACCCGGCGGCGGCGTGTGGTCGCGGTCATCGGTGGCGGCGCGCTGACCAGCGGGCTGAGCTGGGAGGCGCTCAACAACATCGGCGCAGCGCCAGCACGGCCGGTCGTGGTGGTGCTCAACGACGACGGCAAGCCGTACGCCTCCGTGCAGGGCGGGATCGCCAGGCACCTCGCCGAGCTGAAGCGCGCGGCTGCCGGGCTCGCGGTGAGCCAGATTCCGGTGCAGCGGCAGGGGAAGCCGTTGCGGACGAACGTGTTCACCGATCTCGGATTCGTCTACATCGGACCTGTTGACGGGCACGACATGAGCGCGCTGGAACGCGCGCTGCGCCGCGCGGCTGCCGTGGGCCGCCCCGCCCTGGTGCACTGCGTCACCCACCAGGCGGAACCTGCGGTGCCACCGACGAGGCGGCGGCGCACCCGCGCGCGCAGGACGTGGACGTCGGTGTTCGAGGCTGAGATGGCGGCGATCGGTGCCGACCGCGACGACGTGGTATGCGTGACGGCGGGCGCAGGCATCGGCGAGTTCGCGACCCGGTTCCCGGATCGGGTGTTCGACGTCGGCAGCGCCGAACCACACGCCATTACGTCGGCGGCCGGGCTCGCGCTCGGCGGCACGCATCCGGTCGTGCGGTTGCGCGCGGACGCGCTGCCCCGAGCGTTCGACCGGCTGCTCACCGACGTCGCACGCCGTCGACTGCCGGTCACCGTCGTGCTCGACCATGCCGGGGTGAACGGGCAGGGCGACCACGGCATCTGGGACCCAGCCGTGCTCGCCGCGATCCCCGGACTGCGGCTCGGCGCGCCGCGCGACACCGTGCGGCTCAGGGAGTTGCTGCGCCAGGCGATCGAGCGCGACACCGGGCCGACCGTGCTGCGGCACCCGCCTGGTCCCGCACCACTGGACGTCCCCGCCGCACGCCGCGCCGGTCCGTGCGACGTGCTGCGCGAAGCGCCGGACCCAGACGTCGTGCTGCTCGCGACAGGCGCGCTCGCGCAACCGTGCCTCGCCGCGGCCGAGTCGGTGGCGCTGCGCGAGATCACCGCCACGGTGCTCGATCCACGATGGACGGTCCCTGCCGACCCGGCGTTGATCAAGCTGCTCGCGCCGCACCGGATGGTCGTCGTCGTTGAGGAGGCCACGGCGATCGGCGGGCTCGGCGCGCGGCTCGCCCAGGCGCTGGCGGCGGCCGGGTCGGGCACCAGGGTCGTCACGCACGCACTGCCGCAACGCTTCCTGCCGCACGCCTCGCGCGACCAGCTACTCCGGGCATGCTCGCTGGACGCGGCGGGCATCGCGCAGGTGGTCTGCACGGTGCTCGGCAAGCTCAGGACGTGATGGTCCGTGTCAGCTGATCGACGTGCTTCAGCCGACCGTCCGCCACGAGTCGGCCGAACATGCCAGAACGGATGCGCGGGACGCCGCCGCCGTCGAGCCCGGCGAACGGTGACGGCGGGCTCGGCGCCGACGGGCGCGAGTCGCACCCTCGGGCCCCGCGAGTCGCACCTTGGCGGGGCGCGAGTCGCACCCTCGGGCCCCGCGAGTCGCACGTTCCGGGCCACGTGTTCGGACTTCCGGCAGCACGAGTTCCGTGATCGGGCACCGTTACCCTCGACATATGCCAGCTGACCACGTGATCGTGTCCACGACGACCGACAGCGAATCCGCAGCTACGGCGCTGGCCGCAAGCGCGATCGAGCATCGCCTTGGCGCGTGCGCGCAGGTGGTGGGGCCGCTGACCAGCGTGTTCCGGTGGGACGGTGCGGTGCAGACCGAACAGGAGTGGCGCGTCGACATCAAGACCGTCGCGAACAGGGTCCGTGCGCTGACCGACCACCTCAAGACCGAGCACAGCTATGACGTCCCCGAAATCATCGCAACGCCGATCGAGGGCGGCAGCGCCGAGTATCTCGACTGGCTGGTCGAGGAGACCACCGACCCGGCCTGACCGCAACACGGAACTAACGTCACCGGAACTCGGGACTCGCGCTCGTGAAGTGCGACTCGCGGCGCCCCACGGTGCAACTCGCGGCGACCCCCGACGGTGCAACTCGCGGCGCCCCACGGTGCAACTCGCGGCGTTCCGTCGCCCCGCGCGCCATCGTCCGGTCGTCCCGCCCGGCAGCCCGTCGGCCGCCCGCGCGGCGTCAGCAGCGCTTGGGGCGGGTGTAGGCCGCTGGGGTGGTGCCCTTCCATCGCTTGAAGGCGTGGATGAAGCTGGTGGCTTCGGCGTAGCCGAGGCGGACGGCGACGTCGGACACCGACAGCGCGCCGGTCGCCAGCATCTCCTCCGCCAGCGCCTCGCGGACCTCGTCCAGCAGCATCCGGTAGCTGGTGCCCGCCTCGGACAGCTTCCGCCGCAGCGTCCGGGTGCTCACGTTCAGCTCGGCGGCCACAGCGTCCATCCCGGTGTCCGCCCCGCCGAGGTTGATCAGCCGCTCCCGCACGTCGTGCGAGATCCCGGTGCGCGCCCGCCGCCGCGCCACCAACTCGCGGCACTGCGCCTCGCACAGCGCCACGGTCTGCGCGTTGGCCTGCGGCAACGGCTTGTCCAGGTACGCGACGTCGAACGTCGAGACGTGCGCTGGCCGATCGAAGTCCGGTGCCACCCCGAACGCCGCCAGGTAGTCGTCCAGCTCGGACCGCGAAGCAGGGGCGGGAAAGGCGAACTCCAGCGTTCGGATGGGCACTCCCATCGGCAGCAGGTCGTTCATGATCGTGTACATCGCGGCGAGGTCGCGCTCGACGAGGAACCGGCGGAGCTGGCCGGGCACCGCGTCGTCGTGCAGCTCGATCCTGATCTCGAAGTCTCCGATCTCCACCTCGGGGATGCCGAACGCGAAGCTCAGGTCCCAGTACCGCAGCGCGAACGAGATGACATCGCGCAGCGTGGGACTGCTGACGCAGGCGAATCCGAAGATCCCGAACGTGGTGACCTGGTACCGCGCGCCGACGCGCAGCCCGAGCCCCGGCTCGGCGCCGCGATGGGTAACCAGGTTGCGGACGACGGCGAGTTCCTGGTGCGCGTCGATCTGTGTGTCCGGGTCCTCCGCCTCGGCCAGCGTGAGCGCGGAGCCGCGCAGCATGTCCTCGTGCCCGATGCCGCGTTCGGCGGCGAATCGGGTCATCAGCAGCACGCTCGCGGCGCTACGCGGGAAGTCCCACTCGCGCACCGACGCTGCCGCGTGTTCCACCATGGCGGCATTATGGCCGAAAATATGGATTTTGTGGCCGCGCATCGCTGCTGTCCCGCCGTGACCAGGACTACGGTAAGCCCATGACCACTTCGACACCGCCGTCGGTCGCGATCGTCGGCACCGGCTTCGGCGGCATCGGCATGGCGCTGGAACTCAAGCGCGCGGGGTTCGATGACTTCGTCATCCTGGAGAAGGGCGACGACATCGGCGGCGTGTGGCGCGAGAACACCTACCCCGGCGCCGCGTGCGACATCCCGTCGCCGTACTACTCGTTCTCCACCGAACCGAACCCGACGTGGTCGTCGCGGTTCTCGCCGCAGGACGAGATCAAGGAGTACGTCCGGCGCGTCGTCCGCGACAACGACCTGCTGCGCCACATCCGGTTCGGCGTCGAGGTCACCTCCGCCACGTACGACGACGCGCAGTGGCGGCTGGCGACCGACAGCGGCGAGGAGTACACGGCGGACGTCTTCGTGCCCGCCACCGGACAGCTCTCCCGGCCCGCGTTGCCGAACATCGAGGGCATCGACACCTTCAGCGGGCCAGCGTTTCACTCCGCCGAGTGGGATCACTCGGTCGATCTGCGGGGCAAGCGAGTCGCGGTGATCGGCACCGGGGCGAGCGCGGTGCAGTTCGTGCCCGCGATCCAGCCGGACGTCGAGCACCTGACGGTGTTCCAGCGTTCCGCCCCCTGGGTGCTGCCGCGCCCGGAAGTGGTCTACAAGCCGTGGCACCACACGATGTTCCAGAAACTGCCGTTCACCCGGCTGGCTGAGCGGTTCGGGTTCTGGCTGCTGTGCGAGGTGCTGGCGCTAGGACTGGTGGACTTCCCGCCGATGCGCCCGCTCGTGGCCAAGATCGCCCAGCGTCACCTGCGCAAGCAGGTGCCCGACGAGCGGTTGCGCGCCAAGCTCACGCCGGACTACGCGCCGGGCTGCAAGCGCGGGCTGTTCTCCGGCGACTACTACCCCGCGCTCGGGCAGCCGAACGTCCACCTGGAGACGACGGACATCGAACGCATCGAGCCGGACGGCATCCGCACCACCGACGGCACGCTGCACGAGGCCGACGTCATCATCTACGGGACCGGCTTCAAGACGTCGGAGTTCCTCGGGCCGATGGCGGTGCACGGGCTCGACGGCAGGAAGCTCGCCGACGAGTGGAGCGAGGGCGCGCACGCCTACCTCGGCATCACCGTGCCCGGTTTCCCGAACATGTTCCTGATGTACGGGCCGAACACCAATCTCGGTGTCGGGTCGATCATCTACATGCTGGAGTGCCAGGCGAGCTACATCGGCAAAGCGGTACGGCTGCTCGCCAGCAACGGTCCTCGCGCGATGGACGTCAAGCCGGACGTCGCGCGGCGGTTCGACGAGCGGCTGCAAGACAGGCTGGACCGATCGGTGTGGACACTGTGCTCGAGCTGGTACCGCAACGAGCACGGCCGCATCACCACCAACTGGCCGGGAACGGTCAGCGCCTACCGGCTCGCCACCCGCGCCCTCGACCCGGATGACTACCGACTGCTGGAGGCAGCATGAGGACTGCTCGCAGGTCCGAATCATCGGACACTGGGACTGCTCGCGGGTCCGACTCATTGAACACCGGCAGGCCCGAAACAGACTACGACGTCCTCGTCATCGGCTCTGGCTTCGGCGGCAGCGTGTCCGCGCTGCGGCTGACCGAGAAGGGCTACCGGGTCGGCGTGTTCGAGTCGGGGCGGCGCTGGCGCTCGGAGGACTACCCCAAGACCAACTGGAACCTGCGCAAGTCGATCTGGGCGCCGAGGCTCGGGCTGACCGGCACGCAGCGGATCAGCTGGCTCGGCAAGTGCGCGCTGTTCAGCGCGTCCGGCGTCGGTGGTGGCTCGCTGATCTACGGCAACACGCTGTACGAGCCGCTCGACAAGTTCTACTCCGACCCGGCGTGGGCACACATCACGGACTGGCGAACCGAGCTGACGCCGTACTACGACCAGGCGAAACGGATGCTCGGCGTCACCACCAACCCGAAGCTGTCCCCCGCGGACGAGGTGCTGCGGGAGGTCGCCGATGAGCTGGGCGTCGCGGAGACGTTCCACCCCACCCAGGTCGGCGTGTTCTTCGGCGACGCCGAGGGCAAGGCGGTGCCTGACCCGTACTTCGGTGGCGCGGGCCCGGAGCGCACGGGCTGCGTGCACTGCGCACGGTGCTTCACCGGCTGCCCGCACAACGCCAAGAACACCACCACGACGAACTACCTCTACCTCGCCGAGCAGGCGGGCGCCCAGGTGCATCCGATGACGACGGTGACCGACGTCCGGCCGCTGGACGGCGGGGGCTACGAGGTCACCACGGTGCGGTCCGGCAGCGTGCTGCGCAAGCAGCGCCGCCGCTATACCGCGGAGCAGGTGGTGTTCTCGGCGGCGGCACTGGGCACCCAGAAGCTGTTGCACCAGCTCAAGGACACCGGGCGGCTGCCGAGGCTGTCGGACCGGCTCGGCGAGCTGACCCGCACGAACTCCGAGGCGATCCTGGTCGCCTCCAGCCGCACCAGGCGCGACTTCGCGCAGGGCATCGCGATCACGTCGTCGATCCACCCTGAGGCCGACACCCACATCGAGGTGTGCCACTACGGCACGGGGCAGAACTCGCTGTTCCCACTGTCCGCGCCGATGGTGGACGGCGGGAAGCTGCGCGCGCTGCGGTTCGTGCTGTCGCTGCTGCTGCACCCGCTGCGGTTCCTGCGGTCGCTCAACGTGCGCGGCGCATCGGACCGGTCGGTGATCCTGCTGGTGATGCAGTCACTGGACAACTCGCTGACGTCGTTCCGCAAGCGCGGGCCGTTCGGGCACCGGCTGTCGACCCGGCAGGGCACCGGCGAGCCGAACCCGACGTGGATTCCGATCGGGCACGAGGCGAACCGGCGCTACGCCGACAAGATCAACGGCGATCCGCTCGGGCTGTACATGGACGTCGTGAACGTGCCGTCGACGGCGCACTACATCGGGGGCTGCCCGATCGGTGACTCGCCCGAGACCGGCGTCGTCGACCCGTACCAGCGGCTGTACGGCTACGAGGGCCTGCACGTGGTGGACGGCTCTGCGATCTCGGCGAACCTGGGCGTGAACCCCTCGCTGACGATCACCGCGCAGGCCGAACGGGCCCTGGCGTTCTGGCCGAACAAGGGCGAGGCGGACCCGCGTCCGCCGCTCGGCGCGGCGTATGAGCGGATAGACCCGGTGCCGCCGGTGCGCCCGACCGTGCCGGACTCGGCACCCAGCGCGCTGCGACTCCCGATCACCCCGGTGGAGAAGGCATGAGGACTGCTTGCAGGTCCGAATCATTAGGCGCTATTACTGCTCGCAGGCCCGAAGCATCGGACACCATGCTGGCCGACGCCGTGACATGGGCGCGGCTTGCCGCGCGCGAGGAGGCCGCATGACGGAACGGAACTACCCGCCTGAACCCTGGACGCTCTGCGGCGACGCCTTCGTGTCGGTGTGGCGGCTGCCCGAGCAGGAGCTGCCCCCACCGCCCGACGGTGTCGAGCCGATCATCGTGGCGGGCACCGGCTTCGTCGTCACCGCGTGGGTGGACTACCAGGAGCCGGGGATGCTGTCCTACCGCGAGCTGATGGCGACCGTCGCGGTCTACGACGGCACGAAACCCGCCGCGTCCATCACCCACATCTGGGTGGACAGCGAGACGTCGCTGGCGGGCGGCAGGGAGCTGTGGCACATCCCGAAGGACATGGCGAAGTTCGAGTGGAGCAGTCGTCGCGCGATCACCGCGACCGCGCACAGTGACGACGGCCCGATCGCAGGCGCGGCGTTCGTGCCGATGGCGACGGTGCCGGTTGCGGTGCCGTCGGCGTTCGCGGTGATCCAGCGCGGACCGCTGCGCAGCCCGGTGCGGGTGGCGGGCAAGCCGGTGCTGGTGCGCTCGTCGTGGTGGGTCGACGCCGACGGCCCGCTCGGCTTCCTGCACGGTCGCACACCGCTGGCCAGTGTCGGCATCTCGGACTTCGACATGCGCTTCGGGACCAGCCGGCGCGGCTAGCCGACCAGGGCGGGGCTACCGCCCGGGCTCGCAAGCCTTGACATCGGCAAGCCTTTCGCTATATTCAATCTACTAGTTGATTAACTAGATGGTTAACAATGGCGCCTCGGGCATGGAGACCGGCTTGCAGGAGACCTACGAGCGGCTGGACGAACTGCTCGCCACCTTGTGAAAACCCGTTGCGCCCGCGACCAACGGCGTCACACGCTGGGCGCATGCGGTTTCGTGACGCGACGGCCGAGGACTGGCCGCACATCTGGCGGTTCCTGCGGCGCATCGTCGCCGACGGTACGACGTTCACCTGGGAGCCCGACGTCAGCGAGGCGACCGCCCGTGCGCGCTGGATGCACGAGCCGCCCGCGCGCACGATCGTCGCCATTGACGACGCCGGCCGGGTGGTCGGGACATCGGAGACGCATCCCAACCAGCCCGGCCCCGGCTCGCACATCGCCAACGCCGGGTTCATGGTCGATTCGGACCGCGCAGGCGCGGGCATCGGCAGGCGGCTCGCGGAGTACACCATCGAGCAGGCCCGCGCGGACGGCTACCGCGCGATGCAGTTCAACGCCGTCGTCGAGACCAACACCCGCGCGGTGGAGCTGTGGCGCTCGCTCGGGTTCAGCATCCTCACGACGGTGCCGGAAGCCTTCCACCATCCCGAGAAGGGTTACGTCGGGCTGCACCTGATGTATCAGCGGCTCTAGCGCCGTAGTGCACGGCCAGTCCGGTCTGGCCAGCCGAGAGGCCGGGACGCAGTACCAGATCGTCGTCGTAGTTGCCGCTGTCCTCGTGCCGGAACGGCAACGGCGGCGCGGTGAACAGCGTGTCCAGCCGATGCCGCACTTCGGGCAGCACCGCGCGGTAGCCGTCGTCGTCCATGCGATCGGCGCCGTAGACGACCAGCGGTGGCAGCACAGCCATGCCGGTGTAGAACACCGTGCCGTGCAGCAGCGGGAACAGCACCTGCTCGACGTCGCCGTGGATGCCGCGCGGGCCGAAGCTGGACGGGCGGGCACCGACGGACGTAATCACCAGCGCGCGCTTGCCCGCGAGCCCGCCGTCGCCGTAACGCCGGGTGCGCCCGTCCGCGCCGGTGACGCCGAACGCGAAGCCCTGCACCAGCACCCGGTCGAACCAGCCCTTGAGGATGGCAGGCGGCCCGAGCCACCACATCGGGAACTGGAACACCACAGCGTCCGCCAAGGCGAGTTTGGCGTGCTCGGCGCGGATGTCCGCGCTGAGCGTGCCGTTCCGGTAGCCGCGCTCCTGCTCGGCGCCGACGATGAACCGGTCGCCGACGTCGTGGCTGACGTCGTGTGCGTCCGCGACCGGATTCCAGCCCATCGCGTAGAGGTCCGAGACCCGGTAGTCGTGGCCCGCGCGGCGGAGCTGTTCGAGCCCTTCAGTGAGAAGTGCTCCATTGAGTGAGCACTGCTCCGGGTGAGCGAAGATCCAGAGTACGTTCATAGCTCCAGCCTGGCCGTGTCGGCCGTATGAAACGAGTGGCCGGATGGACAGGATGTGAAAGAATCGGGCCATGCATCGGGTTGCTGTTCTCGTCCGCCACGGCGTGATGCCCCTTGAGCTGGGCATCGTGCACCAGATCTTCGGCCGCGCCATCGGGTCGGACGGTGCGCCGCTGTACGACGTCGTCACGTGCGCCGTGCGGCCTGGGCAGGTGCGCACCGACGCCGACTTCCCCATCACCGTCACGCACGGGCCCGATGCGCTGGCCGATGCGGACACCGTGGTGGTGCCCGCGACGCACGAGCCGGACGAGACGGAGACCGAGGGCCGCCTCGGGCCGGAGCTGGCGGAGGCGCTGGCGCGGATCCGGCCCGGCACGCGGGTGGCGTCGATCTGCACAGGGGCGTTCGTGCTCGCGGCGGCGGGATGGCTCGACGGCTCGCGCGCGACGACGCACTGGAAGTCCGCCGAGCAGTTCCGGCGGTTGTTCCCACGCGTCGAGCTGGACACGGACGTGCTCTACACCGACTCCGGCACGGTGCTGACGTCGGCGGGCGAGGCGTCCGGCATCGACCTGTGCCTGCACCTCGTGCGCCGCGACCACGGCGCCGCGGTGGCCAACGACATCGCGCGGACGACGGTGGTGCCGCCGCACCGCGAGGGCGGACAGGCGCAGTTCATCCTGCGCCCGGTGCTGTCGCGGCGGAAGACGTCCACCGGCGCGGCGCGGAGCTGGGCGTTGGCGCACCTCGATCGGCCGATCACCCTGCGGGGGCTGGCCGCGTGCGAGGCGATGAGCGTCAGGACGTTCACCCGGCGGTTCCGCGAGGAGACCGGGCTGTCGCCGTTGCGGTGGCTGACGCAGCAGCGGGTGGCGCGGGCGCGGGAGCTGCTCGAGGAGACCGACCTGCCGGTGGACCGGGTCGCTGTTGCTGCCGGGTTCGGCACCGCCGTCTCGCTGCGCCAGCACCTGCACGCCGCGATCGGCGTATCACCACGGGCGTACCGGGCGACGTTCCGGGGGTGCCACGAAGGGCTCTTACTGGCCTCAGGTGCCAGTAAAATGCCCTTCGTGGCACCCACACCGCCTCCGGAATGACGAACACAACGTCCTGGACGGGGGACACGGCGTCCGCAACGGGGGACACAACGGCGTGAGTGGGGGACACGACGTCGGGGGACCCGGTACGGTCTGGGGACATGGCCGCAACTCCAGCGAGAATGGCGCCGCCATGAGGAAGACAGTGGCGCGGCTCGCCGATGGCAGACAGCTGATCTACTACGACGACACCAGCGACGGCGAGTCCCGCCCCCGACCGGCCGACAGCAGGCAGCTGCCCACGCTGACCGTCGGCAGCGAGCTGCGCTACGACCCGATCGTCGACGAGTGGGTCGCGCTCGCGGCCCATCGGCAGGACCGCACCCACCTGCCGGACGTCGCCGAGTGTCCGCTGTGTCCCTCACGGGACGGCGCGCTGACCGAGATCCCGGCCGGCGACTACGACGTCGTGGTGTTCGACAACCGGTTCCCTTCGCTTGCCGCGGACGTCGGCGAGCTGACATCGGCCGGTGATGACCTTGTCCCCCGCCAGCCGGGCATCGGCCACTGCGAGGTCGTCTGCTTCACAAGCGACCACAACGGCTCGTTCGCTCAGCTCACCCCGCAGCGGGCGCGTACCGTGCTCGAGGCGTGGGCCGACCGCACCATCGAACTCGGGCTCCAGCCTGGCATCGAGCAGGTGGTGCCGTTCGAGAACCGGGGCGTCGAGGTCGGCGTGACGTTGCAGCACCCGCACGGCCAGATCTACGCCTTCCCGTTCGCCTCTCCCCGCACCCATCGGATGCTGGCGGCCGCCCGGTCTCATCGCAAACGAACGTGGCGCAACCTGTTCGCCGACGTGCTCGCCACCGAGCGCAAGGCGGGCACCCGCATCGTCGCGGAGAACGAGCACTGGACGGCGTTCGTGCCCGCAGCCGCACGCTGGCCGGTCGAGGTGCACGTCTACCCGCACCGGCAGGTCCCCGACCTGCCCGCGCTGTCCGACGCGGAGCGAGACGCCTTCTGCCACATCTACCTCGACGTGCTGCGGCGGCTGGACCGGCTCTACGACAAGCCGCTGCCCTACATCGCCGCGTGGCAGCAGGCCATGGTCAACGTCGACCGCGACCTGAGCTACCTGCGGCTCGAGCTGTTCTCCATCCGCCGCGCCGAGGACAAGCTCAAGTACCTCGCCGCATCGGAGTCGGCGCTCGGCGTGTTCATCAACGACGTCATGCCGGAGGACGTCGCGCGGCGGCTGCGAGACCTCAGCGACTGAGTACCCGTGTTGGGTACGCTCGGGCGCATGGTGGCTGTGGAATCAACCATGCTCACGCTCGGTACGACAGCACCGGAGTTCGCGCTGCCCGATCCCGACGGCACCGTGTGGAGCCTTGAGCAGGTCGCGGGACAGCGCGGCACGCTGGTCGCCTTCGTCTGCAACCATTGTCCGTACGTGCGGCACATCGCCGTCGAGCTCGGCGAGGCCACGTCTCGCTGGATCGCGGACGGCATCGGCGTCGTCGGCATCAACAGCAACGACGTCGCATCTCACCCTGACGACCGACCGGAGAGGATGGCCGAGCAGGCTGCGGCGTGGGGCTGGACGTTCCCCTATGTCAGTGACACCGATCAGTCGGTCGCCAAGGCCTACCGCGCGGCGTGCACGCCGGATTTCTTCCTGTTCGACGACTCGCGCTGCCTGGTCTACCGGGGCCGCTTCGACGGTTCGACGCCGGGCAACGACGTCGCCGTGACAGGCGAGGAGTTGGACGTCGCGGTGCGCGCGCTGCTCGCGGGCGAGCCGACCAGCGGTGACCAGGTGCCCAGCATCGGCTGCAACATCAAGTGGGCGCGGGGCAACGAGCCAGAGTGGTTCGGCTGATCAGCTCTTGTCGCCGCGCACGCAGGACCGGCAGTCGCAGGTGTCGACCAGCCCGAAGCTGATCTCCTCGGCGACGCAGACCTCGAAGGTCTCCACCGACATGCCGCTCGGGGAGATCAGCAGCCGCACCCCGGTGCCGCCCTCGACCGGGGTGTATTCCGTCTTGCCGACGTCGTCGTTCAGCAGACCGATGATGCGGTACTACGCGAACGGCTGGATCAGCGTCTCTACCTCGTGGTAAGCGGAACGGACGTCGTCCCGGCTCGCCAGCGGCTCGTCGGACTCCATCCAGTCGGCGTGGCCTTCTGTGATGTGCCATCCCACCGCCTCGATGACGTACGAGGATTGCGTTGTCATGCGGGTACCCTTCAGCTCGCCTCATGGGCTTTCTCGCGTCAGGGACCACGTTCGTTACCGCGATGGCGGCGCGAGATAGCCGCTGATACGGAATCGAGTTCCCGCCGTGACACGCAATGCGGCGTACTGGACAATAGGGCAGAAATTACCGCTTGATCAGGGCAGATGCGAGTCGTACGCCGTCGGTGACGTCGCCGTCAGAGCCGTCCGCGCCGTCGAGGATCGGCGCCAGCGCGGCGGTGTCGACACCCGCGAGCGCGAGCGCGGCGGCGGTGACCGCGTCGCGCGCTCGGTTGGTGCCGTCGGCCACCTTGATCGCGACGGCCGTGCCGTCCGGCAGCGCGGCGACCTCGACACCCTCGGCGCCGTCCTTGGCGATGAGGCCGGGCACGGCCCTGATCAGCTCAGTGACCGGGCGTGTGCTGCCGCCGAGCTGCACGGGGTGCGCCCGGATCGCCTTGGCGACCGTCGCCTGCGGTGAGCCGTCAGCCGCGCTGGCGACCGCGCCGATCGCCCTGGCGAGCCCGGTCAGCGACAGCGCGAACAGCGGGGCGCCGCAGCCGTCCACGGCGACCTTGGCGATCTTCTCACCGGACAGCTCAGCGAGCAGCGCCGCGATCTCGCGCTGCACCGGGTGCTCGGGATCGCGGTAGTCGGTGAGCGACCAGCCGTTGCGCCGCGCCGTCACCAGCATCGCGGCGTGCTTGCCTGAGCAGTTCTGTGCGAGCTTGCTCGGCGGGCGTCCCGCTGCGAGCCACTTGCGGCGCACGTCGGTGTCGAGCGGGTAGTCGATCGGGTTCCGGAGGTCGTCCTCGGACAGCCCCTCGGTTGCGAGGATACGTAGCACGCCGTCGACGTGGCACTGCTCGCCGGAGTGGCTGGACGCCGCCAGCGCGAGCAGCTCGGCTGGCAGGTCGAGGCCGCAGCCGACCATGGCGCTCGCCTGGATCGGCTTGACCGACGAGCGCGGGTACATGATCGCGTCCGGATCGCCGACCGCGTGCCGGATGGCGCCGCCGGCGTCCAGCACCACGGCGGAGCCGTAGTGCACGCTCTCGGTCATGCCTGCGCGCATGACGTAGGCGAGCGGTTCATGGCGCGGCGCGCGCTCCATCGACGTCCCTTCCCCTCGATCCGATAAACCCCAGCCACCTTACCGGTGCGTCAGCGGGACATCATGACGACGGCGCTTTCGTGCAGGCTGCCGAAGTACAGCTGGGCGTCGCGTTCCCGCACCCCGGTCAGCATGTGGAAGCCGTCGATCTCGCCCTCGTAGGAGTGCACCATGTCTCCCCTGTTGTCGACGCCGATCACGCGCACCGTCTTGCTCGGTGCTGGCTGCAGCGATTCCGGCAGCTTGGTCACCGCGGTGCGCATCAGCCCAGGCAGCCGCTGCACCACGCCCAGCGCGGGGTTGCGCGGTGCGGGGATCGCGACCCAGATCAGGCCGTCACTGCCGGTTGATGAGTTGTCCGGGTAGCCGCTGAGGTCGCCGAGGAACAGGTCGGCGGTGCCGACACGCTCGCCGGTGAGCCAGAACCGTCGCACCTGGCAGGCGCCGGACTCGGCCACCGTCACGAACGACTCGTCAGCGGCGAGCGCGACACCGTTGGCGAAGTCCAGCCCGGTCAGCAGCTCGTCGATCGTGCCGTCGGTGTTGCGCCGCAGCAGCCGCCCGGTGCGGGTCTGCTCGATCAGGTCGGTGCGCCACTCCGGGATCGGGTAGCGGCGGGAGGAGTCGCTGAAGTAGATCGTGCCGTCGCTGGCCACCGCCGCGTTGTTGCAGGCGAGCATGGGCGCGTCGAAGGCGGTGTCCGCGAGCACCCGCACCGCCCCCGATGACAGCGACACCGCGAGCAGTCCGGCGTCGGACGCGCACACCACCAGCTCGTCGTCGCCGTAGAACTCCAGCCCGAGCGGGCGGCCGGGGCAGGTCGTGACGGTCTCGATGGTGCTGCCGTCCTTGTCGATGCGGAGAATGCGCCCGTCAGCGAGCCCGGTGTAGATCCGGCCCTGCTCGTCGACGAGGACGTCCTCGGTGCCCTCGCCGTTGACGGGGATGACGGTGGTGGCCTGAAAGCTCATACGTGCTCCTAGCGGTAGGTAAGCAGGCTGCGGTGCTCGGCCTCGAAGTGCGCGTGGTCGTTGAACGCGAGCAACGTGGTACCCGACCGGCCGGTCACCAGTTTGGTGATTCCGGCGTTGCATGTCACGCGGTGCAACGCGGTGAAGCGACCCGCCTGGTCGCCGATCGCCCGCGCGGCAAGCGCGCCGATCACGCCACCCGAGGTGAACACCAGCGCACTACCGCCCTTGGGCAGGCCCGCCACCAGCTCGTCGAACGCCGCGTTCACCCGATCGGTGAACGCCGTCCAGGTCTCCGCGCACGCGCTGCCCTCCGCCGCCACGATCCAGGCCAGCAGCGCCTCGTCCAGCACCGCCTGGAACCCGCGCGGATCGGGCCGCTCCGGCAGTTCACCGCCGTGGCCTCGCACGACGTCGATGAAGTCGTACTCGTTCCAGCGCGCATCCTCCGCGGCGTCGAACCCGGCCGCCGACGCGGTGTCGCGCTGGCGGGCCATGGTGCCGCAGCGCACCTCGGTGAACTCGACCCCGCGCCTGCGCAGCTCATCGCCGGCCACCTTCGACTGCTCCGCGCCGACGTCGGAGAGCTGGTCGTAGTTGGCCGCGCCGAACGACGCCTGCCCGTGCCGGACCAGGTAGATCGCGCCCATCAGGCACCGGCCTTCGCGATGATCTCCTTGCAGCGCCACTCCAGGTAGCCGACGAACATCCAGTAGTCGGCGTAGCGCGCGTTGTGGGTGCCGCCATCGTGGTAGCGCCGGTACAGCTGCTGGATGATCACCGCGAGCCGGAACAGACCGTACACTTCGTAGAACGTCCAGTCGTCCACCGCGAGGCCGGTCTTGGCGAGGTAGTAGTTGACGACGTCGTCCCTGGTGAGCATGCCCGGCATGTGAGTGGGCTGCCGCCTGCTCTGGGTGAAGACGTCGTCGTCATCGGCGTGCACCCAGTACGCCATGGTCGCGCCAAGCTCCATCATCGGGTCACCGAGCGTGGACATCTCCCAGTCCAGGATGCCGACGACGCTCATGTTCTCCGCGCCATCGAAGACGATGTTGTCGAACCGGAAGTCGTTGTGGATCAGGCAGATGGCGACGTCCTCCGGCTGGTTCGCTGCTAGCCAGTCCATCACCTCGGTGTAGGCGGGTACGTTCTCGGTGCGGGCCTTGCGGTAGCGGTCGGACCAGCCGTCGATCTGCCTGCGGACGTAGCCCGCGCCCTTGCCGAGATCGGACAGCCCCGCCTCCGCGACGTCGACCTGGTGCAGCTCGATCAGCTTGTCGATGACGTCGACGCACAGCTTCCGCACCGCCTCCGGCGAGAGGTTGAGTCCTTCCGGCAGGTCCCGGCGCAGGATGATGCCTTCGATGCGTTCCATCACGTAGAACTCGGCGCCGATGATCGACTCGTCGTCACAGAACGCCACCATCTCCGGCACGTAGGGGAACACTGGCTTGAGTCCTGATTGGACTCGGTATTCGCGGGACATGTCGTGCGCGGACGCGGCTTTGTGACCGCGCGGTGGCCTGCGCAGGATCAGGTCACGGTCCGGATAGGACAGCTGGAACGTCAGGTTCGACGCGCCGCCGGGGAACTGCCGCACGGCAGGTGGTTCCGCGCCGAGGCCGTCGACCCGCGCCGACAGCCACTCGTGCACGGCACGCGCGTCGAAGGCGTCTTCTTCCCTGACCTCACCCGCGGTGTCGCGCAGTTCCGTCATGACAGCTTCCGCACCACGCTCAGCGGCGCGAACCGCAGCACCTGCGCGAGCACGGTCCACGGCCACCACGGCACGTACGCCTTGGCCTTCTCCGCCCCGATCGCGCTGACCAGTGCCTTCGCGCCCTTCTCGCCGCTGACCATCAGCGGCGTCTTGCCTGCGCGGCCGGTCATCTCCGACTCGATGTAGCCGGGCAGCACCGCCGTCACGGCGATATTGTCGTTGAGGTGCTGGGCGCGGATGCCCTCCGCCAGCGAGGCCGCGGCGGCCTTGGACGCGGCGTAGGTGGTGACGTTGCCCCGCATGCCGCGCACGGCGCTGACCGACGAGACGACGACGAGGTGACCCGACTGTTGCTCGCGGAATATCTCCATCGCGGCCTCGCACTGGGCAAGCAGGCCGATGACGTTGGTCTCCACGGTCTGCTTGTTGGCATCGAAGTACCCCGTGCCGATCGGCTGGCCCTTGCCAAGCCCGGCGTTGGCGATCACCCGGTCGATGCTTCCCAACTCGTCACGGAACTCGCGGAACACCCGGAACACGGCGTCGTGGTCGGTGACGTCCAACGCCTTGGTGGTCACCGTGATGCTGGGGTACGCCTCGGTCAGCTCCTTGGCCAGCGTCTCCAGCCGATCGGTCCGTCGCGCACACAGCGCGAGGTTGCGGCCCTTGGCGGCGAACTCCCGCGCCATGCCCTCGCCGAGGCCGGAGCTTGCCCCGGTGATCAGGATGTTTTTGCGTTCGCTCATGTGCTCGGTGTGCCTTCTCGGGTTGCGATCAGCCCTCGATCTTCGACCGTAGCCGTTGCCAGAAGCCGGTGCGCGCTTTGTCGGCGAGCTCGATGCGCTCGAACCGCCCCGCTGCGGCGACCCGCTGCGTCACGCCCGCTCCCTGTACGGGGCCAGCTCGATGCGGGAGATGACGCCGAGGTGCACCTCGTCTGGGCCGTCCGCCATCCGCAGCGAGCGCGCGCCCGCGTAGGCGCCCGCGAGCGGGAAGTCGTTGGTCAGGCCACCGCCGCCGTGCAGCTGTATCGCCATGTCGATGACCTGCTCGGCCATGCCCGGCACGCTCGCCTTGATCTGCGACAGCTCGGACAGCGCGCCGAACGGGCCGTGGGTGTCCAGCAGCCACGCGGTGTGCAGCACCTGCAGCCTGGCCTGGTTGATGGCGATCCTGGCGCGGGCGATGCGCTCCCGGTTGCCGCCCAGGTTGACCACCGGCTTGCCGAACGCGGTGCGGCTCATCGCGCGGGTGATGGCCATTTCCAGTGCCCGCTCGGCGAGGCCGATGAGCCGCATGCAGTGGTGGATGCGGCCTGGCCCAAGACGTCCCTGCGCGATCTCGAAGCCCTTGCCCAGCCCTGCGATGACGTTCTCCTTCGGCACCCTGACGTTGTCGAAGGTGACCTCGCCGTGGCCGTAGGGCTCGTCGTAGTAGCCGAACACCGGCAGCATCCGCTCCACGGTGAAGCCGGGCGTGCCCTTCGGCACGATCACCATGGAGTGCCGCGCGTGGCGGTGCGCGTCCGGGTCCGTCAGCCCCATGAAGATGACGAACTCGCAGCGTGGGTGCCCGATGCCGGTTGAGAACCACTTGCGGCCGTTGAGCACGACGTCGTCGCCGTCCGGCATGGCGGTGGCCGCCATGTTGGTGGCGTCCGATGAGGCCACCTCGGGTTCGGTCATGCAGAACGCCGAGCGGATCTCGCCGTCGAGCAGCGGCCGCAGCCAGCGCTGTCGCTGCTGTTCGCTGCCGTAGTGGATGAGGACCTCGGCGTTGCCGGTGTCGGGGGCGTTGCAGTTGAACACCTCGGGGCCGAGCACGTGGCGGCCCATCTGCTCGGTCAGCGGGGCGTAGTCGATGTTGGTCAGCCCCGCGCCCTTCCCGGTCTCCTCGGAGTACGCCTTGGGCAGGAAGAAGTTCCACAGTCCGCGCTCGCGCGCCTTCGCCTTGAGCTCGTCCACGATCGGCAGCACGACCCACGGGTCTGCGGCCTGGTGGAGGGTGCGCAGGTAGTCCGCCTCGGCGGGGGCGACCTCGGCGGCAATGAAATCGGCCACCTTCTCGCGGTACTCGGCCGATCGTGCTGACGAGGTGAAGTCCATGGCAGGACACGCTACTTTAATTATCGAGCATTGCTCAATAGCGACGTGAGGAGGTCGCATGGCCAGTGGCAATCCGGCGCAGGCCAGGCGCCGCGCCCGCCAGAGCCCTGACGAGCGGCGCAAGCAGCTCATCGGCATCGGGCTGGAGATGCTGACCACGCGACCGCTGCACCAGATCACCATCGATGAGGTCGCCGCCGAGGCAGGAATCTCGCGCAGTCTGCTGTTCCACTACTTCCCCACCAAGCGGGACTACTACGCCGATGTGGTTCGCGCGGGAAGCAGGCGGCTGCTCCGGGCTACGCGTGTGGAGGGTGACTCCATCGACGACGTCGTTGCCGGGCTCCTCAGCTTCATCGAGCGACGGCACGAGCCGTACATCGCGCTGTTCCGCAGCTCGGGCACCGACGACTGGGTGCACGAGATCTTCCGCGACACCCGTGCGGCGCTGACCGACCAGGTGCTCACCGCGCTGGACATCGCGCAGCCGAGCGAGCTGGTTCGCGCCGCCGTCGGGGCGTGGCTGGCCTACGCCGAGGAGCTGACGCTGGAGTGGGCGCAACACGGCACCGGCACTCGGGAGCGGGTCCACACTTTGCTCACCGGGGCGCTGGAGCACATCGTGCGCGCGGCGCGGTAGGCGTGCCGAGTGCGCGCTGAATGCGAGCCGAACGGGGCGTTCGGCACGCAATGTGCACCGAACGCCCCGTTCGGCTCGCCCGGCAGCACTAATCTGTCAGCTTGGCGCGCAGCAGCTTGCCGGTGGTGTTGCGAGGCAGTTCGGGCAGGAACTCGACGTCGCGCGGCACCTTGTAGCGCGCGAGGTTCGCCTTCACGTACGCCTTGATCTCCTCAGCGTCGGTGCTCGCGCCCTCGGCGAGCACCACGAACGCTTTGAGTCGCTGGCCGAACTCCTCGTCCGGCACGCCAACGACGGCGGCCTCGAGCACGTCCTCCCGGTCAGCGAGCAGGTTCTCCACCTCAAGCGGATAGACGTTCTCGCCGCCCGAGACGATCATGTCGTCGTCGCGCCCGTCGACGAACAGCAGCCCGTTCTCGTCGAAATGCCCGACGTCCCCCGTGGACAGCAGACCGTCGATGATGTCCTTGTTCCTACCATCGGTGTACCCGGAGAAGCTCAGCCCACTACCCACGAAAATGCGTCCGACACAGCCGGGCTCGGTGACCTCGACGTCGTTGCTGTCGTAGAGCTTCACCTCGCAGCCGACCGGCGGCTTGCCCGCCGTGCTGGGGTCGCGCCGCAGGTCTTCCGGGGTCGCGACGGTGGCCACCGCGACCTCGGTCGAGCCGTACAGGTTGTAGAGGACGTCGCCGAAGATGTCCATGGTGCGGGTGACGACGTCGCGCGGGATCGCCGAACCGGCGGCGAAGATGATCCGCAGCGACGACGTATCGTACTTACCAAGCACCTCAGGGCCGAGGTCGATGATGCGCTGCAACATCGTCGGCACGACGACCAGCACCGCGCACCGATGCTCGGCCACCACCCCCAGCGCGTCCTCCGGGTCGAAACGACGACGCAGCACGACCTTGTTGCCCAGCGCGAACGCCAGCAGCACCTGCGAAAGGCCGGTGCCGTGGAACATCGGTGCCGCCATGTGCATCGGCTGGTCACGCCGCAGCGGCACCCGGTCCAGCAGTTGCGCCGAGGACAGCGGCGACGTCTTCTCCCTCGGCGCGCCCTTTGGCGTGCCGGTGGTACCGCTGGTGAGCAGGATGAACCCGCCAGGCCGTTCCGGGCTGGGCACCGGCGCGCCGTCGGTGGCGGCGATCAGCCCTTCGAGCGAGTCCGAGCCCGCAGGCGCCTCGGCGTCCACCCAGGCGAGGCACCGTTCGACGTCTGGATCGACCGCGTCGAGCAGCCCGGTGAACTCCTCGTCGTAGACCAGCAGCGAGACCTGCTCCCGCCGGGCGACGTCGGCGAGCTGCGGCTTGGCGAAACCGGTGTTGAGCAGCAACAACCGCGCGCCGAGCTTGCCCGTCGCCGCCATCACGGTGACCAGTCCCCTGTGGTCACGGCACAGCGCCGCCACCACGGTGCCCGCCCCGATCCCGCGCTGCGACCAGGCCCGTGCGAGCGCGTTGGAGCGGCGCTCAACCTGGTCGTAGGTCAGCTCGCCCAGCTCGTCCACGATCGCGACGGCGTCCGGGTTCCGATGCGCACCGATCGAGAACACCCCGGCGAACGGTCCGACCTTGTGCACCGCGAGGATCGACCGGATGCTGTCGTCCGGCCTGCCCGCCAGCCCCGCCCGGTACAGCACGGCGGCGCTCTGTACGGCGACGGCGGCCTTTGAGACGGCCTTCTTGGCATGGGTCAGGATCATCGCCGTACCTCCGTTGCTACCGATCAGTACATTCCCACGACTGACACTAATCGGTTCACATGATGAGAACGACCCGAGCCGACTCAGCGCACCGCGTCCAGCGCCCGCTGCACCCGCTTCTCCGACACCGGATACGCGGTGCCGAGCGTCTGCGCGAACAGGCTCACCCGCAGTTCCTCCAGCATCCAGCGGATCTCGGTCAGCCCCTGCCGCGCGGCCTCGTCCTCGGCGGGCGCGTCGACCAGCAGCGTCCGGTGCTCGTCGGTCAGCGCGAGCACGGTGCGCATTCGCTGCGTGTCTCGCTCCAGATCGCGCGGCAGCTTCTCCAGCCGCCGCTCGATCGCGGTCAGGTACCGCGCCAGGTCCGGCAGCCGCTCGAACCCGGTCGCGGTGACGAACCCGTCGTAGACCAGCTCGTCGAGCTGCGCCGAGACGTCGGCCAGCGCGTCGCCGAAGCCCGGTCCGTCGGTGCGCTTGACCGCGAGCTGCGCCGAGCGCCACGCGACCAACACCCGGCGCACCCGCTCCATCGTCTCGACCACGGTGCGGTCCAGTCCCGCGCGCGCGGCGTCGACGAGCCGCTCGAAGCCCTCGGCGTCCCACGCCGGACCGCCCGCCTCGGCGATGACGACGTCCAGCGCGCATGCCACGCAGTCGTCAAGCAGTCCTGACACGCCGCCGTGCGGGTTCTGCGCCAGCTCCAGCTTCGCGGTGTTGGACAGCGTGCGCCGCAACGCCTTGCGCGGCGAGCCGACCCGCAGCAGCACCAGTCGCCTTGTGCCGTGCCACATCGCCTCGCGCTGCTCGTGCTCGGTGGCCAGCACCGTGACGTCGACCGCGTCGCCGGTATCGACCAGCGCCGGGTAGCCCTTGACCTGCTTACCGCCGGAGCGCCCCTCGAACGACGTCGGCAGGCTGTCGAAGTCCCAGTCACGCACGCCTTGGCGTTCCAGCTTCTCGGCGGCGCGGGAGAGCTGGCTGCGGAGTTGGGGCGCCTGTTGTTGCCGCAGCGCGTCGAGGTCCTTGCCCTCGGCGACCCGGCGTCCCCGCTCGTCGACGATCCGGAATGTCATCCGCAGGTGGTCCGGCACCTTGGCCAGGTCCCAGTCGTCGGGCCGGACGTCCACGCCCCGCAGCGCGGACAGCTCGCGCTCCAACGCGGCCAGCAGCGGCTCGGCGTCCGGGTCGAGCCGGTCGAGCACGGCCTTGGCGGTGTCCGGGGCGGGCACCAGCTCCCGGCGCAGCGGCTTCGGCAGCGACTTGAGCAGCGCGGTCACCAGCTCCTCCCGGAAGCCGGGGACCTGCCAGTCGAAGCCGTCCGTGCTGACCTGGTTGAGCACCGCGAGCGGGACGTGCACGGTCACGCCGTCGGCGTCACCATCGGACGCGCCGGGCTCGAACTGGTACGTCAGCGTCAGGTCGATGTCGCCGTGCCGCCAGGTCTGCGGGTATTCGGCGTCGCTGACCTCGGCGGCACTCTCGTTGACCAGCATCGGCAGCCAGAAGTCCAGCAGGCCGGGCTGCTCCCGCCACGCCTTCTTCCACCACGAGTCGAAGTGCCGTGCGGAGACGACGTGGTCCGGGATGCGCTCGTCGTAGAAGTCGAACAGGGTCTGGTCGTCGACGAGGATGTCGCGCCGTCGCGCGCGGTTCTCCAGCTCCGTGACCTCGTCCAGCAGCTCCCGGTTGGCGTGGAAGAACCGGTGGTCAGTGCGCCAGTCGCCCTCGACAAGGGCGTGCCGGATGAACAACTCCCGGCACAGCTCCGGCTCAACGCGCGCATAGTTGACCTTGCGGCCCGACGCCAGCGGGACGCCGTAGAGCGTGACGGTCTCCAGCGCTATCACCGCGCCCCGGTTGCGCTCCCAGTGCGGCTCGGCGTAGCTGCGCTTGAGCAGGTGACCGGCGAGGCGTTCCACCCACTCCGGCTCGATGCGGGCGACGATCCTGCCCCACAGCCGCGACGTCTCCACCAGCTCGGCGGCCATCACCCAGTGTCCTTCCCGCCCCCCTCTCCGAGGTCCCGCCCCCCGGGGCGGCGTCTTCTTGAACAGCGCGGAGCCAGGGAACACCGCGAACCGTGCGCCCCGCGCGCCGAGGAAGTCGCGTTTCTCCGGGTCCTTGAGGCCGATGTGGGAGAGCATCCCGGCGAGCAGGCTCTCGTGCAGGCGGGCGTAATCCGTGCCGGAGAAGTCGACGTCGCCCTTCGGCTTCGCCACCGAGATCCCTGCGGACTTGGCGGCCTCCTTGAGCTGGTTGTAGAGGTCCTGCCACTCCCGCACCCGCAGGAAGTGCAGGAACTCCGCCTTGCACAGCCTGCGGAAGCGGTTGCCGGACAGCGCCCGCTGCTGCTCGCGCAGGTAGTCCCAGAGCGACAGGAAAGCCAGGAAGTCGGAGTTGGGGTCGGCGAATCGGGCGTGCTTGGTGTCGGCGGCCTGGCGTTGTTCATCAGGGCGTTCCCTGGGGTCCTGAATGGACAGCGCGGCCGCGATGACGAGCACCTCGTGCGCGCAGCCGTTCTCCCCCGCCGCCACGATCATCCGCGCCATACGGGGGTCGACGGGCAGCTGCGCCAGCATCCGCCCGACGTCGGTGAGCCGGTGCGCGGAGTGCTGCTTCCCGCCGTCGGACGTCTCCAGCGCGCCGAGCTCGCGCAGCAGCGCGAGGCCGTCCGCGATCTGGCGCTTGTCGGGCGGCTCGACGAACGGGAAGTCGGCGATGTCGCCGAGGTCGGCCGCGGTGAGCTGCAGGATCACCGAGGCGAGGTTGGTGCGCAGGATCTCCGGGTCGGTGAACTCGGGCCGGGCGAGGAAGTCGTCCTCTGAGTAGAGCCGGATGCACACGCCGTCCGAGACGCGGCCACAGCGGCCCTTGCGCTGGTTGGCCGAGGCCTGCGAGATCGGTTCGATCGGCAGCCGCTGCACCTTGAGCCGGTTGCTGTAGCGGGAGATGCGCGCGGTGCCGGGATCGATGACGTACTTGATGCCCGGCACGGTCAGCGACGTCTCGGCGACGTTGGTGGCGAGCACGATCCGGCGGCCGGTGTGCCGCTGGAACACCCGGTGCTGCTCGGCCGCCGACAGCCGCGCGTACAGCGGCAGGATCTCGGTGCCCGGCAGGTCCATCGCGGTCAGCGCGTCGGCGGTGTCGCGGATCTCCCGCTCGCCGGACAGGAAGATCAAGATGTCGCCGGGTGGTTCGGCCCGCAGCTCGGTGACGGCGTCGCAGATGGCCTGGAGCTGGTCCCGGTCCTTGTCGCCTGGCGCGTCGGGTGTATCGGGGTCGGTGATCGGCCGGTAGCGGACCTCGACCGGATAGGTGCGGCCGGACACCTCCACGACGGGTGCGTGTCCGAAGTGCGCCGCGAAGCGCTCCGGGTCGATGGTGGCCGATGTGATGATCACTTTGAGGTCGGGTCGGCGCGGCAGCAGCTGCTTGAGGTAGCCGAGCAGGAAGTCGATGTTGAGGCTGCGCTCGTGCGCCTCGTCGATGATCAGGGTGTCGTACTGCCGCAGCAGCCGGTCCTTGCCGATCTCGGCGAGCAGGATGCCGTCGGTCATCACCTTGACCAGCGTGTTCTCGCTCACCTGGTCGGTGAAGCGGATCTTCCAGCCCACCGTGTCGCCGAGGTCGGTTCCCAGCTCGCTCGCGATGCGCTCGGCCACAGAGCGGGCGACGATTCGGCGCGGCTGGGTGTGCCCGATGGTGCCGTGCACGCCCCTGCCGATGTCGAGGCAGATCTTGGGGAGCTGCGTCGTCTTGCCTGACCCGGTCTCCCCCGCGACGATCACGACCTGGTTGTCCCTGATGGCGTTGGCGATGTCCTCTGCGCGCTGGCTGACCGGCAGCTCGGCCGGGTAGCGCACCGCAGGTACCGACTCACGCCTGCCGGCAAGCCGCAGCTCGGCTGCGTCGACGTCCGCGGCGATCGCGCGCAGCACGGACGCGCGTTTGCGCTCGTCGCGGAGCTTGCGGGTGCCGTCGATCCTACGCCGCAGCCGGACGCGGTCGGCCAGCATCACGTCGTCAAGCCGTCGCAGCAACGCGCGAGGCGCGACGGATTCCGCCGAAGGTGCAGTGGACATACCTCCCACTACTCTATCCGGGCTGTCGCTGTGTTTTCCCAGGCAGCCCGCACCTGCGGGATACTGGCGATATGTACCGGATGCTCGCGGACGCGACGATGGTGCTGCACTTCGCGTTCCTGGCGTACCTCACGCTCGGCGGCTTCCTGGCGTGGCGATGGCCCCGCACGATCATCGCGCACCTGGTCGCGGTGGCGTGGGGAGTGCTGATCGTGCTCTTCGAACTCGACTGCCCGCTGACCGGCCCGGAGGACTACTTCCGCAGGCAGGCGGGCCAGGAGGGACTTCAGGACGGGTTCATCGACACCTACCTGACCGACGTGGTGTACCCGGCGGAGCACGTCGACCTGGCGCGGCTGGCCATCGCGAGCGTGGTGGCGGTGTCCTGGGCGGGGTTTGCCGTCCGGATGCGAGCGCGCCGTACGTCACGGCTCAGCCGGTGACCTCGCGCTGGGCGGCCCGCAGCTTCTCGCACAGGTCGCGCAACGTGCGCAGTTCGGCGACGGTCATCCCCTTGCCCATGTAGCGGGCGATGGAGTCGGCGTGCTCGTGGCCGACGCGCCGCTGCACTTCGACACCGTAGTCGGTGATGATGACCATCGTGCCTCTGCGGTCATCCTGGTCGCGTTCCCTGCGGACGAGGCCCTGCTTCTCCATCCGCTCGACCAGCCTGCTCAGGCTGGGCTGGGTCAGCACGATGTGCTCGTTGAGTTCGTGCAGCCGCAGCCGTTGCCCCGGGAACAGCGTGAGGTTGTACAGCACGTCGTACTCACCGAGCGTGATCTCGGCGCCGCGGAAGTCGTCCCTGAGCCTGCGGAACACCGCGACCTGCGCGCGAAACAGCGACTCCCAGCTTTCCAGCGCCTGTGCTCGACGCCCCCGCACGAGACACCTCCTCCCGGTCCGCTCCGATCCTGCCATGTCGCCCCGACAGGTGAGAAACGTTCGGGAATTCTCGGGCGGCTGGTGTTGTGAAGGGCGTCTTTGCATCGCTATCTGATGTAAAGACGCCCTTCACAACACCGCCTCGGCCAGGTCGGCGAGGTCACCATCCCTGAGCCGCTCCGCCGTGGCCTCTGCGCGTTCGTCGACCAGCGTGCGCAGCGCGTCGACGTCGTCCCACATGTTGACGTTCATGGCCGAGGTGACCCTGCCAGCGCGCCGCCAGAACGCGATGAACTCCCTACGGGCCAGGTCGCCGCGTACCACCAGCTCGTCAAGGTCGGGATCGGCGAGGCCCCGATACTCGCAGCCGAGGTCGTACTGGTCGGTGAAGAAGTACGGCGTCGCGGTGTAGGGCTCGTGCTCGCCGAGCAGGTTGCCCGCGACGTGTTCGCCCTGCCATTTCGCGTTCGCCCAGTGCTCGACGCGGATGCGCCTGCCATAGCGCGGGTGGAAGTGCGCCGCGACGTCACCAGCGGCGTAGATGGCTGGCGCTGCGCTGCGCAGACCTGCGTCGACGTCGACACCGCCGTCGTCAGCCAGCTCCAGTCCCGCCGTGCGGGCCAAGTCCGATCGGGGCGCCGCGCCGACCGCGAGGAGGACGACGTCGGCTGCCACCTGGCTGCCGTCGGACAGCTCGGCGCCCTCGACCTGCTCCTCGCCGAAGAACCCGGTCACCGACGTCGCCAGCCGCCACCGGACACCGTGGTCGGCGTGCATGTCGCGGAACACCGTGGCGACGTCGTCGCCGAGGGACGTCAGGGGCAGCGGCTGCGGTTCGACCACCGTGACGTCCGCGCCAGCCGAGCGTGCGGCAGCCGCCGCCTCGCAGCCGATCCAGCCAGCGCCGATGACCAGCACGTCCTGGGCATCCTCGATGGCGGCGCGCAGGTCGAGGGCGTCGTCGATGGTGCGTAGCGTCGCGATGCCTGGCAGGTCGGCGCCGGGGACGTCGAGCGTGCGCGGACGGGAGCCGGTGGCGAGCAGTAGCCGGTCGAAGCCGTGCTCCGCGCCGACGACGTCGGTCAGCGTCCGCGCGCCCAGCTCGACGCGGGTGACCTGGACGCCGCGCCGCAGGTCGATGCCGTGTTTGACGTAGTAGTTCTCGTCAGCGACCCAGTCCGGCTCGTCGGTGTCGTGCAGCAGCACACTCTTGGACAGCGCGGGTAGCTCGTATGGGCGATGTTGTTCCGCGCCGAGCAACAGCAAGTCTCCGCTGTAGCCCTTCTTGCGCAGCGTTATCGCCGCCGTGGCCCCCGCGAGGCCCGCCCCGACGATCACGATGCGATGCGGTTCCGACATCGCCAAACCTCCCATGCCTGCACGCGCGTGCCAGCACGCTACCGCTCGCGTCGTGGGGACCGCCACGCACCTGAAGCACGGTCCTCGGCTGGTGAGCTACTGTCTGGCGCGTGAACGATCGTCTTGTCTGGATCGACTGTGAAATGACCGGCCTCGACCTCGCGAAGGACGCGCTGATCGAGATTGCCGCGCTGGTCACCGACGCCGACCTGAACGTCCTCGGCGAGGGCATCGACGTGGTGATCCACGCCGAAGACGACGTCCTGGCCGGGATGCCGGACGTCGTTCGCGACATGCACACCGCGTCGGGTCTGACCGAGGAGGTGCGCCGCTCGACGGTCACCCTGGCGCAGGCCGAGCAGCAGGTGCTCGACTACATCCGATCGTGGGTTCCCGAGCCGAAGACCGCGCCGCTCGCGGGCAACTCCATCGCGACCGATCGTGGTTACATCGCGCGTGACATGCCGACGCTCGACGCACACCTGCACTACCGGATGGTCGACGTCTCCTCGGTGAAGGAGTTGGTGCGTCGGTGGTACCCGAGGATCTACTACGCGAAGCCGGAGAAGGGGCTGGCGCACCGGGCGCTGGCCGACATCATGGAATCGATCAGCGAGCTGAGCTACTACCGCCGGACCGCGTTCGTCGGACATCCTGGGCCGTCCAGCGAGGAGGCCAAGGCCGTCGCCGAGGACGTCGTGCGCCAGGGCACGAGTACACCTGCGCCCGAGACGACCGGCGACTGACCCGGGCCCGCCGTGACATGGCCCGGACGTCCGGCCGCATCGGCGGCACGCTACGATATCCCAGCTGGCACGTCATGGATGTGCGCATGGTGGGTATAGCTCAGTTGGCAGAGCGCCTGGTTGTGGTCCAGGAGGTCGCCGGTTCAAGTCCGGTTATCCACCCCAGGTCGACAGGCCCTTTCCCGTACGCGGAGAAGGCCGTCCTACTGGGTACGGCATTCACGCGCGGTAGATGTCACCGGGGCTCACCAGCACGAGACTCTCGTGATCGGCCGCGAAGTCCGTGACCCTGTCACTGAAGCCACTACGTGAGAACAGGTACCGCCGGGCGGCGCCGCTATCACAGGCGGGTCAACTAAGAACACATCGTCTCCACCAGCGGCGGCGACGCCGGTCTCGGCCAGGTGTGGGAGTACCGGCCACGCGGCGACGCTGGCGGCCAGCTCGTGCTCGTCTACGAGTCGACTGACCCGGAGGTGCTGCAGAGCCCCGACAACCTGTGCGTCTCCCCCAACACCGGTGGGCTGGTGCTGTGCGAGGACGGCGACGGCGGCGACATGCTGCGCGGCGTCACCAACAAGGGGCAGATCTTCGACTTCGCCGCCCTGAACAGCCCGAACACCAGCGAGCTCGCCGGGGCGACGTTCAGCCCCGACGGCAAGATCCTCTTCTTCAACCTGCAGAGCCCCGGCGTCACCTACGCGATCACCGGTCCGTGGGATCGCGGGGCGCTCTGAGCGAGCCCGGTGCGGTCGGCCTTCGTGGCCGGCCGCACCGGAGCGAATCCAGTCAGTGCACGCCGCCAGTGCGCCACTTCCGCCACGGCATCTGCCACACGCTGAAACCGTCGGTCGGCTCCAGCCGCTGACCACCGCTCTTGGTCACCCGGAACAGGTCACCCGGTTTGGAGTGGTTCATCATCCACGCGGCGTCGGGGGCGGACAGGTTGATGCAGCCGTGGCTGACGTTGCGGTGTCCCTGGTCGCCGACCGACCACGGTGCGGAGTGATAGAAGATTCCGCTGTAGGACAGCCGGGTGGCGTGCGTCACGGTGATCTTGTAGCCCTCGTCGGCGTTCACCGGAACGCCGTAGGTCGATGAGTCCATCGTGTAGTCGTGGTGCTCACTCATCACGGTGTACGTGCCGTGCGGCGTCGGGTGCGTCGGCTTGCCCATGGAGATCGGCATCCGCTTGACCTTGTTGCCGTTGATCCACACGTTCATCCGGTGCGTCTTGCCGTTGGCGACAGCGACGACACGCTTGCCGATCTTCATGTCGGTGCTGACGTCCTGGGCGCCGTACACGCCATTGCCGAAGTGCCTGCCGTAGACCTCGGCGTCGATGCTGACCTTGGTGCGCGGCTTCCAGTGCTCCTTGGGGCGCCACACCACCCACTCGTCGCTGAACCAGTGGAAGGCGCCCTTCGTCTGCGGTTTCGACGTGACGCGCAGCGCCCGCTCGGCGGCGTCCTTGTTCTTGATCGGCGCGCTGAACTGCAACGAAACCGGCATGCCGACCCCGACCGTGGCGCCGTCGACAACAGCGGGCCACACCGAGACCGTCTGGGCGGGCGTCGCCGTGGTGAAACGGGAACGCTCGACCACCCGCTCGCCGTCGTCGCCGACACCGCGCGCGGTCAGCGTGTACGTCTTGCCAAACCCGAGCTTCTCCCCCGCGCGCCACGCGGTGCTGTCGTCGTTGAGCGAGCCCTTGACGACGGTGCCGTCCGCACCGATGAGCGTGACCTTCGTCAACTCGCCGTATTCGGCGTCCACCGTGATCGGCTTGCCCGGCGCGACGTTGTTCGCCTTGGGGCCGGGTGTGAGGTCGAGCGCAAGGGACGGTTCGGACGTCGACGCCGGACGCACGGGCTTTGGCGCCTCGGCATGGGTGGCCGTCGTGCACCCTCCCGCGAAGAGACAAACCCCCATGACCGCAGCAAAAACTCGCCGTGTGTTCGGCATCCTGACTCTCCCCGAAGCCGTTGACCGTCGCCCACGATTCCCGTGGCACTCGTCGTGTCGACGCATCAATTCTCTCGCACGTTGCACCGCTCTCAGGTCACTATCCCGACTCAGCTCCGACACCATTGGACACCCCTGCCCGAAGCCGCCCGACCACGCCGTGCTAACGTTTCCAACGTCGCACCGGCCGGGTGCCGGTGCGTTTCTACGCGCCGATAGCTCAATTGGCAGAGCAGCTGGCTCTTAACCAGCGGGTTCGGGGTTCGAGTCCCTGTCGGCGCACTCCCACCGCAGGTCAGTCTCCCGCTGGCCTGCGGTTTTGTTTCTCGGCATGACCGCGAGTCATTTTCACCCTCAATGGTCCACGCCACGACAGCCTTCGTCGACCCGCGGTTTCCGCAGGCTCAGCAGCACCCGGACGTTCCGGCACGCCAGGATTGCGCGTCAGCGGATCGCGATGATCTAGCCGTATGCTGAATGGCGATGACCTCGACGCCGTACGACGCGCTCCGTCGACTCCGGGAGCTGGCCGCACGTGGCCAGCTCTCCACGCTGTGCGAGCGGCACGACATTACGCTGCTCGTCGTTCACGGCAGCGCGCTCGACGCCGAACCGCTTCGACCCGCCCGTGACCTCGACATCGCCTTCCAGGCTCGCCACGGTGCCGCGTACGACGTCGTCGCGTTGACCAACGACTTGATCGAAGCGGCTGCGTTCGAAGCCGTCGACGTCATGGACCTGCGCAGAGCCAATTCAGTTGCTCGCGCCAGGGCACTGGCGCCAGGAAGTCTTGTGCTGCACGAGGCCGAGTCCGGGGTGTTCGCCCGAGCCCAGATGGCGGCATTGACCACCGCCATGGAAACTCGTCATCTGCGTCGCCTCGACCTCGAACTGCTGGCGGGCTGACCATGTCCAGAACGCTGGACGCAGACGTTGTCCGCAACAAGCTCGACGCGCTCGATCGAGCACGCACGACGCTTCGCGATATCGGCCAGCTGGATAGCGCTCGACTGAAAGGCGACCCGGTCATTGCCGCCGCCGTCGAACGATTGCTCTGCCGCATGGTCGACCTGGCCGTTGACACCAATACCCACGTCAGCGCAGCGATTCTGCATCGCGCACCTGGCGACTACCGGCAGAGTTTCGACCTCGCACACGACGCTGGCGCGCTCACCAAGGAGCTATCAGAAAGCATCAAACCGTCCGTCGGCATGCGCAACACCATCGTGCATGAGTACGTCGACGTTGACTACGGAATCGTCGCATCGGCCGCACCGATCGCGATCGAAAGCTACGGCGAGTACACCCGGCAGATCGCCAGCTTCGTCGCCCAGCACGCTGATCTGTAGCTAACATCCTCGATCATGACGACGCCGCAGCCGCCCTACCAGCCCTACGACGCGCCCCACGGCGCGGGACACCCGGACGTCAAGCCGTCCAAGACGCTGTACGGCGTCGCGATCGGCGTTTTCGTGCTCGCGCTGGTGGGGGCTGCGCTGGTCGGCGCCAACGCTGTCACCGGCTTCCCCGGCCCGGTCGCGGAGCTGACCTCCGGCGAACAGCAGCAGGTCACGCTCGATGAGGAGGGCCTGACCATCTTCGTCGACCGCACCCCGGCCAATGGCCGGTGCCAGGCGACCGACGACGGCGGCACGCCGGTCGAGCTGGGGCCGACGAAGGGCACGGAGTCCGTCACGGCCAGCGGCACCGAGTGGCACGTCCTGCTGCGCTCGGCCGAACCCGTCCCGCCAGGCACCTACACGGTCACCTGCGTCGCTGAGGACACGGCAGGAGCGGCCCGATTCGGTGTCGGCCCGCATGCCTCGGTCTTCGGAGCGGTCGCGATGATCTTCGGCGCGTTCGGCGTCGCACTGCTCGGCTCGCTGATCGCGGTGATCATCGGCCTGGTCACCTTCTTCCGCCGCCGCTCAGCGCTCCGCAAGATCCAGCAGCAGCCGCTCTGGGGCGGCTACCCGCCATACCCGCCCCAGAGCTTCACCGGCTGAGCACGTGGTCCGTCAACCTTGCCCTCTGGGCGTACTCCATACTGATTAGCCCGACTTTCGGAAAGTTCCTCACGCGGACGCACCAACGCTGCTATTTTCTGCTTCACACCGTGGTGGCCACGGTTGGTCCAATCGCACTACTCATGCGATGAGACGAGGGGTTTCCATGACAGGCGGGTATGGGGCTGTCCCGGAGCAGATCCGGCAGGCGGCCAACGACATCGGTGACGTCGTCGGGAGGGCCGCGAACAGGGTGTGGTCGCCGCCGAAAGGCGACTACGGACATCCGGGTGTACAAGCCGGATGGGCGGACTTCATCGACACGATGAAAAAACGCGTCGAAGACCTGAAAAAGCAGGCAGAGGGCCACGGCGAGGGGCTGGTCGAGGCGGCCAAGACGTACCTCGGCCTCGAGGACGACGCTGAGGCAACGCTGGGCGGCGCCGGGTCAGCACTCGACGTCGGCGGCGCGATCGGCAGCGCGCTTGGCGGTGCGGGCGCCGGCTTCATGAGCCCGGACATCGCGAGCAAGCTCAACCCGAACGCCGACGCGGATACCGGAGGCGACATCGCAGGAGGGGGGCCGTTGTACTGATGGCAGCCGAATTGGGGCAGACCACCGATCCGACCGCGCTCATCCCAGGGGAACCGGAGAAGATCGCGAACGACCTCCGCGAGATGGTCGGCATCATCACCAACCTCGACGGCGTCAGTCAGGGCCTCGGCGGCATCGATCCGCTCGACTGGACTGGCGAGGCGAGCACGGCGTTCCGGAACGTCTTCGCGCAGGAACCGCCGAAGTGGCTGCAGGCCGTCGACCAGCTCAGCGGCGGCAGCGAGGGGCTCGCCAACTTCGCAGACACGCTGACCTGGGCACAGGGCGAGGCGCAGCGCGCGATCGAGATGTACACCGAGGCGCAAGCCGCGAGCAGGGCAGCCGCCGCGGACTACAACGTCGCTGAGCAGGCAGCCCAGGCGGCTGGCGAGATCATCGCGCCGTTCGCCGACCCCGCGCAGCAGGCCATCGAGGAGGCCCAGGCCGTCCTCGGCAACGCGCGGGAGGAGCTCACGGCCGTCGGCGGCGTCGTGGCACAGGCGTTCGGGTTCCAGTCGGATGGCCAGGGCGGCTACGAACGCACCATCGGCGAGCGCGGGTTCGGCGCGGAGAACCGCAGGATGCAGATCGACCCGAACACGGGCCAGCCGGTCGACCCAGGTGGCTGGCAACGCGGCCCTGGCGGGCGCAGCTACCAGCGGGAGTTTGGTCAGGGGTCGGGTGGTCTCTTCGACCTGAACAGCACGCTGGAGCAACTCGGCATCGACGTCCCGAGCGCGGAGTGGTCCGCGGAGGCCGAGGTCGCGCTGCTGTCGGGCGAGACGGAAGGCGCGTTCGACGCGGGCTGGGTCGACGGCAAGGGGGCCCTGTCCGGTTCGTTGCTCGGCGCGGGCGCCGAAACACACGCCACCGCGAGCCTGACCGGCGTATCGGCTGGCGCGAGCGCGGAGGCGTACCTCGCGAAGGCGGCCGCTGAAGGCGAGCTGAACTTCGGCGAGCACGCTACGCTGGCCGGCCAGGGCGAGGTGTTCGTCGGCGCGGAAGCGAACGCGGACGCCAGCATCGGGCTGACCGGCGTCGAAGCCGAGGCAGGCGCGTTCGTCGGCGCCCGCGCCGTCGGCGAGGCGTCCGCGGAGGTCGGCGGCATTGGCGCTGGTGTCACCGGAGAGGCGTGGGCGGGCGCTGGAGCCGAGGCGAGCGGGCAGTTCGGCATGGGCGAGGACGGTAAGTTCCACATCGGCGGCGAGCTCGGCATCGGCCTCGGCGTCGGCGCGAAGGTCGGGTTCGACGTCTCGGTCGACCCGGGCGAGGTTGTCGATACCGTCAGCGACGTGGCCAGCGACGTCGGCGATGTGGCCAACGACGTCGGTGGCGCTATCAGCGACGGCGTCGGGGCTGTCGGAAACGCCCTCGGCTTCTAACCACAGATCGGAGACCTCAGACTCATGGCAAGCACGATTCCCGTGCCGATCACGTTCTCGCTGCCGGAGGGCTGGCACTCGGCGCCGCCCGACGAGGTGGGCGCGCCGGACGCCGCGTTCGTCGCGCTGCGCCCACCGGCGAGCAACGGCTTCACCCCCAACATCACCCTCAGCGGCGAGCTGCGCGGCAACGACATCCCGCTCACCCAGGTCGCCGACGAGGTGGTCGCCCGGCTGGAAGGCAGCGTCGGCACCGTGCAACTCGGCAGGCGCAAGGAGGTCGGCTCCGACGAGAGCCCCGGCCTCACCCAGGCGGTGCGGATGCCGATCACGCTGCAGGGCACGAAGCAGGACGTCGTCCAGTTCCAGGTGTTCATCACCATGCGCGACACGCAGGACACCAGCAGGAAGGTCGTGCTGCACGCTGTACTGTCCTCGACGCCGGACCGGTTCGAGGGCGTGATCAGCGAGTTCCAGACGTTCCTTTCCACCATCAAGCCCGACCAGTCACCATCCGCGTAAGGAGCTGCCATGAGCGAGCCTGCTGAGCGCTTGCTGCGCCGGGTCGAGGCGATCGACACCGCCGTAGCGGACAACCGGCGGCGCACGGAGACGTACCAACGCATGTCCGAGGAGCTGAAGGACGTCACCGGCACCGCCAGCTCGCCGGACGGCGTCGTCACCGTCGTCACGGACGCATCGGGCACCGTCAAGAACGTCCAGTTCACCGAGGCGATCCGCACGGTGTCGCCCGCAGCGCTGTCGGCAAGCGTTGTGCACACCATCGCATCGGCGCAGGCGGTAGCCGCCCGGTCGCAGGCCGAAGTGATCCGGCGCAGCCTCGGCGACACGACGTTGCTTGACCGCGTGCTTGCCGAGGACGCGACGCTGTTCGGGGACCGACGGCCTACCGATCCTGGCCCACCACCACAGCAGGTACGACGTCCAGAGCCCGCCGTCGATCACGTCGATGACGACTACGACTCGTACGGATCGGTGCTGCGATGAGCCCGATCGCTATCGTCGCCATCGCGGTAGGTGGCACACTGCTGTTCGGCGGCGCCCTGACCTGGTTCCTCATCTGGAACAATCGCAGCTACAACGCCGAGAAGAACGCCGCGATGCAGCGGCTCAACGAGCAGGCGCCCCAGCGCGGCTGGACCTACGAGGAACGTAACGACAGCTACGTCGAGGTCTACAACAACCAACAGGCACACACCCCAGACCGGTTGCTGGTGCAGGCCCCACCGAAGGCGCACGCCGCACACGACGTCATCACCGGCACGCACAGGGGACGGCCGTTCCTCGCCGCGCGGTTCAGCGTCTACCAGTCACCCGACATGCGGCACGACGGCAAGTTCCTCGACGTGGCGCCGGTCCTGGTCCGGACACCCGCGCTGCGGCCGATGCTCAGCGTGCGCAGGGCGTTCGCGGTGCAGACCGCCATCAACACCGGGCTCGGCCTCACCTACAAGACCGGCCACCAGGAGTTCGACAAGCAGTTCGAGGTCGACGGCGAGGACGAGCAGTTCGCCCGCGCGGTGCTGCACCCCGCCCTGATCGAGTTCCTGCTCGCCGATCCCCGGCAGCCGCGCGGGTTCTGGCTGCTCGGCGGGCACCTCGACGTCCTGCACGAGGTGGGCGACCACCGCGATCCGGACAACCTCGTCCCCGCGCTCGACCTCCGCTGCGACATCCTCGACCGGATCCCGCAGCAGGTCTGGGGCTGAGGCTTGCACCAGGCGTTCCACCACATAGACTCGCACGGGCAGCCTGGACCCGGTGAGGTGAGAGTCGATGTCGGCGTGCTGTAGCCCGCGTCAGGAGGGCAACGCGGTGGCCTCGCGCACGAGACCCGCGCTCCCCTTCGCACCGCCGCAGCGCAGCCATGCCGACGTCGCACGCGGGATGATCCGCATCCCCGGCGGGGAGTTCCGCATGGGCGGCGACGATCCTGATGCTTTTCCCGACGACGGGGAGGGCCCGGTCCGCGCCGTCACGCTGTCGCCGTTCCTGATCGACGCCACCACCGTCACCAACCGGCAGTTCGCGACCTTCGTCAAGGCGACGGGGTACGAGACCGACGCAGAACGGTTCGGCTGGTCGTTCGTCTTCCATCTGCTCGTCGGCCCAGGGCAACGCCAGCACCTGATGGACGCCGTCGTGCCAGGCGCGCCGTGGTGGCAGGCGGTGTCCGGCGCGACCTGGCGCACCCCTGAGGGTCCCGGCAGTTCGATCGCGAGCCGCCAGAAACACCCGGTGGTGCACGTGTCCTGGCATGACGCCGCCGCCTACGCCGCATGGGCAGGCAAGCGGCTGCCCACAGAGGCGGAGTGGGAATGCGCCGCCCGAGGCGGCCTCGACCAGGCGCGGTTCGCCTGGGGCGATGAGCTGATCCCGAAGAACCGCTGGCGGTGCAACATCTGGCAAGGCGGTTTCCCCAGGCACAACACCGAGGAGGACGGCTACCTCGGCACCGCGCCGGCGAAGTCCTACCCGCCCAACGGGTACGGGCTCTACGAGGTGGCGGGCAACGTGTGGGAGTGGTGCGCCGACCGCTGGAGCACCACCTGGCACGCCGACGATCGCCCCGGCACCCGGATCGACCCGCTCGGCCCGCCGGACGGCGACGAGCAGGTCATCCGGGGCGGCAGCTACCTCTGCCACGACTCGTACTGCAACCGCTACCGCGTCGCGGCCCGCACCCACAACACCCCGGACAGCTCATCCGGCAACACCGGCTTCCGCTGCGTCGCGGACGTCGAAGGCTGACCCCGGGCGCCACGGCCGGTGACGTCCGCAGCGACGAACACGGCGTCCGGAACGGGGAACACGACGTCCGGAACGGGGGACACGACGTCCGGAACGGGGGACACGACGCACCTGCGCCGCGGCGGGCCGAACGGGGCGTTCGGCCCGCAATGTGCACCGAACGCCCCGTTCGGCTCCCAAGGCGTCAGAAGGACACCGGCGAGTAGTAGTCCAGCATCTCCGCGAAGGTCTCGAAGGCGGGCTTGGACACGCCGTACGGCGCCTCGAGGTGGATGCTGATCTCGAAGCCAAGGTCGCCGACGCCGTCGATGACCCGCTTGTACAGGTCGACCAGCTGACGCTTCTTGTCGCCGAACGAGGACTCCGCCAGCCGCGCGACGAACTCCTGCTCCTCCTTGACCGCCTGGTTGCCGGGGTCCTGGATGAGCCAGTCGATCAGCCCGACCTTGGTCTCGACCCCGGGCACGAACCCGAACGACAGCAGCACGTCGGGCCGGTGGCTGGTCCGCTTGGCGAAGTCGGTCAGGAACTCGACGATCGCGTCGGAGAACAGCAGCTGGGTCATGCCGTACGTGGCGCCCTGCTCGCACTTGAAGTTGAACCGGCCCTGCTCGCCGTCCCGCGTCGGGATCAGGATCGCACCCCGGTTCGGCACCACGTCGGTGAACGCCGCCAGCGCGTCGGTCGGCGCCATGCCAGGCCCGTCGCCGTCGTTCATGGTGCGCGGCACGCCGACGAACGCGATGCCGTCCATGCCCGAGTCACGCAGCGCGTTGAACCGCTCGGTCAGCTGCGCCTTGTCATGGAACGCGGTGACCTGCGTGCACAGCCCGCGCATCCCTGGCACCTCGGGACGGAACCCCTGCCAGAAGTCGAGCACGTCCATCCTCGGCTTCAGCTCGACAGGGCGGTCGTCCTCCTCGGCGATCATGCCGGGGATCATGACATGCCTGATGGCGCCGGTGAGGCCGGTCTCATCGGCCACCCGCGCGACTTTCTGGCCTTCCTCGACGGCTCGCTGCACGCCACCGTCAAGCTCCGGCGGCACCAGTTCAAGGGCAATGGTCTTCATGTACGAATCGCCTTCTCGGGTCCACGCATGCACGAACGGTTGCTGTCACGGGGTGCGTGCCGGCCGGCGGTCGCACCGGGCGGCACGCCCCGCATCAGTACCGGTAGTGGTCGGGCTTGTACGGGCCTTCGACGTCGACACCGATGTACTCGGCCTGCTCCTTGGTGAGCTTGGTCAGCTTCACGCCGAGGGCGTCGAGGTGCAGCCTGGCGACCTTCTCGTCGAGGTGCTTCGGCAGCACGTAGACGTCCTTCTTGTACTCACCCGGCTTGGTGAAGATCTCCATCTGGGCCATCACCTGGTTGGTGAAGCTGTTCGACATCACGAAGCTCGGGTGGCCGGTGGCGTTGCCGAGGTTGAGCAGCCTGCCCTCGCTCAGCACGATGATCGAGTGACCGTCGGGGAAGGTGTACTCGTGCACCTGCGGCTTGATCTCGACCTTCTTGACGCCCGCGGTCTTCTCGAGGCCAGCCATGTCGATCTCGTTGTCGAAGTGGCCGATGTTGCCCACGATGGCCTGGTGCTTCATCTTCGCCATGTGCTCGGCGGTGATGATGTTGAAGTTGCCCGTCGTTGTGATGAAGATGTCGGCCTTGTCGACGACGTCCTCGATGGTGGCCACCTCGTAGCCCTCCATCGCGGCCTGCAGCGCGCAGATCGGGTCGATCTCGGTGATGATGACCCGCGCGCCCTGGCCACGCAGCGACTCGGCGGAGCCCTTGCCGACGTCACCGAAGCCCGCGATCACGGCGACCTTGCCGCCGATCAGGACGTCGGTGGCGCGGTTGATGCCGTCGGCGAGCGAGTGGCGGCAGCCGTACTTGTTGTCGAACTTCGACTTGGTGACCGAGTCGTTGACGTTGATCGCAGGGAACAGCAGCTCGCCGGTCTTGGCGAACTCGTACAGCCGGTGGACCCCGGTGGTGGTCTCCTCGGTGACGCCCTTGATGTCCTCCGCGATCTTGGTGAACCGCTTCGAGTCGGCCGCGAGGCTCTTCTTCAGCGTGGCCAGCACGACCTTGTACTCGTCAGGTTCGTCCTCTGTGGGCTCGGGCACGGCACCGGCGGCCTCGAACTCAACACCCTTGTGGACCAGCAGCGTGGCGTCGCCACCGTCGTCGAGGATCATGTTCGGGCCCTTGTCGCCGAACTGGAACAGCTGGTCGGTGCACCACCAGTACTCCTCCAGCGTCTCGCCTTTCCAGGCGAACACCGACACGCCCTCCGGCTTGTCGGGGGTACCGTTCGGGCCAACGACCACCGCTGCGGCGGCCTCGTCCTGCGTGGAGAAGATGTTGCAGGACACCCAACGCACCTCGGCACCGAGCTCGACGAGCGTCTCGATCAGCACGGCGGTCTGCACGGTCATGTGCAGCGAGCCCGCGACACGCGCGCCCTTCAGCGGCTTGGAGTCCGCGAACTCCCTACGAGTCGCCATCAGACCAGGCATCTCGTGTTCGGCCAGCCGGATCTGGTGCCTGCCCGCTTCGGCTAGCTTCAGGTCGGCGACGGCGAACTCGAGACCGCCTACCTGCTGCAACTTCGCGCTCATGGTTTCCTTTCCCTCTGTGTTGTGCACAGTCTCCACGCTTCGGTGTTGTGCGTTAGGTGTTGAAGTACTTCGCTTCCGGGTGGTGGGCGACGATCGCGTCGGTGGACTGCTCCGGGTGGAGCTGGAACTCCTCGGAGAGCTTCACGCCGACCCTGCCCGGCTCGAGCAGGTCGACGATCTTCGCCCGATCCTCGAGGTCAGGGCAGGCGCCGTAGCCGAGTGAGAACCGCGCACCCCGGTAGCCGAGCTTGAAGAACTCGGTCACCTCCTCGGGGTCCTCCTCGGCCACCGATCCGCCGGACGACCACAGCAGCTCGGACCGCACCCTGCGGTGCCAGTACTCCGCCAGCGCCTCAGTGAGCTGAACGCCGAGCCCGTGTACTTCCAGGTAATCACGGTACGCGTTCTTCGCAAAGAGGTCATTGGCGTATTCCGCTATGGGATCGCCCATGGTGACCAGCTGCAACGGCAGGACGTCGACCTGGCCAAGCTCATCGGCCTTCTCCCTCGGCCGGTAGAAGTCGGACAGGCAGAGTCGCCGGTCGCGGGCCTGCCTCGGGAACGTGAACCGGCAGCGCTCATCGGCGTCCGGCTTCGGGTCCGCGAGCACCACCAGGTCGTCACCCTCGGCTACGACAGGGAAGTAGCCGTACACCACGGCGGCGTGCTGCAGGATGCCCTGGGTTTTCAGCTCGTCCATCCAGAAGCGCAGCCTCGGCCTGCCCTCGCTCTCGACAAGCTCCTCGAACGTCGGACCGCCGTTGCGGGAGCCCTTCAGGCCCCACTGCCCCATGAACGTCGCCCGCTCGTCGAGCATCGCGAGGTAGTCGGCCGTCGCGACGCCCTTGACCACCTGGGAGCCCCAGAACGGCGGGTTCGGGACGGGCACGTCGACGGCGACGTCGGAGCGGACAGGCCCCTCGGATTCACCGGACTCGGCGGCAGCGTTCTCGCGCGCGGCCTTGCGCTGCTCGGCGATCCGCAGCGAGCGCTGCCGCCGCGCCTTGCGCTCGTCCTTCTTCGCCTGCTCGGCAGCGTCTTCTTCGGGAGACTCGCCCCGCTTGATCGCCATCAGGCGGTCCATCAGGTTGAGCCCCTCGAAGGCGTCCTTGGCGTAGCGGACGTCGCCCTCGTAGACCTCGTCAAGGTCGTTCTCGACGAATGTCCTTGTCAGCGCGGCGCCACCGAGCATGACGGGGTACTTCTCCGCGACACCGCGATCATTCATCTCCTTGAGATTGTCCTTCATGATCACGGTGGACTTGACGAGCAGGCCGGACATGCCGATCGCGTCGACGTTGTGCTCAGCGGCGGCGTCGAGGATCACGTTGATCGGCTGCTTGATGCCGATGTTGACGACGTCGTAGCCGTTGTTGGACACGATGATGTCGACGAGGTTCTTGCCGATGTCGTGGACATCGCCCTTGACCGTTGCCAGCAGCAGCTTGCCCTTGCCGCCCGAGTCGTCCTTCTCCATGTACGGCTCGAGATAGGCGACCGCGGCCTTCATGACCTCGGCGGACTGCAGCACGAACGGCAGCTGCATCTGACCTGACCCGAACAGGTCACCGACGACCTTCATACCGGCGAGCAGGTTCTGGTTGATGATCTCCAGCGGCGGCTTCTCCTGCCGCGCCGCTTCGAGGTCGTCCTCGAGACCGTTGCGCTCGCCGTCGACGATGCGCTTCTCCAGCCGTTCGAACAGCGGCAGCTTGGCCAGCTCCTCTGCCCGCGACTCCCTTGTCGAGGACGCGGTCTTGCCCTCGAACAGCGACATCAGCTTCTGCAGCGGGTCGTAGGCCTCTTCTGCCTCGGTCTCCGCCCGCCGACGGTCGTAGATCAGATCGAGCGCGACCTGCTTCGGCTCGTCCTCGATCTTGTTCATCGGCAGGATCTTGGACGAGTTCACGATCGCGGAGTCCAGCCCGGCCTCACGGCACTCGTTCAGGAATACCGAGTTGAGCACCTGACGGGCAGCCGGGTTGAGACCGAACGACACGTTGGACAGGCCGAGTGTGGTCTGCACCTCGGGGTGGCGCTGCTTCAGCTCCTTGATGGCGTTGATCGTCTCGATGCCGTCCTTGCGGACCTCTTCCTGACCGGTGGTGATCGGGAAGACCAGGGTGTCGATGATGATCGCGGACTTGTCGAGGCCCCAGTTCTGCGTCAGGTCCTCGATCGCCCGCTCGGCCACCCGCAGCTTCCACTTGGCCGTGCGAGCCTGGCCTTCCTCATCGATGCAGGTGATGACCACCGTCGCGCCGTGCTCGACGGCCATCCGCATGATCCGGTCGTAGCGGCCACCCGGCTCGGTGCCGTCCTCGTAGTTGACCGAGTTGATCGCGCACCGGCCACCGAGGTGCTCGAGGCCGGCCTGGACGACGTCGGCCTCCGTCGAGTCGACCATGATCGGCAACGTCGACGCGGTCGCCAGCCGGGAGGCCAGCTCGCGCATGTCGTGCGTGCCGTCGCGGCCCACGTAGTCCACGCACAGGTCGAGCATGTGCGCGCCCTCGCGGGTCTGCGCCTTGGCGATCTCGACGCAGTCCTCGTAGCGCTCCTCGAGCATCGCCTCGCGGAACGCCTTGGAGCCGTTGGCGTTGGTGCGCTCACCGACGTTGAGGATCGAGGCGTCCTGCTCAAACGGCACCGCCTGGTACACCGAGGACACCGAAGGCACGATCTCAGGCTCACGGCGCACCGGCTCCAGATCGGACACGGCATCGACGACCGCGCTCACGTGCTCGTTGGTGGTGCCGCAGCAGCCGCCGACCAGCCGTGCGCCGAAGTCGGTGACGAACCCGGCGAGCGCTTCGGCAAGCTCGTCTGGTTGCAGCGGGTACACCGCACCGTTCTCGCCGAGCTCGGGCAGACCGGCGTTGGGCATGACCGAGATCGGCACCGTCGCGTGCTGGGCGAGCACCCGTAGGTGCTCACTCATCTCGGCGGGGCCGGTCGCGCAGTTCATGCCGATCATGTCGATGCCGAGCGGCTCGAGTGCCGTCAGCGCGGCACCGATCTCCGAGCCGACAAGCATGGTGCCGGTTTGCTCGACGGTGACCTGGGCGATGATCGGCACCCGCCTGCCGAGCTGCTCCATCGCGCGCTTGGCGCCCACGATGGCGGCCTTGGTCTGCAACAGGTCCTGCGACGTCTCAACGAGCACCGCGTCGATCCCGCCGTCGAGCAGGCCGAGCGCGTTCTCGACGTAGGCATCGCGCAGCAGGGCGTACGGCGCGTGACCCAGCGTCGGCAGCTTCGTGCCCGGCCCCATCGAACCGAGCACGAACCGCGGCTTGTCCGGCGTCGAGAACTCGTCAGCGGCTTCGCGCGCGAGCCTCGCGCCCTTCTCCGCGAGGTCACGGATGCGGTCCGTGATGTCGTACTCGGCGAAGTTGGCGTAGTTGGTGCCGAAGGTGTTGGTCTCGATGGCGTCCGAGCCCGCTTCGAGGAAGCCCCGGTAGATGGAGGTGACCACGTCGGGGCGCGTCTCGTTGAGGATCTCGTTGCAGCCTTCGAGCTGGCTGAAGTCGTCAAGCGTCAGGTCGTAGCCCTGCAGCGCGGTCCCCATGCCGCCGTCGGCGACGAGAATCCGTTTTTCCAGCTCCTCGAGGAAGCGACTGTCCATTGTCATCGCCGTCGTGCTCACACCCTCAGTTTGGACTCGATCTCGGCGGCAACGTCATTGCCATAGGCACGAGCGGCACGATCGGAGAAATCCGCGCGGTCGAGCGGGTACTCCTGCGGGCCGACGGTCTCCAGCACGATGCTCGCCAGCACGCAGCCCGCCTGCGCGGCGCGCTCCATGCTGAGGTTCCAGCTCAGGCCCCACAGGAAGCCGGCGCGGAAGGCGTCACCGACACCGGTCGGCTCCACCACATCGACGCCGGGCACGGCCTTGACCTGCACCGGCTCGTGGTGCTTGCTCTCGATGCGCACACCATGGCCGCCGTAGGTGGTGACCCAGCTGCCGACCCGGTCCAGCACCTCGTCCGTTGTCCAGCCGGTGTGCTTGAGCAGCAGCGAGCTCTCGTACTCGTTTGTGAACAGGTAGGACGCGCCGTCGACCAGCTTGCGGACGTCCTCGCCCGGCATGATCGCGAGCTGCTGCGAGATGTCGGCGGCGAAGGTGAGGCCGCGCTGCCTGCACTCCTCGGTGTGTCGCAGCATGGCCTCCGGGTCGTTCGGCGCGACGACGACGAGGTCGAGCTGGCCGACGCGGTCGGCGACGGTCTGCAGCTCGATCTCACGGGCCTCGCTCATCGCGCCCGCGTAGAAGGAGGCGATCTGGTTCTGCGTCTGGTCTGTCGTGCACAGGAACCGCGCCGTGTGCTTGTCTTCGGACACGTGCACCGACTTGGTGTCGACACCGTGCCGGTCAAGCCACGAGCGGTAGTCACCGAAGTCGTGGCCGACGGCGCCGACCAGGATCGGTGAGAGTCCCATGCGACCCAGCGCGAAGGAGATGTTGGCTGCCACGCCTCCCCTGCGGATGTCCAGTTCCTCGACAAGGAAGGACAGCGAGACGTGGTCCAGCTGGTCGGCGACGAACTG
>WHUD01000140.1 GCA_009377385.1 Actinophytocola sp.
GGCGCTGGCGAGCTGCACCAGCAGCAGGCCGAGACCGCCGGCGGCCGCCGTCACGCGATGGCACGAGCCTTGTCGGTGGTCAGCCGTAGCCTGGTGCGGTGCACGCGAGGGAGGTCCGCGACATCGCAGCCGCACTGGGCAGCGAGGTCGGGCGCACCGACAGCGGCTGGGGCGTCACGGCGGTGCTCGACTGGGAGTTCAGCTACTCGGGCTGCCCGTACGGCGATGCCGGGAACATGACCCGGTTCGGTGACGACTACCCGGACGGCTTCCTCGCCGGGTTCCGCGCCGCGTTCGCCGAGCACCTTCCCGCCGAACTGGAACTCGACGAGAACTGGGCGTACCTCGGCCACGTGCTCGACATGTTCGCGCTCAGCGAGTTGGTCGCCCGTCCCGAGAGCCACCTCATCGCGGACAAGGCCGCCGCGCGGATCCGGGACTGGGTCGCACACGGCGTGCCCTGCTCACGCTGACCAGTCGCGCGAAACTCCCACGACGCGTAGCCATCTCAGGTGGACAACTTTCAAGCGGTGGTTCCGAACACCGCGATAAAGGACGTATGGCGGTCGTAAGTGATTATTAGTGCAAGAGGCGTAATGAGTCATAGACGAAACAAGTGAAATCAATACTCCAAACTTCGTAACTTTCAGTACTCCGCTGTCGACGTAACAGCGTGGCCAGTCATAGAGGCTGTCGGGGGGGGGCCACGACGTTTGCACCAGCAGAGTTCTGGAGGACGACTATGAAAGCCCCGTTTGACATGGGGAAGAGACGCTACGTCATGTTGGCGTGTCTTTCAGCGTTCGCGCTGACCGTGTCCGGTGCTGTTGCGTTCGCTGGCTCGTCCAACTCGAGCAATAGCAACGCCGTGATCACCGGTCAGTTCAGTGACGAGTGTCGCGACTTCGAGGCTCATGCCGAGAAGCCGGACGGCAAACCAAAGGACATCTCGTACGTCGAGCTGCACTACGCCGACGGACGAGTGGTGAAGGACGAATCCGTCAACAGCCCGGACTACTCGATCGACGAGGGCCCAGGCGACGAGAAGACGAAGGCCATCGTCAAGTCCGGCCAGACCGTCGAGGAGTTCACCTGCGACGGCGGTGGCGAGCAACCGGAGTGTTCCGACGGTGTCGACAACGACGGGGACAAGAAGATCGATTACCCCGAGGACCCGGGTTGTGACTCGCCTGAGGACAACGACGAGTCGGATGACCCGACCACGCCCGAGTGCTCTGACGGTGTCGACAACGACAAGGACGGGTGGACCGACTACCCGGACGACCCGGGCTGTGACAGCGAAGAGGACGACAGTGAGTCGCCCAACCCGGAGTGCTCGGACGGTGTCGACAACGACGGTGACGGCAAGGTCGACACGGATGACCCGGAGTGCCACACCGATGGTGACGCGACCAACCCGGATTCGTACGACCCGCGTGACGACGACGAGTCCAACGGTGGTGGCGGCGACGGTGGCTTCAGCTGCCGCGCGAGCGCACTGCGCGTCGACGGTAGCCCGCTAGCGCCGATCATTGGTGACCCGTTCGAGCCGTTCGTGGCCAACGACGCCAAGGACCCCTGTGCGGACGAGGACGCGTCACTGATCAACACCGGTGACCAAATCTCCGGCCCGCCCGGAACGCTGACCATCAAGGCCGCACATGCCGAAACCTCGGATGACAACGGAGCCGACGCCGAAGCAGGCGTCGTCAACGTGATCATCAAGGACCCGACCGGTGCGGAGATCCTGCGGGTTGGTGTGCTGAATGCCAGCGCGACCGGCCGCTGCGACAACGGTCAGCCGGTGCTGGACGGCGAGTCCGAGGTCGTTGGTCTCAACATCAACGGCAACGAAGCGACGATCCCGCAGGACGACCCGGCCACCCCTGAGGATGAGTCGTTCACCGAGATCCCGCTCGGTCCGCTCGGCACGGTGTTCCTCAACTGGGAGGAAGACTCCGGTAACGAGCTGACCAGGCGTGCGCTGTTCTTCGAGGGTTCACCGCTTGGTGACGTCATCATCGGCGAAGCCATCGCCGACTTCGACGAGAGCGCCTGCGCGTAACGGCACGTAGTACACGGCGGGGCGGGTCAACGGCGACCCGCCCCGCCGCTTCGTGCGTCAGTCGTCGCCGTCGAACAGCGGCCGCATGTCGCGGGCGGCCATGATCTCGTCGTTGCTTGTCCCCGCGGCCACCATCGGCCACACCAGCGCCTCCTTTGCGACGACGAAGTCGATCACCACCGGACGGTCGTTGATGTCAAGCGCCTTCTTGATCACGGCGTCGACGTCCGTCTTGCTGTCGCAACGCAGCCCGGCGCACCCCATCGACTCCGCGAGCAGCACGACGTCGGGAATCCGCCGGACGTCGAGGTCGGTGTTGGAGTAGCGCTCGCCGTAGAACAGGTGCTGCCACTGCCGGACCTTGCCGAGCGAGCCGTTGTTGATTATCGCGACCTTGATCGGGACGTCTTCGACGGCGCAGGTCACCAGCTCCTGGTTGGTCATCTGGAACGAGCCGTCGCCGTCGATCGCCCAGACGAGTGTGTCCGGGTAGGCCAGTTTGACGCCCATCGCGGCGGGCACGGCGAAGCCCATGGTGCCGAGACCGCCGGAGTTCACCCAGGTGCCGGGGTGCTCGAAGCGGAGGAACTGTGCCGCCCACATCTGGTGCTGGCCGACCCCGGAGACGTAGCGGGTGTCCGGGTCGGCAAGCGCGCCGATCCGCTCGATTACGTACTGCGGCGCGAGTCCGCCGTCCCCTGGCCAGGTGTAGCCGAGCGGATAGTTCTCGCGCCAGCCGTCGATGCGCTTCCACCACGCGGCGTAGTCGGCAGCGCCCGATGTGCGCAGCTCGATGCGCGTCGCGGCGACCAGCTCCGCGATGATCTCCCGGCAGTCGCCGATCAGCGGGACGTCCGCAGTGCGGTTCTTCGAGATCTCTCTGGGATCGATGTCGGCGTGCACCACCGTGGCGTCCGGCGCGAACGAGCTGATTTTGCCGGTGACCCGGTCGTCGAACCGGGTGCCAAGCGCGATCAGCAGATCGGCCCGCTGCATCGCAGCGACCGCGGTGACCGTGCCGTGCATGCCAGGCATGCCAAGGTGCTGCGGATGCGAGTTGGGGAACGCCCGCGCGCCATCAGTGTCGTCACCACCGGGATGCCTGTCAGCTCTGCCAACGTCTTGAGCTGCGCCGCAGCCCGCGCCTTGAGCACGCCGCCGCCGACGTAGAGCACCGGCTGCCGCGCGGTGCGGATCAGCCGTGCCGCCTCCCGCAGCTGCCTGTCGTGCACCCGCCGCGCCGGCCGCGCCCGTTGCGACGTCGGCGTCGGCACCACCTTGGCCTGCAAGGCGTCCTTGGGAATGTCCACCAGCACCGGGCCCGGCCGCCCGTTGGCCGCCTCGTAGAAGGCGTCCGCGATCACGCGCGGGATGTCGGCGGCATCGGTGACAAGGTAGTTCCGCTTGGTGATCGGCTTCGTGATCGCGCAGGTGTCCGCTTCCTGGAACGCCTGCGTGCCCATCACGGCCTGCGCGACCTGCCCGGTGATCGCGACGACCGGCACCGAGTCCATGTAGGCATCCGCCAGTGGGGTGACAAGGTTCGTCGCGCCAGGGCCCGACGTCGCCATGCACACCCCGACCTTGCCGGTGCTCTGCGCGTAGCCAGCAGCGGCGTGGCCTGCACCCTGCTCGTGCCTGACCAGCACGTGCCGCATCGACGTCGAGTCCATGAGCGGGTCGTATGCTGGCAGGATCGCGCCACCGGGGATCCCGAAGACGATCTCGACGCCCGCGTCCTCCATGGCGTTGATGAGCAGGTTCGCGCCGCTGATCGCGGGTCGGCTCGGCGCCTCGATGACGGCTGACGGCTCGGTTCGCGCGTGGCTGCCCACGGTCACGTCCTTCCGGTCGATCCTGTCGCGGTGACGTCCAAGGCGGAATGTGCGACCGGCATACCTGCTGCCTTTCCTCGGCGGTGCAGTCGTGCTGCTGACTCGCGACGATGTCGTGCCTATGCTCGACGCGGCCCCCTACAGCACACAGAGGACGACTTCAGGTGACGACGCCGCGTGATCGGCGGGTGGGGGCCTTGCTGCGCTGCGAAATCCCCAGTTCAGCGGGGTGCTGGGCGGTATGCCGTTGTGCCTGCGACGGCTGCCAGTTGCCGCAGCAGCAGCCGCTCCGGCAGGTGCCGCGCGACGGCCCGCGTCGCGGCGCCGAGCGGCCACCGCGCGTGGATGGCAGCGCCGGTCAGCGCCGACTGCCGCACGATGTGCGTGACCGTCCTGCGGCGGGTCGCGTCGAACCGGGCGACCCTGCCGGACGCCCAGCGCCGGGGCACGCTCCGGTCGTGGACCAGTCCGGGCGCGGTGAGGCTGGTGCCGTCCGCGACAGTGACGGTGACGCCGTCGGCGTGCTCCCGGACGTCGCGCACGGCGGCGCTGGTGCGGACGGTGGTCGCGGCGCCGGTGGCGCCTGCGCCGGTGGCGAGGATGTCCAGCAGCGTTCCCCGGTGTATCGCCACCATCGGCTCGCCGAGTGCTGCGTCGATCGCGGTTGGCGGCAACCGCCGCAGCCACCGGCGTTCGGCCACAGCGTGATGCCTGCGCCCGTCTCGCTGAGGTCGTCGCGCTCCTCGAGCAGCAGTGCCTTCCTGCCGTGACGTCGCAGCGCGGTGGCCAGCGCGAGCCCGCCGATTCCCGCTCCGGCGATCAGCATGGGGGCGTCGGTCATGCGCCGGTCCGTACCGACGCGGCGAAACGGTCGGCTTCGATGCGTTGCGCGGCCATGTAGTACAGCGTGGCGCCAGGCGCGAGCTCGTCGTCCCAGCCGGGGTTGACCAGTAGCTCGCCGTCGGAGCGGGCGGCCAGGACGGTGGCGCCGTACTGCTCGCCGATGATGCGCTGGCAGTCGCCGACCCGCATCGCGCCCGCCGACTCCGGCAACGTCACCGAGTACGTGTTGGTACCGCCGTGGGTGAGCAGTTCGGCGTAGACCTCGGTGATACCGGGCGACTCCAGCTCCTCGGTGACCATGCGCGGGGTGTGCCACTGTACGCAGCTGATGCGCTCATCGATGTAGCCGATCTGCTCGGCCCGTGCCATGTCGCGCAGCGCCACCACGACGGGCGCGTCCGGCTGAACACGACGCACCGTCAGGGTGACGGCTAGCGCCTCGTTGTCATCGCGGACGTCAACAAGTACGGCGGACGCCCGGTGCGTGCCTGCCCTGCGCAGCACGTCGGCATCGGTCAGGTCGCCCCGCACGAACGCGACGTCACGATCGGGCATCGGGTGGCTGGTGGTGTCGGACCAGGCGCACAGCACGAGCTCCTCGCCCCGGTCGGCGCGCACCTCGTCGGCGATGCGTTCGGTGCGCCCAGGGGTGTAGCCGAGCAGCACCACGTGGCCGGTCGCGCTGATGGTGATCGCGCCCTGCATGTGACGCCCCCTTGCGGTTTCGAGGATGGTCGCGAGCTTGGTGAAGATGGTGGTCAGCGTCGCGATGCCGCCGACGATGACGTAGGTCCCGACCACGTGACCGCCCGCGGTCTCCGGGTAGAGGTCGCCGTAGCCGACGGTGGCCGCCGTGACGACGAACCACCACCAGTAGTTCGCCGGGTCGACCAGCGGGTTGTCCTGACCCTCCGTGAGCACCATGAGCGGCCACGCCGTGACGAAGACGAACACCGACACGACCACGGGTGTCGCCCAGCTGTGCAGGAACCCGATGCGCGCGAGCACGCGCGAGATGAAGATCGGCACGCTGCTCCTCCCTGCCCATGACGTCGTGTTCTCCGTCCAAGACGCCGTGTGGCGCGCTCCCGCCCGCGTGTGACTCGTTCCGGACGTCCGTAGTGTCGTGACCGGTCGTGAAGGTCATCTTACGGGCGCCAGACTCCCATAGGACGCCCTTCACGGCACTGCCGTCACCCGCGCGAGCGATCGGCCTCCGCGCCCGCCTGTTCCCGCTCCTGCGCCAGCCGCTCCCGGTAGTGCTCCGCACGGAGGTGGTGTCCGGTGCGTTCGGCGGCCTCGGCCGTCGCGGCGAGCATCGTCGCAGGCAGTCGGGGTACAGTGGAGGCAACGCCGTCTGCCTCGGCGAACACCTCGCTGGCGAGCCGGACGTCGGCCGCCAGCGCGAGCAGCACCAGCTCTTTCACGTACGTCCTGCCCATTGAGTAGTGCTGCCAGTTGGGCACCGCGCCGATGACGCGCCCGCATTTCCGCAACGCCGCGAGCGCTGCCTCGTGCTGGCCGGCCTTGCGCCGGTACTCCGCGAGCGTGCACCAGTTGACTGCGAGGTCGCGCGGCGCGCTCAGCAGTGACAGGTACTCCTCCTGCGTCTCTGCCGCCGCAGCGAAGTCGCCGAGCGCGCTCTGGTTGTATCGCAGTTGGCTCAACGTCGACTGGTCCCGCGTACGGCCATCGGCCCACCGCGCAAGGTACTCCCGCGCGGCGTCGATGTCCCCGACAAGCCGGGCGCGCTCCACCCAGGTCAGCGGGTCCTCGGCGTCCGGATCGGCGGGGAAGTGTTCACTCGTTCGCTCGAACCACGTCGCCAGCTCGTCCTCGGTCACGACCGGCTCGCCACGCCGGTCGAGCACCTGCTTCAGCAGTGCGTCCTTGTCCTCGTGCTCGCTCGTGCGGACGTACTCGATCGTGGCAGTCACCCCGGCCGCGAGCAGGTGCTCGACGTCGTAACCGGTGGACGTGTCGAAGTTCGCGCGCTTGATCGCCCACTGCGTCCAGACGTCCTCGACTTCGCCATGTTCGGCGAGCAGGAACCCGGCCAACCGCGCCTCGTCGCTCAGCCCGGCGAGCGGCGCCTTCCTCCGGCACACCGCCTCCTGCTCCGCGATGTGTCGCAGCAGGCCATGATCCTCCGCCCTGCGGTCGTACTGCAACGCCCACAGCGCCTTCGCCCGCCGCGCCATCGCCGTGTCGTAAGCGTAACCGTCGGCACCGACCGCCTCGTCGAAACACAGCTCCTGCCAGCCCGATCGGTCCTGCCTGAGCAGGGCCAGGTCTTCTCGCGCGCTTTCCATCACGCCCAGCAGTGTGCCAGGTTTTCCGCGCTCGTCACGGGCGGATTTCGCTCATCAAACCGACGCGTACGCGAGGTTCGGCGCCCGCTCGATCGCGAATCGCGAGCGCAGGTAGAACCACCAGGTCACGGTGATGCAGACGCCGTAGAAGCCGATGAAGACAGCCAGCGCGGGCACGAGTGATCCGCCGTTCGACAGGGCGAACCGGAACACCAGGTTCACCATGACCCCGCCGATGGCGCCAACCGCGCCCGTCAGCCCGACGACGGCGGCCGCCTGCCGCTTGGCCGCGCCGACGTCGGCCGCTCGCTCCCGCGCCCGCGCGGTGAAGATCGATGGGATCATCCGGTAGATGGCGCCGTTGCCGATCCCGGTGAGCACGAACAGTGCGATGAACGAGCAGAAGAACAACCCGAAGTCGTGCTTGGTGACGCCGACAAGCGTGGACGCCGCGCCAACCGCCATCCCGGCGAACGCGAGCAGGGTAATCCGCGCGCCGCTGTAGCGGTCGGCGAGCCACCCACCGATCGGGCGGCACAGCGCGCTGATCAGCGCGCCGAGGAATGCGAGCCCGATGTAGCGCTCGTACTCGGCGAAGCTGGTGCCGATGAGCAGCGGAAACGCGAACGAGAACCCGATGAACGACCCGAAGGCGCCCACGTAGAGCAGCGACGCGATCCAGGTGTGCTTGGTGCGCAGCGCGGCCCGGTACGACGAGCCGTCCGGTTTCGCCGTGGTCAAGCTGTCCATGAACAGCCACGCGCATGCCGCCGAGATAATGATCAGCGGCATCCACAGCAGTGCCGCGTACGCCAGGTTGATGCCGGTGCCGAGCGTGACCACCAGGGGTACCACGAGCTGCGCGACGGCGGCGCCGATGTTGCCGCCAGCCGCGTTCAGGCCGAGTGCCAGCCCCTTCTCGCGGTCGGGGAAGAAGAACGACATGTTCGCCATCGACGACGAGAACGTCGCGCCGCCGAGACCCATCACCGCAGACGTCAGCACGAAGAACAAGTACGGCGCGCCGCTGGTCACCGCGTATGCGAGCATCGCGCACGGCACAAGCAGCACCGACGTCGCGATCGTCGTCCACGCTCTGCCGCCGAACTTCGGCAGCGCGAACGTGTACGGCACCCGCAGCACGGCGCCGACCAGGTTCGGCACGATGACCAGCAGGAACATCTCGCTTGTCGTGAACGCGAAGCCGACGTCGTTCAGGCTCACGACGACCACGCTCATCAGCAGCCACACGTTGAACGCCAGGTGCTCGGCCACCACGCCGACGCCGAGGTTGCGCCAGGCGATGCGACGTCCGGTGCGCTGCCAGAACGTCGGGTTCTCCGGCTCCCAGACGTCGATCCAGCCACGCCGCTGGCGTGGCTGCTGGCCGGTTGACTGTTCGGTCGGCTCGGTGAGCACCGCCGTCATCGGCTACCTCCTGTCGACGACTCCCCGGGGATCGTCGAGCGGGCACGTGTCCGAGCCGATTCCCGCGCGTTTCTGCGGCGTAACCAAGAACTCTCCGCGCAGGTCAGCGCGGTGGAACGCTGGTCAGAAGGGGTGCGAGTCGTCGCGACCCGCACCACGTTGTCGGTGGCGTGCGGCACACTGTCGGTTGTGGCGTGGTGGGTGCTGCACGTTGATCTGGATCAGTTCCTCGCGGCGGTGGAGTTGCTGCGGCGTCCTGAGCTGCGCGGGAAACCGGTGATCGTCGGAGGACAGGGCGATCCCGCGCAGCGGGCGGTCGTGTCGACGGCCTCGTACGAGGCGCGGGAGTTCGGGGTGCGCTCGGGCATGCCGCTGCGTACTGCGGCCAAGCGCTGCCCTGACGCAGTGTTCCTCCCGGTGGACGCCGACGTCTACAACGCGGTGTCGCAACAGGTCATGGACACCTTGCGGGAGTTGGGGGTGCCGGTGGAGGTGCTCGGCTGGGACGAGGCGTACCTCGGCGCCGAGACGGACGACCCGGAGGCGTTCGCCGCCGAGATCCGGCGTGCCGTGCGGGCAGCGACCGAGTTGGACTGCTCGGTGGGCATCGGGGACAACCGGCTGCGTGCGAAGTTGGCCACCGACTTCGGCAAGCCTGCCGGTGTCTTCCGGCTGACCAAGGACAACTGGTACGACGTGATGGCCGGTCTGCCGCCCGACGCGCTGCTCGGCGTCGGTGGCAAGACGGCGAAGAAGCTGGCCGCCATGGGCATCACGACGGTCGCCGAGCTGGCAGCGGCCGACCGGCACGCGCTGGCCGAACGGTTCGGGCCGACGATGGGGCCGTGGATCTGGTACCTCGCGCAGGGCAGGGGAGAGACGGAGGTGTCCGCGACTCCGTACGTCGCGCGCTCGCGCAGCAGGGAGACGACGTTCCAGCAGAACCTCACCGCGAGGGCCGACGTCGAACGCGAGATCGTCGTGCTTGCGCGCCGGGTGGCTGAGGACGTCGTCGCGGAGGGCAGGCCAGCGGCGCGGGTCGCGGTGAAGGTGCGGTTTGCGCCGTTCGAGACGCAGTCGCACAGCATGACGCTGCCAATGCCGACGTCCGACGCGGTGGACATCGAGCGAGCAGCCCTCGACGTGCTCGGGCGGTTCGAGCCGTCTCGTGCGGTGCGTTTGCTCGGAGTCCGTGCGGAATTCGAGCGTGCGTAAGCGTTTTCGTCGGCGTTACATGCCGGGCAGTCTGCGCGCCTGCCTGGGCGCCGCGCTCTGTGATGCCTGTTGGGTGCCCCGCTCTGCGACGCGACGCTCCTACGCACGACTCGGTGTCACCTTGCGGCAGCGTCGCGGCCGGAACGATGAACACAACGTCGGGAACGGGGAACACGGCGTCCGGAGCGGGGAACACGGCGTCGGGAGCGGGGAACACGGCGTCGGGAGCGGGGAACACGGCGTCGGGAACGGCGAACACAACGTCCGGAGCGGGGGACACGGCGTCAGGCGGCGGGCGGTGGGGCGAGCAGGCGGAGGGCGCCGGGGCGGAGGCGGACGGTCACCGGGAGGGTGCCGATCTCGTCGCCGTCGGCGCCGACCGGGAGGTCGGCGTCCGCGTCGATGGTCACCGAACGCCCGGTGGTGAGGGTGACCTCCGCACGCCGGACGTGCTCGCCCGTCTTCGCCTCCCGCATGAACTTCACCAGATCCCGCCGTGGCCCGGCGCCGACGGTCAGCACGTCGAGCGCGCCGTCGTCCAGCACCGCTGGCGGCACGATCCGCAGCCCGTGACCATACGCCCCGGAGTTCGCCACCACTACGGAGTGCGCCCGCACCGTCCGCGCGTCGCCGTCCGTGGTCACCGTGAACGTCGGCGAGCGCCACCGCAGGATCGCCCGTACTGGCGCCAGCCGGTACGCCAGCAGCGCTGGCAGCCACCGGGTGTCGTTGATGATCCGCGTGGACATCGAATCGACGCCGACGTAGACGTTGCCGGGGACGACGACGCCGTCCGCGTCGAGGACGTCGATGGCGCGGACGTCGCCGGAGAGCAGCAGCCGCGCCAACTCCGCGTCACCAGCGGGGAGCCCGAGCGTCCTGCCAAGGTCGTTGCCCCTGCCAGCGGGGACGACGCCGAGCACACCGCCCGCGTCGACCACACCACCGGCGGCGTCGCGTACGAGACCGTCGCCACCGACGGCGACCACGACATCCCCGGCGCGAGCAGCCTCGGCGGCGGCGGAAGCAGCGTGCGCGGCGTCAGTCGTCTTGACCACCCGCGTCCGAGCACCGGCCGACGACAGCGCCGCCGCAATCGGCTCCCACACCCGCAACGCGTGCCCGCCGCCAGCGATCGGATTGACCAGCGCGGTGAACGACCGCATCAGGACGCCGCCGGGATCAGCACGCCGGGGTTGAGGATGCCCGCCGGGTCGAGGGTGCGCTTAACGTCCCGCAGCACGTCCGACGCCAACGGACCGATCTCCTCGCCGTAGGTGTCCCGATGGTCGGTGCCGACACCGTGGTGGTGGCTGATCGCCGCACCGCATTCCCGGATCGCCCGGTTCGCGGCCTCCTTCGCACGCCGCCACTCACCAAGTGGGTCGTCGGTCTGCGCGCACACCACGGTGAAGTACAGCGACGCGCCGGTCTCGTAGACGTGCGAGATGTGGCACAGCACCAGACCCTGCACGCCTTGCTCACCGAGCGCGCCGGTGATCGCCGAGCTGACTGCACCCCGAAGAGTGTCCAGATTGGACCAGAAGGTCACCGTCTCAAGCGTCTCAACCAGCACACCGGCGTCAAGCAACGGATCCCGCAGGTACGGCGCGCGATACCGCCCGGTGCGCCACTTCTCGCCAGGCTCCGTGCCCAGCGCGGTGCCGCCAGACGCCGTCAGCGACGCGGTCGCCGCTGCGCGCCGCGCCGTGACGTCGGCAGCCGTGCCCTCGTACCCGACGATCGCGAGGCATCCGCCAGGACCACCGGACAACGCTGCGCCGGGGTCGGCAAGATTCACCGCCGTCTCCGCCTCGTCGGACAGTCGCGCGACCGTCGGGAGTGGACCGTCCTGCGCCAGCGCGCGCAACGCCGCCGCGCCCTCGCTGGACGACTCGAACCGCCAACCCTCGTACACCCGCTGCTCCGGCACCGGCCGCACCCGCACGGTCACCGACGTGATCACGCCGAGTGTGCCCTCCGAACCGAGCACGAGCTGCCGCAGGTCGGGACCCGCCGCCGACATCGGCGCGCTGCCAAGGGATATCGCGCCTCGCGGGGTCGCGAGCTCCAAACCGACGACCATCTCGTCGAACCGTCCGAACCCGGCCGACGCCTGCCCCGCCGAGCGCGCCGCCGCGTACCCGCCGATGCTCGCGCCCTCGTAGGACTGCGGGAAGTGCCCCAGCGTGAAGCCGTGCTCCCGCAACAGCCGCTCCGCATCCGGCCCGCGCACGCCGGACTGCAACGTCGCCGTCCGCGACACCGGATCGACGTCGACGAGCTGGTTCAGCCGTCCCATGTCCAGCGCGATCACCCCGGCGAACCAATCACGCGCCGGGGCGAGGCCACCGACCACCGACGTCCCACCGCTGTACGGCACCACGGCGACCCGCAGCCGCGAGCAGACTTCCAGCACGGCGAGCACCTCGTCGTGTGAGCCCGGATAAACGACGGCGTCCGGCGCGTCGCTGGCGTCACCCGCGCGGATCTTCAGTAGATCGGGTGTCGACCAGCCGCGGGTGTGCGCGATGCGGGGGGCGTGTTCGGACGTCACGTGATCCGCGCCGACG
>WHUD01000141.1 GCA_009377385.1 Actinophytocola sp.
AAACTCATCTCGCCGCTGGCGGCCCGCCGCTTGTCCTCCGCGGCGGCCGGATCGGTGGTCCGCTTGAGCATCCCAGCCAGAGACTGGCGTGAGTTAAACCCCGGTGGCACCGCAAACCGCTTCGCGGGATCACGGACCCGCTGGAAGTACCGCACGGCGTCGGCGTACTTGCGTTCGGCCTCGGCGTCGCTGTCGGCCACGCAGACCAGTTGGGTGAACGCCATCCGGTGCGGGTTCAGGTCCCCGTCCTGGTCGGCCACGTAGTCCCAGTACCCGTCGACGATCGGTTTGGCGGCCCGGAATCCGGAGAACGACAGGTGCCCGTAGCAGTAGTTCTGCTGTGTCACCAGCTCCCAGGTCTCGACGCTGTTGGAGCCGGGCACCCAGATCGGTGGAAGCGCCTGCACCGGTCGTGGCCAGAGGTTGACGTACCGCAACTGCGTGAACCGGCCATTGAAGGCAAACGGCTCACGCTCCCGCCATGCCCGCAATACCAGCTCACGCGCCTCGTGGAAGCGGTCGCGCACCTCTGCCGGAATGCGGCCGTAGGCGAACGTGGTGTCCATCGGTGTGCCGAACACGAACCCGGCGATGAGTCGTCCCTCGGAGAGACAGTCGAGAAAGGCCATCTCCTCCGCGACGCGGATCGGTGGGTTGTAGAGCGCGAGTGAATCACCGATCACCAGGATCGCCGCGTTCTCGGTGGATCCGGCGAGCGTCGCAGCGAGCAGGTTCGGCGACGGCGTCATCGCGAAGGGCGTTTGGTGGTGCTCGTTCACCGCGAGCCCGTCGAAACCGTCCCGATCCGCCTGCTGCATCAGCCGCAGGAACATCCGATATGTCTCACCCACGGTAGCCGGGTCGGCCAGCTCGACTGGGCTGTCCACCCAGCCGCCCTCGCCCGGTGGTGGAAACTCCGCAGGTAGGTCACCGTGGGTCACCTCCGCGAACCAGTGGAACTTCACCGCTCTCGCACCGTCCCCTCGCTGTCAGGATTGGTCAGCTCGTGGGATCACTCTCCGTTCGCGGCCATGTGCTCGACAACGGAACGCCGCACATACCGCCCGCTGCCCCTGTGGGCGGAGCCCACAGGTATCGGCGAGCCCTCGACGGCCGAGGCAGTCGGTTGTCACTATGGCCTGCGGTGCGAGGTGATGGCATGGACACCAACGAGGGTGCGACCAGGACACGGCGTTACCTGGCCCGCTTGCTGGAACTGCTCGCCGAGGAGGCTCCCCCAGAGCTCTTCGACCAGCTCGGCGACGAGGTCACCGGCGACCGCGAGGTCGCGGCGCTGGCACGGGCGGGCCGGATCCGCAGGCTGCTTGCCGACCGGAAACGCCGCGAGCGGGAGATGCAGGCTCTGCTCGACACCGCCGGCGACCTGGCCTCGCTGCGCGAGGTGGACAGAGCGCTGGACGCGATCGCGGCCAGGGCGCGCCAGCTGCTCGGCACCGATGCCGCCTATCTCGCGCTGGTCGACCCCGCGGCCGGTGACGTGCGCATGCGTGTCACGCTTGGCACGGTCAGCCGTCCGATCGAGTCGCTGCGGCAACCGCCGGGCAGCGGCGTCGGTGGCCGCGTCGTACAGACAGGCAGGCCCTACGCCACCGCGAACTACCAGCGCGATACCACTATCAAGCGCGAACCGGCGGTCTCGGCCGCCGTCGCCGAGGACGGCATCGTCAGCGTCCTTGGGGCGCCGCTGCGCGCAGGCGACGACGTGATCGGCGTGCTCTTCGGCGCGAACCGCGACGAGCGGGCCTTCGAGCAGTCCGAGGTGGACCTGCTCTGCTCATTGGCCGATCACGCTGCGATCGTGCTCGAGAACGCTCGCCTGTTCGGCGAGGCCGAGATCACCGCCGAAAAGCTGGGCGCCGCCAACGAGCAGCTCACCAGGCGCAATCACGCCCTCGAACAGACAGCGGCCGCGCACGAGCGCTTGATGACCATGGTGCTGCGGCAGGCGGATCTGGCTGAGCTGGTCGAAGCGGTGGCGGGAATCCTCGGCGGCGCGGTGGTCGCGGTCCGGCCGGAGGGGACGCCGCTCGCATCCGCCGCCCCACACGGGCACGAAGCGCCGCTGAGCCGGCTCCCGGCAGCGTGCCAGCAGCTCGCCGAACTGCCACCGCCTACCAGACCGGGCGGTGCGCGCCGCCTCGGACCGCCGCCAGATAGCGGTCCTTCGATATGGGCCGTGCCGGTACAGGCGGGATCCGAGCCGTTCGGTCACCTGCTCTTCGCCCCTCCCGCCGAGCCCGTCGACACCGATGTGCGCATACTGGAACGCTCGGCCCAGACCGCGGCGCTACTGCTGCTTGTGGAGCGCCAGGCGGCGGAAGCGGCGCAGCAGGTGCGCGGCCAGTTCGTGGACGAGCTACTCGCTGAGCGGGAACCGGACTGGTCGGCGCTTCGACGACGCGCCGACCAGTCAGCCGCGATCGATTTCACCGTGCCGCACACGGTGCTCGTGCTGTCCGTTACCGGCACGACCAGGCGACGGCTGCTGCGAGCTGTCGCGGACTTCGCGGCCGCGCGCAGCGGGGTAGCAACGGAGCATAGCGGGCATGCCGTCCTCGTGCTACCCCGCGCAGATGACTCCGCGGCCAGAAGTGTGCGCGAACATCTCGAACGTGCGCTCGCCGGGCGGATCACGATGGGGGTGGCCGGCCCCGCGACCTCCGCGCCCGCCGTGCGCGCGGCACATCGCGAGGCGCGACGATGTCACGAGCTGCTGCTAGCGCTCAGCCGCGACGGTACCGAAGCGAGCATGGCGGACCTCGGCGCACTCGGCCTCGTGTTCGACGGCACGTCACGGGAAGAGGCACGCCAGCTCGTCGACGACACCGTCGGACCGATCACCGAGTACGACACGCAGCACGGCACGCTCCTGACCGAGACCCTGGACGCCTACTTCGCGGCAGGCCGGAACCCGCGCGCGGCCGCCCGCGCCCTGCGCGTGCACCCGAACACCGTGTACCAGCGGCTGGACCGCGTCGACCAGGTACTCGGGCACCGGGACTGGCGCGAGCCATCCGCGTCGCTGACCATGCAGATCGCGCTCCAGCTCCGCCGTGTGCTTGACCAGATGCCGACACGAACGCAGGTGGCCACATGACCACCCACACGGAATCGTCACCAACAACCGACGAACCGGTGGACGTACTCGGCTCGCTCATCCAGCTGCTCGCCGACGAGGCGCCCGCGGCGGAGTTCGACGCACTCGAGCGGCGGGCGCGCGCCACGACCGGAACGGAGCGCGCGCTGCTGGTGCGGGCCGTCGACCATGCGCGACAGGTGGCCGGGGTGCTCGCCCACCGCGAGCGACGCGAGCGTGGGATGCAGGCGCTATACGAAACAGCGCGCGACCTGACCTCACTCCGCGACGTCGACGAGGTGCTGACCGCCATCGTGCACCGAGCCCGCCGCCTGCTCGCGACGGATTCGACCTACATCGCACTCGTGGACGAGCAGACAGGCGACGCCTACATGCGGGTCACCTCAGGCACTATCACGCCGGCCATCCGCTCAGTAAGGCAAGCACCAGGCTGCGGCATCGGCGGCGGGGTGATCCAGACCGGACAACCGGTCGCCACCAGCAACTACCTCGCCGACCCGCGCATCGAGCGGGATCCCGCGGTCGCCAAGGCGGTCGGCGCGGACGGCATCATCAGCATCGCGGGCGCGCCGATGAAACTCGGGCACAGGGTCGTCGGTACGCTGCTCGCCGCTGACCGGCAGGAACGCGTATTCGATCAGCCGGAGATCGCCGTGCTGTCCTCACTGGCTCAACACGCAGCGATCGTGATCGAGAACGCGCGGCTCTACGACCAGGTGCGCGGCACAACCCAGAATTTGCGGGACGTAAACGACCAGCTCTCGGCTCGCAGACAGGCACTCGAACTAGCCGGCTCGGCCCATGAGCGGCTGCTGCCACTCGCGCTTACCCGGGCGGACTTCGACCAGCTCCGCACCACGTTGGGCGAGATACTCGGCGGCGTTGCGACCCTGGATATAGATGGACATGGCGGCGCGGCCGACGGGCACGCCGCGGTGGTCCCGTTACGGGCAGGCGGCCACACCTACGGACGGCTGCTGCTCGACCGGCCGGAGCCCGTCACCGGCGCCGAAACCCGGGTCTTGGAGGGCGCCGCGCAGACCGCCACTCTGCTGTTGCTCATGCGCCACCAGGCGTCCATCGCCGAGCAGGACCTGCGCCGAGAGCTGGTTGAGGACCTGCTGGCAGCGCACGAACCGGATTGGGAATCGCTGCAGCGGCGAGCCGACCGGTTCGAGGTGCTCGCGACCGACATGCTCCACGTGGTTGTGGTGCTGTCCGCGCGAACGCCGGTGCCTGCCCTGCTCGACGCCGCCGGATCCGTCACCGCCAACCAAGGTGGGCTCGCGGGCGAACACGCCAGACAGGTAGTCGCGCTGCTGCCCGTATCCGACGGCGGTGCGGGGGACACGGCGCGCGAGGTCGCCGCCAGGCTGTCCCATGCGATCGGGACGCCGGTGACGGCAGGTGGTGCCGGTCCCGCGATCGGTGCTCGCGCCATCCGTGATCTCCACCAGGCGGCCGCCCGCTGCCACACGCTGCTGATGTCGCTTGGCCGCGATGGCCACGGAGCGGCCATCGACGAACTCGGCGTCGTGGGGAAAGTGCTCTGGGCCGTGTCACCGGAGCAGCTGCATCGTATGGTGGCCCGCGAGCTTGGCCCCCTGCTGGATTACGACGCCAAGCGCTCCTCGTCCCTACTGGCGACCGTGAGGTCCTACTTCGAGCAGGGACAAAACCCGCCTGCCGCCGCCCGCACGCTCGCAATCCACATCAATACGCTGTACCAGCGGCTCGAGCGGATCGACCAGGTGCTAGGCGGCCGCCACTGGCGTGAGCCACCCGGTGCCGTGGACATGCAGCTGGCGCTGCATGTCCACGGACTCATGCCGGCACGGCGCCTGCCATGAACGGCGACCGGACCCGTGCCAAGCCTGATTCGCTCAGGCGTCGACGACTGCCTCCGGCGCGGGGTGCCGGGACCGGGCGAAGTGCTCGAACATCCGGCTGGGCTGTGGCTTCGTCAGCAGGGAAACCACGACCAGGACCAAGTACGACGCCACGACCCCGATCGCGGCGATGTTCCACGGCGCGAACACCGGGTCGTCGGCGAACACCGTCTCGTTCAGCGTCGCCAGCACCCCGCCGATCGCGATGCCTGTGACTAGCGCGCCGACCGCGCCTTCTCGAGTGGCCCGCTGCCACCGGACGCCGAGGTAGAGCACCGGGCCGAGCATCGCCGCCAGCGCGCCCCACGCGACCGCCATCAACGACAGCACGAACGTCGGCGGGTTGAGCGCGATGAGACCAGCGACCACCATCACCAGCACTGATACCGTGCGAGTCCACAACATCTCCTGCCGGTCCGTCAGCCGCACGCCGAAGCCGTTCTTCACGATGTCACGCACCACCGCGGCACCACTGAGCACCATGAAGGAGTCGGTTGTGGACATCACGGCCGCCAACACCGCCGCGATCATCAGACCGACCACGAACGGCGAGAACATCTCGAGCATGAGCGTCGGCAGCACCGCGTCCGCATTCTTCACCGCGGGTAACACACCCTCTTCGGCCTGCACCCGATAAGCCATCCCGATCCAGGTCGCAGCCACCGCGAACAGATACAGAAAGCACGAGATCAACGGGATCCAGCGAATGATGCCGAGATTGCGAATGGTCAGGAACTTCGTGCTGATGTGTGGCACACCGGCGTAGGCGAGCAGACCGACGAAGAACGCGTAAACCAGCACATTCTCCCAGGCGAACGTGCCGCTGGAATGCCAAGGCTGTAGCAGCTCAGGGTCGATCGAGGCCATCTTCTCGTGCAGGCCCGACAGACCCCCCACTTCCTTGACCATGTAAACGGCGAAGAACACCACGAACACGCTCAGCACGAGCAGCTGAAAGAAGTTCGTCCACATCGCCGCCAGGATGCCGCCGCCGAGGCAGTACAGAACGACGATCCCGCCGCCGACCAGCAGCGACACACCGAGACTCCACCCGAAGAGGGTGGTGCCGATGTAGCCGATCGCGGCGAACTGCACGACCAGATATATCAGTGAACCGAGCGCGACGGCCAGCCCGGAGAGCATGCGTACCGCCCGGCTGTCTCCGTATCGGAGCGCGAGTACGTCGGGCAACGTGTAGACGGGGTGCCTGCGCGCGATCACGGTCATCGGCTTGGCCAACAGGAAGTAGGCCATGGTGAGCCCGAGAAAGCTCAGGCCCATCGTCATGACGTACAACGCGTATCCCGTCCCGTAACCGGAGCCGGCGTTGCCCAGGACACCGGCACCGCTGACGATGGCACCTACGATGCCGAACGAGACGACCCAGCGGCCCAAACCGTCGCCCGCGACCAGATAGTCACGCATCGACGAGACGCGTTTCGTCGCGAGAAGACCGATCGCGACGACGACCCCCAGATAGAGCACGATCGCAATCACTGTCCACATTGACACGACCATCACCTCGTTACTTGGGTTGAGTTGCTCACGAGCTGTTACTCAGGTCGAGTTGCTCACGATCTGCGACCGGTCGGCGTGAAAACGTCGTCGAGCGTCGACCATTCCTCGGAGTCGTCGGAGAAGCGCAGCCCGAACACCACGGAGAGAATGACGGCGAGAACGAACCCGCCGAACACGAAAAGCGCGGTTACTGGGGGCAGTCCTAACATTGTTGCTCCTCACTGTCGGTGAACTCAGCCGGGGCGTGACCTGGCTTACGCTAGATGGGGGCGCCCAGCGACGGATACTGTCCGGTGCCCACATTCACCGCCTCCGATGTGGGCGCCCTCCCATTCACGAAGCGCATCACCTCGTCGGCCACCAACTGCAGCTGGCCGGCGACTCCAGGTGGGTCGCAGGTGCCATCAGCGAACCGAGTCTCCGCCGAGTTCACCACCGCTCCATACGGTGTGACCCAGCCGCGCAGGGCGTGGACGACCGCACGCAGCGCGCTGAGGGTGGTCACACCTGCCTGCCAACCGTGCGCGGCGACCACCACTCCCACCGGGCGGTCCGTCAGGTAGGGCAACCGGTCCTCACGTAGGTCCTCGACGTAGTCGAGTGCATTCTTCACGAGCCCGGACATGCTGCCGTGGTAGCCGGGCGACGAGATGATCACGCCGTCGGCTCGGCGCAGATGTCCCGCGAGAGCCGCCGCGGTGGGGTTCCGGTCGCCATCCGGCGTATACATGGGAAGCCGCGCCAGCTCCGCACCGCCGAACATCCGGGTCGTTGCGCCGCACGCCTCGGCCCTGTCCAACACCATCCGCATCGCCCGCTCGCTCGACGAGCAAGCCCGTAACGTTCCGCCGACACCGACCAGGTGAACGGCACGTGGCAGATTCGTCATTCACCTCATGCTCAGCGCGCCCTGACCGCCGGGCAATGGGAATCCACACATGTCTCGACACATCGCGGCGAACGAACTTCCGTTGTTCACAGCGCCTCGTGGCGCCAGAGTCGCAGGCATGGCACATGCGCTACGGCACAAGGTCGCCGTCATCACCGGCGCGGCGAGCGGAATCGGACAGGCGACAGCGCTGCGGTTCGCTCGCGAGGGCGCCGACGTCATCCTCGGCGACATCGACGACGCCGAGGAGACCGTTCGGCTCGTGACCGAGACCGGTCGCGAAGGCCGTTACATCCGGACCGACACAACGAGCGAGGCGGACTGCGACGCGCTGGTCGCAGCGGCCGTCGACGAGTTCGGCCGGGTGGACATCGGCGTCGCGGCCGCTGGCATCGCCACCGCTGCCGGCCCAAGCAACCTGCAACAGCGCGTCGCCAACGGTGACGCGACACATGTGGTGAACATGCCGCTCGACGCTTTCCAGCGAGTCGTCGACGTCAACATACTCGGCGTTCTGCTGACCGACAGGGCGCTCGCGCGGCAGATGCTCACTCAGGGCAGTGGCTCGATCGTCAACATCACGTCGACCGCCGCGAAGATCCCGCTCGCCGGCGCGGCACCCTACTGCATGTCGAAGGCGGGTGTCTGGATGCTGACGAAGGTGCTCGCGCTCGAACTCGCCACGACAGGAATTCGCGTCAACGCCGTCGGCCCCGGCTACACGGCCACACCCATGACCCAGGGCCTCGCGGACGATCCTGCGACGCTCGACGCCGCGATGAGCATCACCCCGATGAATCGGCTCGGAACGCCCGAGGAACAGGCGGCAGCGGTGCTCTGGCTGGCAACTGCCGAATCGTCGTACGTCACCGGCCAGATGCTGCACCCGGCAGGCGGCCAGTTCACCGGCTGAACACAAGTACGAGGAGAGAGCATGACGACGCTGGAGATCCCGAACATCGGGCGGTTTGACATCCAGGTCTGGGAGGAGGGTACCGGCTCGCCGCTGCTGTACCTGCACGGTTACGAGCACCACCCCGGCGGGGCGAGCTTCCTGCGGCGGCTAGCGGCCACCAGGAGGGTGCTGGCCCCGGAACAGCCCGGCTACGGCGAGTCAACGGGTTTCGAGCACTTCGACGACGTGCTGGACGTAGCACTGTACTACCGGGAGCTCGTCGAGTCATGGGACCTCGACGGGATCGACGTTGTCGGTCACTCGCTCGGGGGCATGTTCGCCGCCGAGCTCGCGGCGATCGCACCGCACCTGGTGCGCAGGCTGGTCCTGGTGAACGCGTTCGGTGTGTGGCTGGACGACCAGCCCGCACCGGACCCGTTCGGCCCCGCCGATGCCGTGCGGGCAGCCAAGTGGCACGCCGGGCCACCAGAGCCCGAGCCGACGAACTTCGTGGCCGCACCGGACGAGCCACACGGCAAGATCCTGTTCTCGGCAGGCAACCTCGGCTCGGCCACGAAGTTCATGTGGCCGATCGCCGACCGCGGGCTACGGCGCAGACTGCCGCTCATCGACGCACCGACCCTCGTCGTCCACGGCACGTCCGACGGGCTCCTTCCGGTCGCCTACGCCGAAGAGTTCGCACGTCTCATCCCCGATGCCACGCTCGTCCCGATCGAAGCCGCAGGCCACTACCCGATGGTCGAGCGGGAGGACGCGTTCGTGTCGGCTGTCGATGAGTTCCTGCGCGACTGAGGAGACCTCGATGGACAGCGTGGAAAGCAGCGTTATAGGCGCTGTGGAAGGCAAGGTCGCGCTCGTCACCGGCGGGGCGGCCGGCATAGGACAGGCCACGGCGACCACCCTGGCTCGGGCGGGCATGCGCGTCGTGGTGGCCGATATCGACACCGAAGGCGCGCGGCGGGTGGTCACCGACATCGGAGACACCGCGAGCCGTGTTCATTTCGACGCGACCGATCAGCACTCCATCGCCGCTATGGTGGATACCGTCCTCGAGCGGCACGGCAGGATCGACGTGATCCACAACAACGCCGCACTCGTCGGGGAGGAGGCGTGGTTCCACGACGGCACCGTCATCGACACCTCGGTAGAGCTGTGGGATCGGTCGTTCGCCACGAACGTCCGCAGCATGTTCCTGGTCTGCAAGTACGCGTTGCCACACATGATCGAGAGCGAAGGCGGTTCGATCATCAACATGTCCTCGCTCGCCGGGCTGCGCGGCGGTGCGTCGCTGACGGCCTACGGCGCCTCGAAGGCGGCCGTGCTCGAACTGACCCGCCACATCGCGGCCCAGTACGGCAAGCACGGCGTGCGGTGCAACGCCATCGCACCTGGTGTCATCCAGACCCAGCAGCTGCTCGACGCCGTCCCGGACCTGCCACAGCGAGCACTGGCCGCCATGCCGGCACGGCGCGCCGGGTTGCCTTCCGACGTCGCGAACCTGGTGCTGTTCCTGGCCTCCGACATGTCGGCCCACATCACCGGCGAGACAATCCGCGTCGATGGCGGCGAGCTCGCGGCCAGCATGGCTCGCGACTAACGAGCAGACGAGGCAAGGAACCGACGACGACATGACTACACAGCAGAGCTGGCACACCTTGTACAGCGCCGACGTGGACGCCCGTCCCGCGCTCCCCGAGGCCACCGTGCTCGACCTGTTCCGCAGGCACGTCACCGCGGAGCCGGAGGCGTGCGCGCTGCGATACTTCGGCCGCGACATCAGCCGTGGCGAACTCGACTCGCTCAGCGACCACCTCGCGCACGCACTGGCGGCACAGGGCGTCACGGCTGGTGCCCGAGTAGCGATCGCGCTGCAGAACACTCCGGTCTTCGTGCAGTGCGCCCTCGCCGCATGGAAGCTGAACGCGGTCGTCGTGCCGGTCAACCCGATGTCGCGAGCCCGCGAGCTGGGACATCTGCTGCGCGACTGCACACCGAAGGCGCTTGTCGCCCACCCTGACTTGGCCGAGGTTGTGCGGCAGACCGGGTGCGATGCCGACCTGGATGTGCGGCTGGTGTGGTCGGATCCGTCCGAGCTCGGCGGCACGCTTCCAGCGCCGTGGCCTCCAGCCCCGCGGGCACCTGAGGCCGGTGTCACGCTGACCGAGCTGCTCAGCACGGTGCCCGCACGGGGCGACATCGCCTGGAACGACCCGGAGCCACATGACACGGCGCTGTTGACCTACACCTCCGGCACCACCGGCCCGTCGAAGGGGGCGATGAGCACCCACGCCAACCTCACCTATCAGGCGGTGGTGTCGGGCCGCTGGTTCGGGCTGGCCGAGGGCGAAAGCCTCCTCACCACCGCACCACTGTTCCACATCACCGGACTTGGCCTGCACCTGGCGGCCGCGCTCGGCAACGGCGTCCCGATGGTGCTCACCTACCGGTTCCAGGCCGAGGCAGTGCTGCGGCTGCTGCACACTTACTCCCCCACGGTCACCGTCGGCGCGATCACGGCGTTCATCGCGCTCGCCGACCACGCCGATGCGGGCGATCCCGGCATGGCGGCCCTGCGCACCAGCTTCAGCGGGGGCGCGCCGGTGCCGCGGAAGGTCGTGGAACGCTACCGGTCCGACTTCGGTGTCTACGTCCACAACATCTACGGACTCACCGAGACCTCATCGGCTTGCATCGCCGTACCACGCGGACGTGACGCCCCGGTCGATCAGGACTCGGGGGCATTGTCGATCGGCGTCCCGCTGCCACTCACCGACGTACGCCTGGTCGACGACACCGGGGAACCGATGCCACCGGGAACAACCGGCGAGATCGTGGTTCGGGGGCCCGGGGTCGGGCCGGGCTACTGGAACCGGCCCGAGGAGACCGCCAACGCCTTCCGCGCCGACGGGCTGCACACCGGCGATGTCGGCATCATGGACGAGCACGGCTGGGTGTTCGTTGTTGACCGCAAGAAGGACCTGCTCGTGGTCAGCGGCTACAAGGTGTGGCCCCGCGACGTGGAAGACGTGCTTTACCTGCATCCGGCGATCCGCGAAGCCGCTGTCGTTGGCAGGCCGGACGAGTACCAAGGCGAGTCGGTACAGGCGTTCGTCGCACTCCGCGTCGGGCAGACCGTGACTACCGAGCAGCTGCGCGAACACTGCCGGACGCACCTGGCGGCCTACAAGGTCCCGAGATCGGTCGAGTTCCTGGCCGAGCTACCCAAGACCGCGACCGGAAAAATCATGCGCCGGCAGCTGCGTGGATCCGAGTTGACGGCAACCACCATCGAAGCACCGAGCCGCGCAGAGTGATCGACTAATGGAACCGACCGATATGGATCGTGTGCGGCGAGCCGTTGCAAGCATAGCCGCGGGCAAGCCAGTCGTACTCCTCGACGGCCAGGGTGATGCCGCCAAGGGCAGTCTGGTGAGCGCGGCCTACAACGCCACACAGCATGTCCTCGCGTTCACGGTGCGACACACCACCGGCTTCCTCCAAGTGCCCTTGGCTGAAGCCCTGTGCGATCGGTTGAACCTGCCACCGATGGCAGGCGCACGCTCTGACGGTCGATGCGCCTCACAACGCGTGTCGGTGGACGCGCGCGACGGAGTGACAACGGGCATCTCGGCGAGCGACCGGGCCACAACAGCACGGCTGCTGGCCGATCCCAACACCACGCCAGATGCCCTGACTCGCCCCGGACACATCGTGCCGATCCGAGTAGCCGACAGCGGCCTCCTGTGCCGGCACGACCGGGAGGAAGCCTCAGTCGACCTGGCCCAGCTGGCCGAACTACCTCCGGCCGCAGTGCTCAGTGACATCGTCTCCGCACACGATCAGACCACACTGG
>WHUD01000142.1 GCA_009377385.1 Actinophytocola sp.
GCCGCGATCGAGCACAACCTGTCCAACGGGCTGATCGAGTCGACCAATACCAAGATCCGACTGATCACCAGAATGGCGTTCGGATTCAAGTCCGCCGAAGCCCTCATCGCCCTCGCACTCCTCAGCCTCGGCGGCCACCGCCCGGCCCTCCCAGGCCGGAAATGACCCACAGATCAGTCAGGAGAGCCGTTTTGCTGCTGATCGTGGTTGTGCGCAGGGAAGGTCTGCCGCCGCGCGCGGCGTGGCCCGGCATCGCGACGTCGGGCGTGCTGTGGTTCGGCGTCTACATGGTCGCGCTGAACTGGGGTGAGCGGGAGGTCGACGCGGGCACCGCCGCGATGGTCGTCAACGTCGGCCCGATCGTGATCGCGCTGCTCAGCGGCTGGCTGCTCCGGGAGGGGTTCCCGCAGCGGCTGCTCGCGGGCATGGCGGTGTCGTTCGCGGGCGCGGTCGTCGTCGGGATCTCGGTGTCGGACGGCGGCCGCTCGTCGATCCTCGGCGTGCTGCTGTGCCTGCTTGCGGCGCTCAGCTACGGCTGCGGCGTGGTCGCGCAGAAACCGGCGCTGCGGCACGCATCGGCGTTGCAGGTGACGGCGTACGGCTGTCTGATCGGCGCCGTAGTGTGCCTGCCGTTCTCCGGCACGCTGCTGGAGCAGGTGGCGGAGGCGCCGACGTCGGCGACGCTGCAGATGCTCTACCTCGGCGTGTTTCCCACCGCGATCGCGTTCACCACATGGGCGTATGCGCTGGCGCGCACGACGGCGGGCAAGATGGGGTCGACGACGTACGTCGCTCCTGCGCTGGTCGTGCTGATGTCGTGGGCGGTGCTTGGCGAGGTGCCTGGCTGGCTGACGCTGGCCGGTGGCGCGCTGTGCCTGGCGGGGGTCGCGGTGTCCCGTTCCCGTCGGCGGGCACCGGCGCCGGAGCTCGTGCGGGTGGGCGACTGAGCAGGAGGTGGGCATGACCGTCGCTGGGGTGTTGCTCGCCGCGGGCGAGGGTTCCCGGCTCGGGCGGCCGAAGGCGCTGGTCGAGTTGGGCGGGACGTCGCTGGTCGCGCGCGGCGTCGATGTGCTCACCCAGGCCGGCTGTGCCCCGGTGCACGTCGTCACCGGCGCGGCGGACGTCGAGCTCCCGGGCGTCACGCTAGTGACCAATCCGGACTGGCGCACCGGGATGGCGTCCTCACTGCGGGCGGGGCTGGCGTCGTTGCCTGACGACGTCGACGCCGTCGTGCTCGCCCTCGTCGACCAGCCGTTGATCACCCCGGACGCCGTTCGCCGCATCGTCGCGGCCTACCGCGACGGGGCGCGGGCCGTCGTCGCCACCTACGACGGCAGACAGCGCAATCCCGTGCTGCTGCGCAGGGAGCTCTGGGCGGATGCCGCCGACGCGGCGCACGACGACGTCGGCGCCCGCGCCTACCTGCGCGCGCACCCGGAGGTCGTCGCGGAGGTGGAGTGCGGCGACGTCGCCGACCCCGCCGACATCGACACCGCCGCCGACCTCGCGGCGCTGCAACGCCGTCTCAGCTGACCGTGCGCCCGGCGATCAGCCGCATGACGTCGGTGAGCACGCTGACCGGGATGGTCGGGTCGATGGCGCGCTGGATGCCGAGCCCGATGCCAAGGCTGAGCAGCGCGGTCGCCGCGTCGTCAGCCGACAGCGGCAGGTCGATGCCGAACTCCGTCGAGTTGGCGGTGACCAGCCCGGAAATGATGTCACGGATTCCCTTGTCCCGGCGCGCCAGCTCGCCGCGCAGCCGGTCGTCGCGGCGGGCGTTGACCGCGAACTCCACTTCGAGCGCGGTCCATGCCTGGTCGCCGATGTTGTGTTCCGCCCACTGCTGGAAGCGGGTGAGGCGTTCCTCGACGGTGGTCGATCCGGTGATCACCTCGGCGATGCGGGCGGCCTGCTCGGCGTGGATGTCGTCGAGGACCGCGAGGCACAGCTCGTCTTTGTTGCGGAAGTTGGAGTACACCGCGCCCTTGGAGTACCCGGCGGCGTCGGCGACTTTGTCCAGCGAGGCCGGGCCGTAGCCGTCCCGCAGGAACAGTTCCTTCGCGGTCGCGATGAGCTGCTCGCGGGTGCGCGCCTGGCTCTCCGCTCTGCTGAGTCTGGGCATGGGACCCACCCTATCGACGTCGCGCACCGACGTGACGATCACGACATCGGTCGTAGTTGACGGGCACCGGCGGCGCTGCGAGATTCGCTAGGTGAGCGATTTTGACGTGGCGACAACAGTGCGGTCCCGTGCCGATGGCGGGTTCGACGCCGAGTTGGACGGCCGGTGGAGCGCAGGCGGCGTCCCGCACGGCGGCTACCTGCTCGGCGTGCTTGGCAGGGCGGCGGCTGTGGTGTCCGAGGCGGCCGCCGATCATCCGCACCTGACGTCGGTGAGCGCGTCGTTCCTGCGAACGCCCGTGCCTGGCCCCGCGCGGGTGGACGTCGATGTGCTCCGCATCGGCAGGTCGACGACGCAACTGCGCGCCGCGCTGCGGCAGGGCGACGTCCTCGTGATAGATGCGCTGCTCACCAAGGGCCTGCTCGACGATGCTGATCCGTGGTGGTCCAACGTTTCTCAGGTGGAGCTGCCGGACGAGGCCGACTGCGTGCGGATTCCGGTCGAGGCGCCAGGTGCCGGCTTCCGGGTGGAGCTGATGGAGTTCGTGGACCAGCGGCTCGACCCCGGCGTGCTCGGGTTCGCCATGGGCGCGCCGAGTGGCAGGGGCGTCATCGCTGGCTACAACCGCTTCGTCGACGGCACGGACTGGACGCCGTTGAGCCTGCTCATCCCGCTGGACGCCGGGCCGCCCGCCTCGTTCGACGTCGGTGCTGGCCGGTTGCTTACGCAGCAGTTCACCGCCTACGTGCGGAGCCTGCCCGCGCCAGGGCCGGTGCGGTTCGAGCTGCGGTCGCGGCAGGTGTCCGGCGGGCGCATCGATCAGGACGCCCTCGTCTGGGACAGCAAGGGCCGCCTCGTTGGGCAATCGACGCAGCTCGGGGCCGTGCGGCTGCCGGGCTGAGCGGGTGCCACGAAGGACATCTTGCTGGCGTCTCGCGCCACTAAGATGCCCTTCGTGGTACCCCGGACGTCACCCGAACCGGCGAACCGCCCGCTCCTTCGCCTTGGCGGCCTCGACCTCGCGGTCCCTCGGCGGGGCCTTGGTCACCAGGGAGTCCAGCAGCGTGCGGGTGGCGTCCTCGACGGCGGCGACGGCGGTGTCGAACGCGGCGGCGTTGGCCGCCGACGGCTTCGACGCCCCGCTGATCTTGCGGACATACTGCAGCGCCGATGCGTGGATCTCGTCGTCGGTGGCTGGCGGGTCGAAGTTGTGCAGGACCTTGATGTTGCGGCACATACCGTCAGTGTCCCAGTGTTCCAGCGTCGCTGCGCCGCGTCAGCCGCTGAACCCGCGCTTCGGCCTGCGCAGGCTCTGCACCCCGGTGGTCGCGACGTACTGCAGCAGGTTGCGTAGTGGGTGCCGATGCGGCGCGGGGTCCTTGCCGTCGCCCATCCGCCAGAGCTGGATCGTGTACCACATCAACTCCGCGGCGCTGTCCAGCTTGCGGATGCCCAGCGTGCGCGGCCGGACGTCGCTGGCAGCGACGGCGCCGGACAGCAGCCGGGCAGGCAGGTCGGGCTCAAGCGCGAGCGGCCTGCCGAGGCCGACGACGTCGACGGCGCCGGACGTCACCGCGCTGGCCATGCCCTCCGCTGTGCGGAAGCCACCGGTCAGCATCAACGGCAGCGACGGGGCCGCCACCCGCACCTTCTCGGCGTATTCCAGGAAGTACGCCTCCCGGTGCCGCGTGCTCTCCTTCACCGGCTCGGACGGCAGCCCCATCATCGCGGCGGATTCGTAGGTGCCGCCGGAGATCTCAAGCAGATCGATGCCAGCATCGGCGAGGTCGAGCACGACGCCGAGTGACTCGTCCTCGGTCATGCCGCCGCGCTGGAAGTCGGCCGAGTTGAGCTTCACGGCGAGTAGGACGTCGTCCCCGATGGCAGCCCTGACCTCGCGCACGATCTCCAGCAGGAACCGGCGCCGCTTCTCGGGCGTGCCGCCCCAGTCGTCGGTGCGGTGGTTGGACAGCGGCGAGAGGAACTGGCTGATCAGGTAGCCGTGCGCGGCGTGGATCTGCACCCCGCTGAACCCCGCCGCGACCACGGTCTTCGCGGTGGCGGCGAAGCGGCGGACGATGTCGGCGATCTCGTGGTGCTCCAGCGCCCTCGGCGTTGCGAACGTGCCGCCGGGCAGGTCGACGCCGATCGCCGACGGCGCCACCGGCTGGGAGCTGAGCGTGCGCGGCACCTGACGTCCTGGGTGGTTGATCTGCACCCAGGCGTGTGCGCCGCTGGCCGTCGCCGCGGCGGCCCACTGGGACAGCAGCGTGCTGTCGCTGTCGTCGGCGACGACGACGTTGCCCGGCTCGCCGATGGCTCTGTGGTCGACCATGACGTTGCCGGTGATCAGCAGCCCGGCCCCCGACGTCGACCAGCGCTCGTAGAGCCTGCGCAGCCGGGGTGTCGGGGAGTTGCGCTTGTCGCCGAGGCCCTCGCTCAGCGCGGACTTCGCGATGCGGTTCGGCAGCGTCACCCCGCACGGCAGCGTGAACGGCTCGGTCAGCGTCGACGTCGTCATGGGCACCTCTCGCGGGCGGGGTTATACGTGCGTCTAGATCAACCTACCCGTGAGTAAAGTCGCCGGTCAACGGGCTGAGGCATGGCGCGCGTTTCAGTGTGCGTGACGAGCACCTCGGATACCCCGATGGTGATCTGGATTACTCCTCGGTGTTCGTGGCACCATGGATACCTGTAACTTGCCGTTACAGCTACGACGGGTAACACCGCTTGTCATGACCGGGAGAGGAACGCTGATGTTCGTCGCGCAACAGCCGCTACCCGCGCCACCGGCCGGTGGCGCCGCGATCGGTGAGGTGCTGATCGCACTACTGATCAGCCTCGGCGTGATGCTTCCCGTCGGGTGGTTCCTGTGGCGCGAACGCGCTGGCAAGCCGACGCTGATCGGCCGCGCCGCCGACTGGGTCGCCAGCAAGGACGGCCTGCCGCGCTGGGCAGGCCTACCCTCGTATCTGACCATCACCGCGCTGCTCACGGCGGGCTTCGGCGTGTGGTGGGACGTCGCGACCCACATGCAGAACGGCCGCGACGAAGGCCCGCTGGCCAACCCGTCGCACTACCCGATCTTCCTGGCGATCCTCGGGTTCTTCAGTGCGGGCATCATCAGCATGGCGCTGGCCAAGGGTGAGCTGCCGCGCCGCGCGTTCCGCATCGCGTCCGGCTGGCGCGCCCCGATGGGCGCCATGATCATCACGGCGGCTGGTGCGATCGCGCTTGTCGGTTTCCCCGCTGACGACGTCTGGCACCGGCTGTTCGGCCAGGACGTCACCGAGTGGGGCCCGACCCACATCATGATGATCGGTGGCGCTGTCACCTGCGTGCTCGGCATTCCGCTGCTGTTCGCCGAGGCTCGGCAGCTCGGCGCGCGCGGCGCGCTCGGGTTCGCTGGCAAGCTCCGCAGCGCCATCGCACTGAGCGCGTGCATCGTGCCGTTCGCGTTCCTGATGGAGTTCGACCTCGGCGTGCCGCAGTTCCCCGCGGCGACGCAGTTCATCATCGCCGGGTTCCTGGTCGGCTGGATCTTCACCGCCGTTCGCGCCTACTTCGGGCCCGGCGGTGCGCTGCTCGCCTGGGGCGTCTACATCGGAGCGCACCTGTTCCTGCTCGGCACCACCGCGCTGCTTGAGGACGTCCTGCTCGCCCGGTTCCTGCTGTTCCTGCCGTCGGCGGTGCTGATCGAGCTGGTCGCGCTCGTCGTCTCGCCCCGCAGGGGTGTGGCCTTCGGTGTGACGTCCGGTGTGCTTGTCGGCACGCTCGGGATGGCGGGCGAATGGCTGTGGAGTCAGGCGTTCATGCCGCTGCCGCAGCCGCTGCCCGCGTCTGCGCTGCCGCTGATGCTCGCCGTTGGCACCGCTGCCGCCATCGGTGGTGGCCTGCTCGCCGGGTGGCACGTCCGGATGCTGGAGCGCGTCGCCGTCCGCGACGGCGTCAGCCACGAGGCGTCCTTCGACGGCTTCGAGTCCGTGCTGCGCAGGGGGCGGCTCGGGCTCGCGGTCACACCGGGCCGTGCGGTGTTCGGCTTCTGGCAGCGTCGACAGGTCGCCCTGAGCTCGCCGGACGACGGCGGCGTGCTGCGCAAGCACGGCTCGGGGCTGGCCGGTGTGCTGGTGTTCATCGCGCTGATGGCGGTGTTCGCGCCGCCGACGGCCAACCACGGGATGAGCGGCACGGTCCAGCTCAGCGACGTCACGTACTCCGACGGCAGGCAAGCCGAGGAGTGCGACGGCGAGGCGAAGTGCCTCGCGCGGGTCACCGTCACGATGCGGCCCGCCGCTGCCGCGGACGACGCGGTGTGGTTCTACGGGCTGGCCTGGCAAGGACGGCACGCCAACGCCGAGGCGGACCTGCCGCGCGACCCGACGTCCGGCGCACCCGGCGTGCTGCGCGTGGCGATGCGGCCGACCGGCACGCCCGGGGAGTACGTGTCAGAGCACAAGCTGCCGTTCTACGGCAACTGGAAGACACTGATCCGGCTGCACCAGGCGCCGACGGTGCACATGGCGCTGCCGCTGCACGCCCCGAACGACCCGGCGATCTCCTCCGCCAAGGGGCGGCAGATCGTGACCGGCGACGGTGAGACCGTGCGGCTGATCACCGAGCGCGAGTTCTTGCAGCGCGAGATCAAGGACGACGTCCCCGTCCGGCTGTGGGCCGCCGCGTACGGCGTGGTCAACACCTCGTGGCTGGTGCTGATCGGCTTCTACGGCTGGTGCTACGCGATGGCCGCCTACGGTTCGCCGTCCCGGCGCCGCGCGGCCTCCGGCGCGACGACGCCACGGGTGACCAGCGGGGTCTGACCGCCACCTATGCAACTGGTTGCTATGCGCCTAGTTGCATAGTAGCCTCCTCCGCATGGCACTGGAGCACGCGATCCTGGTCTCGCTCGAGGAGCGAGCCGGGTCCGGATATGAGCTCGCGCGCAGGTTCGACCGCTCCATCGGCTTTTTCTGGGCGGCCAGCCACCAGCAGATCTACCGGACACTCAAGCGCATGGTGGAGCGCGGCTGGGTCACCGTCGAGGACGTGGCGCAGGAGGGCAGGCCGGACAAGAAGGTCTACCGTGCCACAGACGGCGGCAGGGCGGAGTTGACGCGCTGGATTGCCGAGCCGACCGAGCCTGCCACGATGCGCAGCGAGCTCGCCGTCAAGATCAGGGGCGCGTCGCTCGGCGACACGGACGCCGTGATCGACGAGATCGCTCGGCACCGCGCGCACCACGCCGAACGCCTCGACGTCTACCGCGTGATCGAGAAGCGCGACTTCCCCGACCCCGCCAGCCTGCGGGGACAGCGACTGCACCAGTACCTCGTCCTGCGCGGCGGCATCAGGGCCGAGCAGGGCCAGCTCGACTGGTGCGACGAACTACTCGACGCCCTCAACAGCGACCGGGACAGCTAATCCAAAGGATGACCATGACCGAGTACCCAACCCTGCTGCAACCGCTCGACCTCGGCTTCACCACGCTGCGCAACCGCGTGCTCATGGGATCGATGCACACCGGCCTTGAAGACCGCGCGTCGGACCTCGACAAGCTCGCCGCGTACTTCGCCGAGCGGGCGCGCGGCGGCGTCGGCCTGATGGTCACCGGGGGCTTCTCCCCGAACCGCACCGGCGCGCTCTACCCGTTCGCCTCGAAGCTGAGCACCCGCGCCGATGCGCGCAACCACCGCACGGTCACCGACGCGGTACACGAGGCTGGCGGCAAGATCGCGCTGCAACTGCTGCACGCCGGCCGGTACTCGTACCACCCGCTTTCGGTGTCCGCGTCTGCGATCAAGGCGCCGATCAACCCGTTCCGGCCGAGGGCGCTGTCCGGGCGTGGCGTGCGCCGCCAGATCGCGGACTTCGCCAACGCCGCGGCGCTGGCTCGCGAGGCCGGCTACGACGGCGTCGAGATCATGGGCTCCGAGGGCTACTTCATCAACCAGTTCCTCGCACCCCGCACGAACAAGCGCACCGACGCCTGGGGTGGCTCGCCGGAGAACCGCCGCAGGCTCGCCGTCGAGATCGTGCGGGAGACCCGCGAGGCGGTCGGCGAGGACTTCATCATCGTGTACCGACTGTCCATGTTGGACCTCGTCGATGGCGGCCAGACCTGGGAAGAGGTCGTCGCGCTAGCGCAGGAGGTCGAGGCGGCAGGCGCCACGATCATCAACACCGGCATCGGCTGGCACGAGGCGCGGGTGCCGACCATCGTGACGTCGGTGCCGAGGGCGGCGTTCACCAACGTCACTGCCAAGCTCAAGCCGCACGTCGACGTCCCTGTCGTGACGTCGAACCGGATCAACATGCCGCAGGTCGCCGAGGAGGTCCTCGCGCGCGGCGACGCCGACATGGTGTCGATGGCCCGGCCGTTCCTCGCCGACCCGGAGTGGGTGCTCAAGGCGGAGTCCGGCCGCTCCGACGAGATCAACACGTGCATCGCGTGCAACCAGGCCTGCCTTGACCACACCTTCTCGCTGAAGAAGGCGACCTGCATGGTCAACCCGCGCGCGGTCAACGAGACCACGCTGAACCTGCTGCCAACCCGCCGCGCCAAGCGGATCGCGGTCGTCGGCGCGGGGCCTGCCGGGCTGTCGGCGGCGACCGCGCTTGCGGAGCGCGGTCACGACGTCGAGCTGTTCGAGGCCGAGGCCGAGATCGGCGGGCAGTTCGACATCGCGAGCAAGATCCCCGGCAAGGAGGAGTTCGCCGAGACGATCCGGTACTACACGCGGCGGATCGAGCGCACCGGCGTCAAGCTGCGGCTCAACACCCGTGCGACGGCAGAACAGCTGGCAGGCTACGACGAGGTGATCGTGGCGACCGGGGTGACGCCGAGGGTGCCGTCCATCCCCGGCATCGACCACTCCTCCGTGCTGTCCTATGTGGACGCCGTGCGGCACGGCAAGCCAGTCGGGGAGCGGGTCGCGGTCATCGGCGCAGGGGGCATCGGCGTCGACGTCAGCGAGTTCCTCACCCACGCCGACTCCCCGACGCTGGACGCTGACGCCTGGCGCGCCGAGTGGGGCGTGACCGACCCCGCCGCCGCGCGCGGCGGGCTCGCCAAGCCCTCGCCGGAGCCGTCACCGCGCACGGTGTACCTGCTCCAGCGCAAGACGTCCAAGATCGGCAAGGGACTCGGCAAGACCACCGGCTGGGTGCACCGGGCCGCGCTGAAGGCGAAGCGGGTCGAGCAGGTCTCCGGCGTGCGCTACGACCGCATCGACGACGCGGGCCTGCACATCTCCTACGGCAAGAACCACGCCGAGAGCAGGGTGCTCGACGTCGACACCGTCGTGGTGTGCGCGGGGCAGGAGTCGCAGCGGGAGCTGGTCGACGCGCTCACCGAGCGCGGCGTGACCACCCACGTCATCGGCGGCGCCGACGTCGCGGCCGAGCTCGACGCCAAGCGCGCCATCGACCAGGGCACCCGGCTGGCAGCCCGGCTCTAACACCCGGCCGGTGCACGGGCCGTGCACCGGCCGTCGGACGGTCAGTCGCCGTAGACCGTCAGCACGTCCGGCAGCTCAAGGCAGCGGGTCGCGCCCTCGGCAACGCAGGTCAGCGGGCGCTCCGCCGTCTTGACCGGGAAGCCGAACGACTCCTCGAGCAACTGCGTGAAGCCGCGCAGCATCGACCCGCCGCCCATGGCGAGCAGGCCCTCCGACATCACGTCGCCGACCGCCTGTGCAGGCAGGTCCTCGAGGCACGCCGTCAGGGTATGCACGATCTCCATCGTCGTGGGCCGCAGCGCGTCGACGACCTCCTCGGTCTCCAGCGTCACCAGCCTCGCGCGGCCGCTCGCGGCGTCGCGGCCCTCCACGACGAGCGGTGCGTCGTCGTCGCCCTCGTGCAGCCGGACCTTGAGGTCCTCCGCGGTCAGCTCACCGACGACGAGCTGGTGCTCCACGCGCAAGTACTGGTACAGCGCGTTCGTCAGCTCGTCACCGGCGACGCGGCAGCTTCGGTGGGTGAGGATGCCGCCGAAGCAGAACCCGGTGATCTCGGCGGTGCCGCCACCGAGGTCGACGACGAGGTGCGCGCGGGGTTCGAGCGGGTCGATGCCGGAGCCGAGCGCGCCGGCGACCGGCTCCGGGATCAGCGCGACCTTGCGCAGCCCCGCCTCGTGGGCCACCTCGAGTAGCGCACGCCGTTCCAGCGCGGTCGCGCCGGCTGGCACCGCGATCACGCCGCGCGGACGCAGCCCGAGCCACCAGCGGTGGGCGACCTTGCGGATGATCGCGCCGATGAAGGAGCGCGCCGACTCCAGGTCGACGATGACACCGTCACGCAGCGGACGCTGCGTTTCGAAGCCGTTCGGGGTGCGCCCGATCAGCTCCCGCGCCTGCGAGCCGACAAGCACCGCCTTGGTCGGTGCGGTGCGCTTCACCAGCATGACCGACGGCTCGTTGAGGACGATCCCTCGTTCCGGCTCGCCGACGACCGTGTTCGCCGTACCGAGGTCGATGCCAAAACCACCCATTACGCGCTCCCCGACTTGTGTTCCGTGAACTGAAATGACCTGCCAGTAAGTTTAGTGACCGAAGCCACAATCTGGTGCGTGCTCATGTTCCTCGATCCTGTTTCAGGTAGTGCTCCAAAATCCGCGTGACGACAGGGCCGGACACCGCTGCGCCGTAGCCGCCGCTGCGCACCATCGCGGTAATGACCAGCCGAGGGTTCTCGGCTGGCACCAGCGCGGAGAACCAGGCGTTCGTGCCGCCGTTCGGGGCGGCGGGATCCTGCGCGGTGCCGGTCTTGGTCAGCGCGGTGATCGGCAGTTCGGCGATCTGTGCCCCGGTGCCCGCCGTCGCCGACGCCAGCATGCCCTTGCGGACGGGGCCCAGCTTGTTCGCGAACGGCAGCCGCTTCGGCTCGGTGCCGCTGATCGGGATGTTCTGCGTGCCGCCGTAGGTCGCCGCCAGCTGCGGGGTGACCATCTTCCCTGTCCCGACGCCGACGGTCCATCGGGACAGCTGCAACGGCGTCGCGGTGACGGCGCCCTGCCCGATGCCCATCAGCACGGTCGAGCCCGGATACCAGTACCCGCCGATCTCGTCGACCGTCTTCGGCGTGCCGAGGAACCCGGCCGCCTCGCCTGGCAGGTCGATCCCGGTCGTCGAGCCGACGCCGAGATGCCGTGCGGCGTAGGCGATCTTGTGCGGCCCGAGCTGTGCGGCGAGCTTGTAGAAGTAGACGTTGTCCGACATCTGGATCGCCTGGATCATGTTGTGCGGACCCATCGCCTCCCAGTTGTGGAAGGTGTGGCCGCCGTAGGTGTACGCCGCGCCGGTCGGCACGACCTGTTCCGGTGGCAGCGCCCCGTATTTCATGTTCGCCGACGCCACGACGATCTTGAACGTCGAGCCCGGCGGCGCGGCGACCTGCGTGGCGTGGTTGAACATCGGCAGGCCGGGGCCTTCCCCTACGTTCCGCAGCTCCTGCATGTCGACGGGCGGGCTGTAGACGTTGTTGTCGTACGACGGCACGCTCGCCAGCGCCTTCACCGCGCCGGTGCGGGCGTCCATCACGATCGCGGCGCCGAGGTCACCAGGACTGGTGCGCACCGCCTTCGCCAGCGCCTTGGTCGCCACCCGCTGCATCGAAAGGTCGACGTTGAGCCTGAGGTCGTGGCCGGGGAGCGGGTCAACCCGCTTCGCGGCGGCGACCGGCTGCCCGCCGGGGTCGACGTAGACGCACTGCTCGCCGTCGACGCCGCGCAGCACGGCGTC
>WHUD01000143.1:0-8599 GCA_009377385.1 Actinophytocola sp.
CGAGGCCGAGGTCTCCGGCCGCTGGCGCCGGACGAAGGCGCAATTACTCCGCCTGATCCAGTCGGCGGACTGACATGCCGCGAGTCGCACCCTCCGCAGCGCGAGTCGCACCCTCCCACGCCTGAGTTGCACTCTCCGCAGCGCGAGTTGCACCCCCAGGAGGGCGAACTGCACCGTCTCGCGTCCGAGTCACACGGTGCCGGGCGCGGCCGAAGGGACGACTCGCGCGGCCGAAAGGGCGACTCGCGGGGCTTACTGGAGGGCGCGGGGGCCGTAGTGGTCGGCGAGGAGGAGCGCCAGGTGGAGACGGAGGGGGTCCTTGTCGATGGGGTGGCCGAGGAGGTCTTCGACCTGGCGGAGCCGGTAGAGCACAGTGTTCTTGTGCACGCCGAGCGCGGAGGCGGCCGCGCGGGCGCCGCCCGCCTCCAGGTACGCCAGCGCGGTCGCGCGCAGCCGCGCGACCGCCTCGCCGTGACCGGCAAGACCTGCGCGGCTGGCGGGACCGCCACGACTGGCGGAACGGCCATGACCACCGGAACGGCCACGGCTGGCGGAACGGCCATGACCACCGGGACCGCCATGGCCGCCGAGACCTCCGAGCGAACGGCGCACCATCGTCCGCATCGCGTCGTCGTCGGCGGACAGGCAGCTCAGCAGCTCGACGTCGCGGTAGCAGGTCACCGGCTCGTCGCGCACGGACGCCGCCGCGACCCGCTGCGTCCGGAGCGCCTCCCGGTGACTGGCGCGGAAGCCCTCCAGTCCGCGGGCGGGCGTGCCCGCCGCGATCCGCAGCGAGTCGGAACGCCGCAGGGCGTCCAGCTCGCGCAGCCGGTCCAGCGGCAGCTCGCCGCCCCCGACCAGCCACGCCCACACCACCCGCGCGCTGGACCGCACCGCGAGCGGCCGGGAACAGCCCAGCGCCGAGGCGGCCTCCCCCGCCAGAGACTCCAACTGCTCACTCGGGTCCGGCTCGGCAGCGGACTCCCGTGCCCACAGCACCAACGCCGTCTGGTGCCGCAGCAGGTCGTGGCCAAGCTGCTCACTCGCGGCGGAGACGTCGATCGGCTCGCCGCGCAGGATGGCGTGCACGGTCTCGGTCCTGCGCACCAGCGCGCCGCGCAGCCGCCGTTCGCTCTCCTCGGTGTGGGTGTCGACGAGCAGATCGACGTTGCGTTCCAGCGCACGGCTGACCCGCTCCCACAGGAACTGGAGCACCGCCATGCGCAGCTCGGAGTCCTCGATGCGGTCGGTGACGATCCGCATCAGCCGCGCCCAGAACACCCGCTGCCCGACCCGGTACATCCGCAGCAGCAGGCTGACGTCGTGGCCGCGCACGGCGAGCGTGCGGGCCAGCTCGACGGCGGCGGGCGGGAAGGTCATGTCCGCCTGCGGGTCCTTGGCCGCCTGAACCAAGTACGACCACAGCAGGTCGTGAGTGCTGACGTCGAGGTCACGGCGGATGCCGATGTCGGCAGCCACCTCGGGCACCTCTGCCGCCAGCTCGGCGGTCACCACCTCGGTCAGCTCGGTGACCAGGTCTTCGCGCAGCATCGTAGCGGCGTAGCGCTCCACCCACGCGAGCACGTCGCGCTGGCTGACCCGTGCCACCATCCGGCTGCGCTCCCTTCCGCGATCGGGGTATCGCGTTGGCCGAACGGTACAACACCGAGTGTGTGAACTGGCCGGTCAACTCAAGCGCGCATCGTGCGGCCGCCGCCATACTGCGGCATGACGGATGACACAGCGGCAACGGAGAGGAACGGGCACATGGCGTGGACGGCGAAGTCCCCTGTGGCGATCAGGGAAAAGATCGAAGGCAGGGTCGTGGCGATCACCGGTGGCGCGCGGGGTATCGGCAAGGCGACGGCCGAGCAGTTCCTCGCCAACGGCGCCGCGGTCGCGATCGGGGACGTCGACGTCGAACTGGCCGAGAAGACCGCCGTCGAGCTAGGCGCGCGGCCGGGCGCGACGGTCATCGGACTGCCCCTCGACGTCACCGACCGGACGTCGTTCGAGACGTTCCTCGACCAGGTCGCGTCGCAGCTCGGCGGGCTGGACGTCCTGGTCAACAACGCCGGGATCATGCCGACCGGGATGCTCATCGACGAGACCGACGCAATGACCGACCGGATGCTCGACATCAACCTGCGCGGGGTCATCACCGGCTGCAAGATCGCCGGGCAGCGGTTCGCCAGCAGGCGCGCAGGCACCATCGTCAACATCGCATCGCTCGCCGGGATGACCGCCGAAGCGGGCATCGCGACCTACTGCGGCACCAAGCACGCCGTCGTCGGTTTCACCGAGGCGCTGCGCAGGGAGCTGCTGGGCAGCGGCGTGAACGTCACCGCGGTGCTGCCCGGCATCGTGCGCACCGAACTGTCCGCAGGGGCGAATGTGCCCGGCTGGGCGGAGAAGATGACCACGGTCGACCCCGAGGACGTCGCCCGCACCGTGGTCACCGCCGTGGTCAGCGACAAGGGCAGGTTGACCGTGCCGACGTCGTTGACCGCGACGATCAAGTTCATGTCGCTCCTGCCGGAACGGGCGCGCTACGCCTTCGCGCGCGTCACCAAGCTGGATCACGCCTTCAGCGACGCCGACCCGGCGCAACGGGCGAAGTACCACTGCCGCATCGTCGGGGGTGACACGTGAGCATCGAGGTCCGCTCCCCCGCGGACGGCAGCGTGGTCGGCGTCGTCACCGACCAGCGGCCCGACGAGGTGACCGAGGCCGTCGCGCGGCTGCGCGAGCACCAGACGTCGTGGGAGGACGCCGGGTTCCCCGAGCGGGCGCGGTGGCTGCGGCGCTACCGCGACTGGCTGCTGGACAACGAGGACGACCTCGCGCGCATCCTGCAGTCGGAAACCGGCAAGCCGTGGGCGGAGGCCACCATGGAGGTGCCGTACGCCGCCGACGTCATCAACTACTACAGCAAGCACGGCGAGCGGTTCCTCACCGACGAGACGCCGCGCGCGCACGGCCCGATGACGCTGACCAAGCGGCAGCGCGCGGTGCACCGGCCGTATCCGGTGGTCGGGGTGATCACGCCGTGGAACTTCCCGGTCGCGCTGTCGCTGATGGACGCCATCCCCGCGCTGCTCGCCGGGGCCGCCGTGGTCGTCAAGCCGTCGGAGTTCACGCCGCTGGCGACAAGCGCCGCGCTGGCGGGCTGGGCCGAGATCGGCGCGCCGCAGGTGCTGACCTGCCTCACCGGCGCTGGCGAGACGGGCGCGGCGCTGGTGGACGCCGTCGACTACGTGCAGTTCACCGGATCGACCCGCACCGGGACCGCGATCGCGCGGCGTGCGGCGGACCGGCTGATCCCGTGTGGACTCGAATTGGGCGGCAAGGACCCGATGCTCGTGCTGTCCGATGCGGACCTCGACCGCGCCGCGAACGCCGCGGTGTGGGGCGGGATCTGCAACTCAGGGCAGATGTGCACCTCGGTGGAGCGGATCTACGTCGAGGCGCCGGTCTACGAGGACTTCGTCAACCGCGTCGTGACGCAGGTGCGCGAGTTGCGGCAGGGCAGCGACAGCCCAGACGGGTTCCGCTACGACGTCGGCGCGCTGGCCAACCAGGCACAGGCCGACATCGTGCGCCGGCATGTGGACGAGGCGATCGAAGCAGGCGCGAAGGCGCTCGTCGGCGGAAAGCCCGCAGGCACGGGCACGTTCTTCGAGCCGACCGTGCTCGTCGACGTCGACCACTCGATGGCGTGTATGCGGGAGGAGACCTTCGGCCCGACGCTGCCGATCATGAAGGTGGCCGACGCGGACGAGGCGGTGCGGCTGGCCAACGACACGCCGTACGGGCTGTCGGCGACGGTGTTCACCCGCGACGTCGAACATGGCGAGCGGATCGCGCGCAGGCTGGAAGCGGGCGCGGTGAACGTCAACGACGTCTTCACCAACCTGTTCGCGTTGCCGCTGCCGATGGCCGGCTGGAAGCAGTCCGGGATGGGCGCGAGGAACGGCGGCGCGCATGGCGTCCGGAAGTACTGCCGCACACAGGCGATCGTGTCCTCTCGGGTCACACCGAAAGCGGAACCCATGTGGTACCCGTACCGCCCGTTGCGGGGCAGGCTGCTGCGCAGGCTGACCCGGTTCGTCATGGCGCGCGACCTGCGGCGACGGCTGGGACTGCGCTGACACCTGAGGGCGCGAGGACCCAGGTCGTTGCGCACGGGCAGCGGACGCGGTAAGCGGGAGCGAGAACGCCGGGCAGCCCACGTGACCCAGAGCACGCCCACGTGACCTAGAGCACACAGTGATGTGGACTTTTTGGGTGTCAGGGCTTTTCTGGATCACCCAAACGGGTACTATCTGAGACCTCCCTGGCAGACAAATAGACCACTAGCGGCCACCAATCGGATTACGAGGTGGCCGGACGAGAGGGTTCTCGCGTGTCGATGAACACGGTTGCGTCGCAACGGAATGCCCGTAACTACTGCACTGTCGCCGAGCTCGTCGCGCGCGAGCGCGCGGCGTACACCCCGTACCGCCGTACCCGACAGCAGGACCGGTCGCACCGGTTGCAGCCGGTGACCGAACTGCTGCGGCGTGAGGGCGTCGAGTTCGAGGGTGAGGACACCCCGACGATCGAGATGCCCACCACCAGGATCCACGTCAACCAGCTCATGCGGCGCCAGACCGAGCCGGAGCAGGACGACCGCCGGCCCGAGAAGCGCCGGGGCGCGCGGCTCGGAGCCGTCAGCAGCGCCGCCGTGTTGTGCGGACTCACCGTCGCCGGGCTGATCGCGCTCAAGCCGACCATCGCATCCGGCCCCGCCGACAGGCTGGCCGACGCAGCCCCCGGCGACCGGGCGACCAGCGAGGCGCGCGTGGGTGGCGTCCAGCCGACGAGCACGGTGCTGCAGAGCACCGCGCAGCAGGCCACTGGCGGCGCCGCGCAGACGCAGTCGGCCAGCATCGGCGGCGGCGTGCGGGCCACGCAGCAGGCCAGCGAGCCGACGACGGCGGCCTCCGGCCCGAGCAGGACGGTCGCTCCGGTGCCCGCCGAGGAGACGCAGCAGTCAGAGCCGACCTCGCCCAAGGCCCCGCCAACCTCTCAGCCGCCAGAGGACAACGACGGTGGCGATGACGGCAGTCTGATCGACGACACCGTCAAGAAGCTCAACGACACGCTCGACCCGGTTACCGAGCCCGTCGAGGACGCCGCCGACCCGGTCACCGGCACCATCTCCGGCACGCTGGACAGCGTGCTCGGCTGAGACGCCGCACCTCTGTACCCGGCTCCGTCGCGTTGCCCGCGGCGGAGCCGAGTGCTGTCAGGCGGGCCTACGCCGAGTCCACCGTCGCGTTGCGGTGGGCGATCAGCGTGGTCGCGTCGTCCGCCGATGCCGGTGCCCCGAACAGGAAGCCTTGCGCGCTGTCGCAGTGCAGCACCCGCAGCGCCTCGACCTGCGCCGGTGTCTCCACGCCCTCTGCGGCAACGTCGAGGCCGAGCGAGTGCGCCAGCGAGATGGTGGCCGCGACGATCTTGTCGTGCGCGGGATCGGTCGGCCCGCCGGGCCGGATCGGTGACAGGAACGACCGGTCGATCTTCAGCGTGTGCACCGGCAGCCTCCCAAGGTGCGCCAGGTTGGAGTAGCCGGTGCCGAAGTCGTCGATGGCGAGGTTGACGCCCGCCGCCGCCAGCTCGCTCAGTGCGGCCAGTGCGCACGAGGTGTCCCCGGCGACCGCGCTCTCGGTCAGCTCCAGTTGCAGCCGGCCGGCGGGCAGGCCGGCGGCGTGTAGCGCGCTGAGGACGTCGGCCACGAACGACGCCTCCCGCAGCTGCGTCGCCGCGACGTTGACGCTGACGACGACCGGCACGTCGCGGAACTCGTCGTACCACCGACGCGCCTGCGCGCATGCCTGCTCGAGCACCCACCTGCCGAGCGCGACGATGTGGCCGGTCTGCTCGGCGAGCGGGATGAACCGATCCGGCCCGAGCAGCCCGAGCTGTGGATGCCGCCAGCGCACCAGCGCCTCGAAGCCGCTGACCACCGGGTCGGGCAGCGTGACCATCGGCTGATAGTCGAGCACGAACTCGTCGCGGGAGAGCGCGAGCGGGATCGCCGTGGCCAGCTCGTGCTTGGTGGCCTCTTCTGCGCCGCGGTCCGGGTCGTAACGCTCCCAGCGGGCCCTGCCGAGTGCCTTCGCGCGCTGCAGCGAGATGTCGGCGGCGCGCATTAGCTCAGCGGGCGACGCCCCGGCGATCGCCGTGTGCACCACGCCGATGCTCGCGGTGACGCTGTACTCGTCGGTGCCGATGCTGATCGGCACCGCGAGCGCGTCCAGCGTCCGCTCTGCGTAGTGGGTGACACGGTCGGCTTCGGTGCCGTCCTCCTCGATGAGCAGCACGAACTCGTCACCGCCGAGGCGAGCGATCGACACGCCTTCCGCGTCAGCCGCGTCTCGCAGCCGCTTGGTGACGGCGATGAGCAGGCGGTCGCCGGTGTCGTGGCCGAGACCGTCGTTGAAGCTCTTGAACCCGTCGAGGTCCACATAGCACAGTCCGGCGAGCTGCTCGGTCTCCGTGAGTCGTTCCAGGAACTGCTTGCGGTTCGGCAGCCCGGTCAGCTCATCGTGGCGGGCCTCGTGCCACAGTCGCGCCTCGAGCGCGCGGCATTCGCTGAGGTCGACGACGACGCCGATGAGGAAGTCGATCTCGCCGTCGCCGCCGGTGACCGCAGAGAGCGTGACGTCGAGCCGCAGCAGCGTGCCATCGGCGCCGGTGCGGGCACACTCGGTGCGGAACCGGGCGGTCTCCCCCGCGAGCAGCCGGGCCAGGTCGGCGCGGACCTTCGAGGGGAGGTCGTCGGCGATGAGGTCGGCGATCGGCAGCCCGGTGCAGGCGTCGTCCTCGCGGTCAAGGATTTCGGCGAGCGCGGCGTTGACTTCGATCACCGAACCGTGCGGGTCCACGATGGCGATGCCCACCGACGCCTCGGCGAACACCGCGCGGAACCGGGCCTCGCTGGTGCGGCGACGGCTCTCGGACGCCCGCGCGGCGGCGAGCGCAGCCGCCTGTGTGGTGTGGCGTTCCCGCAGCATCCTGCTGCGCAGCGCGAGCGAGAATCCCTCAGCGACCGCGCCCTGCAGCGCGGCAACGCTGGCGACGAGCTGCTCGTCGTCAAGGCCGAGCAGCTCGCCCAGTTCCTCGACGAAGCCGGTGCCGAGCAGGGTGATGGTGCGGTTCAGCGACCGTGCGTTCCGGAAGTTCGCCTCGACAAGCGCCATCCCGACGTCCCGAGCTGCGTCGCGGGTGAGCGGGTCGGACCGCACGGCAAGAACCAGGTCCTCAACAAGCGGCTCAAGCACGCGCTCGATGTCGTCGGCCTGCCTCGCCGGGGAGACGGCTTCCGCGAGCGCGACGGCCCAGCGCCGGGTGAACCGGCGAGTCTCGGCGGCGAGGGACTGCCGCGGCATCAGATCAGGGCCCAAGTCGATCCGTCCACGCCTACCTCACGCCTCGGGGACATCTAAACGTACGGAGCGTACAGGTAGGGCTACCCTACAGTGTGATTCGCCGGTATCAAGTCCGTGATGATGCGCGTCGGTTCCGGTGTGCGAAGGGGCTGTTACCGCTCCGGGCTATAAAGGATGGATGAGCGAGCCGCAGTATGCGCGTTATGTCGCGCTGGGTGACAGCCAGACCGAGGGACTGTGTGACGGCGACGAGGCGACCGGGTACCGGGGGTGGGCCGACCGGCTCGCCGAGTACCTGGCCGAGCTGAACCCGGACGTCCGCTACGCGAACCTCGCCGTGCGCGGCAGCCTGGCCGCCGACATCCGGCGCCAGCAGCTCGAACCGGCGCTGGCGATGCGCCCCGACCTGGCAACCGTCGTCGCAGGAATGAACGACCTGCTCCGGCCGTCGTTCGACGCCGAGGAGGTGGCAGGCGAGATCGAGGCGATGTTCGCCGCGCTGACCTCTGCTGGCGCGCGGGTCGCCACGATCACCTTCCCGAAGATCGGCGAGATCGTGCCGCTGGCCCGACCGCTGCTGCCAAGGGTCATCGCGCTCAACGCCCGCATCGACCAGGCGGCGGCGCGGCACGGTGTCGCCGTGCTCGAGACGTACCACAACAGCGTAACTACCGACCACCGGCTGTGGAGCCCTGACCGACTGCACGCCAGCCCGCTCGGGCACAGCCTCATCGCGGCGGGCATGGCCGACACGCTCGGGCTCCCCGGCAGCAACGCGACCTGGTCGGACCCGCTGCCGCAGCTCGCGGAGCGGAGCACGCTCGGCATGGCAGCGACCGAACTGCGCTGGATGGCGACGTTCTTCGGGCCGTGGGTCGGCAGGCGCATCCGTGGCAAATCGTCCGCCGATAGGCGTACGGCCAAGCGGCCGGAGCTGGTCACGTGCACTGGACGACCCAGAGCACGTGATAATCGGGCCATCGATGACCACCTGCGCATGCGACACGTGGACGCCATAGCGCTCGAGGAGCGAGCCGGCCAGCCAGTGCGTGGTGGCGGTGGCATCGTGGAGCACGCCGGCGGCAGCCAGCAATGCCGAACCGGTCGAGCTGGTCAGAGTCCACCTCGGAGACACGCCCCGCAGCCAGCTGGCGATCTCGGTC
>WHUD01000143.1:8609-11795 GCA_009377385.1 Actinophytocola sp.
ATCACTCACGGGAGCACCGCGAACAACACCGAGTGCGCGATGTCAGTGCCTGTGGAGTCCGTGAGGCGGAGGGCGGCCGAGCGCGTGCCGGGGGCCGCCTTGCCGTGAGTGGCGACCGCACGCAGCGTGATTGTCGCCGTCCCCCAGGCGGGGACAGTCACCGCACGCGGTGCGGTGAACCGGACGCCATCGCCGACGCGGGAGTCGATCGACAACGACAGCCGCTGCTCGGTGCCGGTCAGGCTGGTCAGCCGCACGGTCCGCTCGGTGCGTTCGCGGCCGTTCAGGGTGCCGAACGACGTGCTCACCGGCCCGAGCGCCACCCTGGCGCCGACCGAGGCGTGCAGGTCAGCCAGCCCGGCGCCGGTCAGCGTGACGTCGTCCAACGCGGTGCGGCCGTCCTCGGATTCGGTGAGCGCGCCCTCGGCGGCTGTGTTCACCACGGCTGAACGGACCTGGGCCGACTCCCAGTCCGGATGCGCCGCGCGCAGCACCGCTGCCATGCCGGCCAGGTGCGGCGCCGCCATCGACGTCCCCTGCATGAACGCCCAGCACGAGCCGGCGTCGCAGTGATCGTTCGGGATGCTGGCGAGCACATTGGACCCCGGCGCGACGACGTCCGGTTTGACCAGGTGTGCCTTGTCCAGTGTCGGACCCTGGCCGGAGAACTCGGCCATGATGTTGGAATTGCCGGTGCGGAAGTAGCTGGGCTGAGCGCCGATCGTGGCGGAGGCGCCGTCGGCGGCGAGCGCGCCACGTGCCGCGCCGCGCCCGACCATGTACGCCGGGATCGTCGGTGGCGGATCGACGGACGGGTCGGCCGCCATCGCGGTCGGATCGCCCGCGACGTCGTTGACGACCAGCGCGGCCACCGCCCCGGCGTCCTCAACGGTCAGGACCTTGTCGGAGAAGCTGCAGTCGCCCCTGCTGACCACGGCGATCTGGCCGGCGAGGTCGACGTCGTCGAGCGGTTCGCAGGCGGTGCCTAGGCCATTGACGTCACCCTCGACGGCAGCGAGCGGCGCGGTGAGATCCCTGCGCACGGTCGGGAAATCGCCTGACGCGGCGGGAAACGTCCTGCCGTCCGCGGTGACCGGGGTGCCGACGAAGTGGCCGACCGTTGACGCGCCCGCCGTCAGCGCCCGTTCCGCGGTGCCCGGTGATGCGACGGTGCCCTCCCCCGGACCGTCGTTGCCCGCCGCGGCCGTGACGACGATGCCCGCCTCGTCGAGGTTGTTCACCGCGTCGGCGATCGGGTCGGAGCTGCGCTCGACCGGCCCGCCGAGGCTGAGGTTGACGACGTCCATGCCGTCGCGGTAGGCGGCCTCCATGGCGTCGAGCAGGTTCTTGTCGGATGCCGCGCCCTCGTCGCCGGGGAAGATGTTGTAGTTGCCGAGCCGGGCGGCGGGCGCGACGCCGGACACCCGGTACGGCACGTCCGCGCCCCGCACGCTCGCCGGGGTGTTGGCGTTGCACGCCACGGTCCCCGCCACATGGGTGCCGTGCGCGCCGACTGCCTTCGGCGTCATGCTGTTGTCGGAGTTGAAAACCCGTGCGACGGTGACCTTGTTGTTGGTGAAGCGGGTGTCGCCGCGCTGCAGTGTCATCGGGTAGCCGGAGTCGTCGAAGCAGGTATGACCAGCGTCGATCCCGCTGTCGATGACGCCGACGTCGACGCCTGCGCCCGCGTTGGCCGCGCCGCGGACCCGCTCCGAGCGCCATGCCTTGATCGCCTTGATCAGGGACAGGTCGGGGTCGGCAGCGTCGGTCGGTTCGTACGACCGGGTGCGATAGACACCGCGCACCCCTGGCGCGCCACGCAGCTCGGCGGGGCTGGCGCCGTTGAGGTCGACGACGACGGCGTTCAGCGCGATGTGGTAGTCGCGGGTCACGGTGACGGGCAGGGCGTCCAGCCAGCCCCGGAACCGGTCGTGCTGCGCGACGAGCGCCGACCGCACCGCGCGCACCGGGGCGGAGGCGAGATCGAGGGGCGCTTCGAGCTGCGACGTCCTCGGATGCGTGAGCAGCGGGTCGCCCTCGAAGACGACGATCGCGCTGTCGCTGCCGCGGGTGGCGACGTCGGTGGACGTGGCGGTCGCCGAGGTGAAGATGCTGCCGACGACGACCGCACTGGCCACAGCGGCGACGACGCCGACGAGCACTCGTCGAGCGCGAGCGGAACTCACCAAGATCCTCCCAGCGGGCGGGAACGCGTGGGCCGTGCGGCACGATAGCGCACGTTCGGGTGACGACACACCGGGGAAAGCCAGTTCCGAGCCAATGACGATCATCGCGGCAGGCTTATAAGGTGAGGCCCCTCACCCGGCAAGGAGGACCATGGCAGAGCCTGTTTCCGGGCCCGCTTCCGGGACGCGAGGCCGTACCCGCATGTCGCTGAGCAACCTCGACGACATCGCGATGCTGCTGCTCGCGGTGTTCTCCGTCGGGTTGCTGGTACACGTGACGTTCATCGACCCGTCGTTGTCCCGCGTCCTGTGGGTCATTGTCGTCGACACGTCGATCTGCGGCGTGTTCCTGTTCGAGTTCCTGTGGCGATGGCGCTCGCACGGCTGGGAACGCTGGTTCCCGCTGCGCAACTTCTACGAGATCCTCGGCATGATCCCGCTGGCGCACCCCGCGCTGCGCAGCCTGCGGCTACTGCGGATCGTCGCCATCGTGGTGCGGCTGGTGCGCGCTGCGGACCTGGTGTTCGGTGAGCGGTTCACGTATCGGCTGGTGGAACGGCTTGCCGAGCCGATCGTGCTTGCCATCAAGAAGCCGATCACCGTTGCGGTGCTTGACGAGGTCGTCAAGGTGCTCGCCACCGGGCACTATCCGCGCCACCTTGCGAGTTCGCTGCGGGAGAACCACGACGAACTGCAGGCGCTGATCGCGGAGAAGCTGGACGACGACCCGCAGCTCGGCAGGCTGAAGCTGGTGCCGTTCCACGATCAGCTGGTGCGCACGGTCACCGAGACGACGATGCGGGTGACGCTCGAGGTCCTGACCGACCCGCGCATCGACGAGTTCTTCGCGGACTTCATCCAGCAGACCGAGGAGCAGATCCGCGACGCCGTCCAGCGCGGCGAGCACCAGCGCCAACGCGCGGAGGAGGCGCGGATTCGGGGGTAAGGACCCGCGACAAAATAACGTAGGCGTTCATGGGCGTGTCGGGGGTTGCACGGT
>WHUD01000144.1 GCA_009377385.1 Actinophytocola sp.
GCGTATCATTACCTGTTCTCGCAGCTGGTCGGCTGGCTCAGCCTGCTGCAGGCGTACGAGCTGTTCAAACAGGGCGAACGCAAGGTCGCCGCCGTCCCGCCCGCCGAGCTGGACGAGCACATCCCCGACGGCGAGCGCGTCGCCATGGGCTGGTGGGGCGCAGGCCGCGGCTTCCTGACTCACCACCTCGTGATGGACGGCGGCAAGATCGCGAACTATCAGATCTGCACGCCGTCGACGATCAACGCCTCGCCGCGCGACCCGTGGGACCAGCCGGGTCCGTACGAGGAAGCGGTGATGAACACGCCGATCATCGAGGACCCCGACCCGGAGAAGTTCACCTCCATCGACATGTTGCGCACGATCCGCAGCTTCGACCCGTGCATGCCGTGCACCACGCACGTGCACACCGGCTCCGGCACGGTGATGCGCGAGGTGAACACCTGCTCCTGCGGGGCGGACTAGCGCTGGCTGCGTGGGATCGACACGGCGATGACGGTTTTCGTCGGTGGGGCTGGTGAGCTGTATCAGGGCGACCTCGACCTTGGCCGCCGCGCCGCCGAGCGATTGGCCACCGAGCGGCAGGACGGCGACGTCGTGGTTGAGGAGCTGCACTATGGCGCGGTAGCGGTGGCGCAGCGGCTCGCCGAGCTGCGACCGTCGATGTTCGTGCTGGTTGGCGCCATCGCGCGCGGACGCGAGCCGGGCACCGTGCTGCGTCGCGAGGTGATCCCCGCCGTCCGTGAGCCTGCCGAAGCGCAACGGTCGGTGGAGCAGGCGGTGACCGGTTACGTCGACATCGACCTGATCCTCGACGTCGCCGCCGCATTCGGCGCGCTGCCCGAGCGGACGGTGTGCGTCGAGGTCGAGCCGGCGAGCACGGAGCCGAGCGAGCAGCTGTCCGGCCTCGGCGAGCGAGCCCTCGCCGAGGCCGTCGCGCTGGTGCGCGCCGAGGTCCTGGCCGCTGTCGACCGCTGACCTCACGATGTGGCGAACTCGGCGAAGAAACAGGCGCTGGGGTGGCCGTTGCGGTTGACCAGCTCGGGAGTCTCCTCGGCGCAGCGCGGAGCGGCCTTCCAGCAGCGGGTGCGGAACCGGCAGCCGCTCGGCGGGTCGATCGCGCTGGGCAGCTCGCCGGTCAGCCGGATCCGTCGCCTGCTGCCGCGCAGCGCGGGGTCTGTCACCGGCACCGAGGACAGCAGCGCCTGCGTGTACGGATGCGTTGGCCTGCGGTAGATGTCCTCCCGCGAACCGGACTCCACGATCGTGCCGAGATGCATCACCGACACCCGGTCGCAGGTCTGGTGCACCGCGGCCAGGTCGTGCGCGATAAACAGGTACGCCAGCCCGATCTCGGTGCGCAACCGGTCGAGCAGGGTGATGATCTGTGCCCGGATAGAGACGTCCAATGCGGACACCGGCTCGTCAAGGATCAGCAGCTCTGGGTTCAGCGCCAGCGCGCGGGCGATGCCGATGCGCTGCCGTTGCCCGGTGGAGAACTCGTGCGGGAACCGGTTCGCATGGCCGGGTTCGAGGCCGACGGTGTGCAGCAGCTCCGCGATCCGATCCCGCCCACCAGAACGCCGGTAGCGGCCCTGGATCCGCAACGGCTGCGCGATGATCTCGCCGGCGCGCATCCGTGGGTTGAGCGAGGCGTACGGGTCTTGGAACACGATCGACATCCCCCGCCGCGCGGCTCGCAGCTCGCGCTTGGCCGCGTGGGTGATGTCGGCGCCCCGGAACAGGATCCGCCCGCTTGTCGGTTCGAGCAGCCGGATCACCGTGCGGGCCAGCGTGCTCTTGCCGCAGCCGGACTCACCGACGAGCCCGAGCGACTCACCAGCGCCGAGAGTGAAGCTGACGCCGTCCACCGCGCGCACCGTCGCGCCGCGCCCGTCGGGGAAGTGCTTGACCAGCTGCTCCACCCGCAGCACCGGCTCGGCGCTCACCGCGTCCACCCCGCTGGCCAATCGTCCAACCGGGGCAGCCCGGCGAGCAGTTCCGTCGTGTACGGATCGCGCGGCGCGTGAAAGATCTGCTCGGCCGTGCCGGTCTCTCGTACCCGCCCGGCGTACAGCACCACCACCTGCTCGGCGAGTTCCGCGATGACGCCGAGGTCGTGGGTGATCAGCACGCACGCCGCCCCGGTCAGCTCCCGCGCCGAGCGGAGCACGTCCAGGATCTGCGCCTGCACCGTGACGTCCAGCGCCGTCGTCGGCTCGTCCGCGATGAGCAGCGCGGGCTGGTTCGCGATGGCGGCCGCGATCACCGCGCGTTGCCGCATCCCGCCGGACCACTGGTGCGGGTACTGCTCGCTGCGCCTGCGTGGCTCCGGGACGCCGACCAGGTCGAGGACGTCGATGGCGCGCTCGTCGGCCTCGGTGGCGGTCAGCTCTGGGTGGTGCACCCGGATGGCCTCGGCGACCTGGTCGAGTACCCGGTAGGACGGGTGCAGCGACGTCAATGGATCCTGGAACACCATGCCGATCCGGCTGCCCCTGATCTTGCGCAGCGCGCGGCGGCGCAGCCGGAGCAGGTCCGTGCCGTCCAGCAGCGCCGTGCCGCGCACGATCCGCGCCGAGCGCGGCAGCAGCCCCAGCACCGCCAGCATCGCCACTGTCTTACCTGACCCGGACTCGCCGACGATGCCGACCGTCTCGCCCGGATAGACATCCAGGTCGATGCCGTCCACCGCGCGCAGGGTGTCGCGCCCGGCGCCGAACTCGACTACCAGGTCCCGAACGGACAGCAGCGGCTCGGTCATCGGCGTCCCCCGAGGATGTCGGTGAGCGCGTCGCCGAGCAGGTTCAGCCCGAGCACGGCCAGCAGGATCGCCAGCCCGGGAAACAGCGGCAGCCACCACGCCACCCGCAGGAACCGCTGCGCCTCGTTGGCCAGGTAACCCCAGCTCATCGCGTTCGGGTCGCCGAGGCCGATGAAACCGAGGCTGGCCTCGATCAGGATCACCTGCGCGAGGACGAGCCCGAGCAGCGCGATCGCCGCGGGCAGTGCGTTCGGCAGGATCTCCCTGACGACGACCCGCACGTTGGACGCGCCGTGCGCCTTCGCGGCGGCGATGAACTCGCGCTGCTTCAGCGAGAGCACCTCGGCGCGCACCACCCGCGCCAGCATCGGCCATGACGTGAAACCGAGCACAAGCACCAGCCGGTCGATGCCCGGCCCGAAGAACGCGATCACCACGATGGCGAGGAAGAACCGGGGCAGCACCTGGAACGCTTCGGTCAGCCGCATCAGCACGTCGTCGGCCCAGCGCCCGGCATAGCCGGACACCGCGCCCACCAGCGCGCCGATGAGCAGTACCAGCACGCCAACCGTGCCGGCGACGACCAGCGACGTCCTCGTGCCGTAGAGGACACCGGAGTACAGGTCGCGACCGAGCGCGTCGGTGCCGAGCGGATGCGCCACCGACGGCGGGTGCAGCACGGGGCCGTCGATCGCGAACGGGTCGTACGGCGCAAGCGCCGGCGCGAACACCGCGACGACCACCAGCGTCCCGGTCAGCGCGGCGCCCAACAGCCCAGACGGCGTGCCGAGCACTCCTCGCAGCACGCCGCGCCGCCGCCCGACGCCGGGCGCGGCAGGCTCGAACGGGACGTCAGCGGTAGCGGACACGGGGATCCAGCCAGGCGTAGCAGAGATCGGTGATCACGTTGGCCACCACGACGGTGACCGCGACCAGTAGGAAGATGCCGAGCACGATGGGCACGTCGCGGCTCTGCGTCGAGGTGACCAGCAGCCTGCCCAGCCCCGGCCAGCCGAACACGACCTCGACGATCACCGCGCCTGCGACCAGGTGACCGACCCGGCCGCCGATCACCGTCACCACCGGCGCGAGCGCCCTGCGCAGCCCGTACTTGACCACTACCGTCGCCTCGGCGAGCCCCTTGGCGCGCGCCATCCGCACGTGGTCACTGTCCAGCTCGTCGCGCAGCCCCACTCTGGTCAGCCTGCCGACGGCCGCGATCTCCTGCGAGGCGAGCACGATCGCGGGCAGCGCGAGGTGGTGCGCGACGTCGGCGGCGTTGGCGAGCCCGGTGGCGTCGCTGCCAGCGGTACTCATGCCTTGCACCGGGAACCAGCCAGCGCCGAGCGCCAGCGCCAGGATGGCGAGTTGCCCGAGCCAGAACACCGGCGCGGCGTACAGCGTGAGCAGCACCCCGCTGACCGTCAGATCGGGCACGCGGCTGCGCCGAGTCGCGGTGAACACGCCTGCCAGCAGACCGGCCACGGTGGACAGCAGCAGCGCTGCCCCGGTGAGCAGCAGGGTTGCGGGCAGCCGCTCAAGCACGACGTCCAGCACGGGCCTGCCCCGCACGTACGAGACGCCGAAATCGGCGGTGAGCACGTTGCCCGCGTAGGTCAGCAACTGCTCGTGCAGCGGCTGGTCGAGGCCGAACTTGTCGCGCATGAACTCGTAGTACTCGGCGTCCCCGTGCTCGCCAGCCAGCGCGAGCACGGGGTCACCGGGTGCGAGGTGGATGAGCAGGAAGCTCGCCAGCAGGATCGCGGCGACCGTCGGGATCAGCTGCGCGATCCTGCGGACGGCGTAGCCCCAGCTCACCGCTCGTGCCCTAGCTCGTCCCGCAGTAGGCGGCCTCGGCGAAATGCCCAGAATGCGAGAAGCCGCCGCACCGCTTGGGGAACACCCTGGTGCTGGTGGTCTCGACCAGCCAGACGTAGGGCAGGTCGGCGACGATGGCCTCCTGCAGCCGCTGGTAGGCGGCCTTGCGCTCGTCATCGCCGATGGTCGTGCGCGCCTCGTCGAACAGCCGGTCCACCTCGGGGTTGCGGTAGCCTGCCGCGTTGGAGAACGGCACAGGGCCGATGTTCGACGACAGGTACATCCGCTTCACCCCGATCTCGGGATCGGTGCCGTTGCAGTACGAGATGACGTTGGTGTCGAAGTCGCGCTCGGTGAACACCTTCTCCACGAACACCGTCGACTCGAGCGGCCGCAGCTCGACCTCGGCGCCGATCGCCCTGAGCTGGGCGCGGAACAGCTCCCCGTAGTCGGCGAAGTTCGGGTAGTGCAGGAAGTCGAACGCGAGCGGGGTGCCGTCCTTGACGCCGTCGACGCCGTTGGCGACGCGGGTGCCGTCCCCCTCACGCACCCAGCCCGCCGCATCGAGCAACTGCTCGGCCCGCGCCGGATCGTGGACCGGCATGTCGTCGAGGTTCTCGGCGTGGGCGAACGAGATCCCGCTCGATATCGGCGCTTCCGCGACCTTGCCCTGGCCGAACTGGACCCGGTCGAGGTACTGCTGCCTGTCCAGCGCGTGCGCGATGGCGCGGCGCGTGTCGACATCGGTGAATATCGGCCGGTCTAGATTGAACGTCACCGTCATGATGCAGTTCGTGCCGCCGGGGTTGACGCCGGTTTCCAGGAACTCGAACCTGCCATCCGCCCTGAGCCGTTCCAGGTCGGGGCCCGGCACGCCCCACAGCCACTGGACCTCGCCCGACTCGAGCGCGACGACCTGGTTGGCGTCGTCAGGGATCACCCGCATCACCACGGTATCGAGATAGGGCAGATCCTCCTTGAAGTAGTTCTCGTTGGCGGCGAAGCGGATCTCGGCGTCCGGCTGGTAGCGCTCCAAGGTGAACGGTCCGGTGCCGATCGGCTTGGTGTTGGCCGGGTGCTCCAGCGGGTCGCCGCCCTGGTAGACGTGCTTGGCCACGATCGGCGCCTCGGTGACGTCGAGCTGTTGCAGCAGCGAGCCGTACGGCTGGTCGAACGTGAACACGACGGTGTGCTCGTCCGGCGTCTCGATGGCGGCCAACGCCTCACCGAGGGATGCCTGGGTGCGGGAGTGGTACTTCAGCAGCACCTCCTCGAAGGCGAACTTGACGTCGTTCGACGTGAACGGCTCGCCGTCGTGCCAGGTGACGTCGTCGCGCAGCTGGAACGTGTAGCGCGCGCCGTCGTCGTCGACCTGCCACGACTCTGCCAGCTCCGGCTGCGGCTCGCCCTGCGCGTTGAGCCCGACGAGTCCGTTGTAGAGCAGCTCGGACGCGGTGTGGGCGGCGCCGCTCGTTGTGACGGCCGGGTTGAGGAGCTCTGGGTCTTCGCTGATCGCCACGACCAGCGTGCCGCCCTTGACCGGTTCCGCCGCCGGTTCGCCGCTGGGCGCCTGTTCGGCGCAGGCCGATGCGAGCAGCGCGAGAGTGGCTGCGATGGCGGTCGCCGCTGGGCGGCGGATGAGTCGGGATGGTCGGGCGGTCAGACGGGCACTGGCACTGCGACGGGCCATGGTGACCTCCGCTGGTCCGGCGGGACGCGTTTCGGATTCGTATGCCGGTAATCAGGCCAAGTGAAACGAGTGTCCGCTTCGGTGAACGGCACAGGTAAGTGACTAGCCCATATACCGAACCGATCTCGCCCAGTTGGCCTAGCGATCGTGCGGCGCCGACGGCTCGCTCGGGGAGACGACGTCGAGCACGCCGAGGTTCTGCGGCCGGACCGCGATGCGAGTGCCCCGGTCAGTGCGGATCGCCAGCGCCCCGTCGGCGAGCACGTCAGCCGCGGTGCCCTCGACCCTCGGGCCAGCCGGACCCAGCGGGATCAGCCGCGCACACACCCTGCGGCCGAGCGTGTCACAGCGGGACCGGTAGTCCGCCAGGACCTCGGCTGGGTCAGCAGCGAGGCGGTGTTCGATCGCTCGCACGGCCCGCGAGAGTGCCGACGCGCGGGCGCCCGCGGCGCCCTCGGCGCCCTTGACGTCGGAGAGCAGCACCGTCAGCACAAGCCACTCGACCCCGGACGGACCAAGCTCCACCCATGCTCCCACCGCGCCCGCCCTGCCGCGTGCGGTGCGCACCTCGTCCGGCCAGGTAATCGCCGGATCGGCCACGATGTCGGCGAGCGCGGACACGGCCACCGCGTAGATCCAGCCCTCCCGCGCCGCAGGCAGCTCCGGGCGCAGCACCAGCGAGAAGCAGACGTCGTGCTCGGGCGAGACGGTCCACGGCAGCCCGCCCCTGCCACGGGGGGAGACCTGGTAGCCGGCCGTCACCACCGAGCCGTGCGGTGCGCCTTCCCGCGCCAACGCCAGCGCCGCGCTCTCGGTGGAGAGCACGGCGGTGTAGTTGCGCAGCTCCCTGCCGGGCAGCGCGGCGGCCAGCACGTCTTCCGTGAGGTCCGCGCTGATGTCCATGCCTAGCTCCACTGCTGCTCGCCGTCGAACTCGGCCGCCACCGCCGTGAAGGTGTCGCGCAGCCGCATCCACTGTGGTACGTGGAAGTGGATCATCGCGGACGACACCGCGCGGCGGAACTCCTTCGCGGCGGCGGCATCCTTGTCATCCAGCGCGGCCAGCGTGCTCCTGATCAGCGTCTCCATCGCGTCCGGCGGCAGTTCGAGCAGTCCGCCGAGCCAGACCTCAGCCAGCGCCGTCGACGCCTCCTGCCGGGTGAGCTGGCCGTCGATCCAGGCGCCCGCCGCAGCGCGCCGGTCCGGCTCATCGGCGTCGGCCCAGCGGGAGAGCTCCTCCCGCAGCAGCGGCGACCAGGCGTCCTGGTCCACGGTGTCGAGCACCTCGGGTAGCGCGCAGGCGCTGCGGCCGAGCCGGTCGAGCACCCCGGAGGCCTGCGTCCGCACCGCATCGGCGGCGACGGGCACGCCAAGTGCCTGGGTGGCGGCCAGCCGGGCGTGGTCGGGTCGCTCCTCGCGCTCGCACGCGAGCGCGAGGTTGGCCTTGGCCATTGCGTACTCGCTGGGCCGCACCCCGCGCGGGTTGGCGGCCACCGCGAGCGTGAAGTCCTCGATCGCGTCGGCGGGGGCGTCCAGCGCCAGGTGGGCGAGCCCGGTCAGGTTCGCCACCGCGCCGCGTGCGGCGACGTCGCCCGTGGCCTCGGCGTATGCCGACGCTGGCGCCAGCGCGTCGAGCGCCGCCTGCGGGGCGCCGGCGGCCAGCAGGCTCGCCGCCGTCTCCCGCGCGGTCGCGGCCGCCTCGGCGGGCGCCTGCTCCGGGTCGAACAGCTCGGCCGCCAGCCGGAACCAGTTCAGCGCCGCAGCCTCGTCCTGGCGCTGCCTGCAGACAAGGCCAAGGTTGAACATGGCGGCGCCGCGCTCCAACGGCAGGTCCGACTCGGCGAAGCGCCGCTCGGCGGATGCGAAGCACTCCTCGGCCCGGTCCAGCTCGCCGGTGAGCCGGTGCACCGCGCCGAGCCCGTTCAGCGCCTTGGCGTGCTCCACCGGCATCCGGTCAGCGCCGAACAGCTCGCTGGCGCGGACCAGCGCCGCCCGCGCCTCGTCTACCCGGTTCGCCGCAGCGAGCAGCCCACCGAGGTGGAACTGCGCGGTCGCGTGCTGCACCGGGTACGTCTCCGCCGGGTAGCGCGTCAGCCGTTCGCGGAGCTCGGCAACCGGGTCTGTGCTGGGATCGGGGGCTCGCATCGGCGGTATCCTTCAGCGATGACGGTGCTGGTCGCCGGGGTGGGCAACGTGCTGCGCGGGGACGATGGCTTTGGCGTCGTCGTCGCCGAGCGGCTGCGGGCCGATACCGTGCCGGCGCGGGTGCGGGTGATCGAGACCGGCATCGGCGGGCTGCACTTGGTGCAAGAACTGATGGCCGGCGCGGATGCCCTGATCGTCGTCGACTCGATCGACCTCGACCGCGAGCCAGGCACCGTGCTCGTGGTGCGGCCGGAGATCACCGACGTAGTGTCGCTGCCGCTGCTGGCCCGCAACGACCAGTTGGCCGACGTCCACTACGCCACCCCCGAACGCGCGTTCATGCTGGCCAACGCGCTCGGCGTGCTGCCGGAGCAGACCTGGGTGGTCGGCTGCCAGCCGGTCGACGCCGACAGTGTTGCGCGCGAGCTGCACCCCGACGTCGCCGCAGCCGTCGACGTCGCCATCGCCGAGGTGCGCAGGCTCGTGCGCAAGCTCGGTATCGACTGGTAGGTCAACGCCGCTCAGCCGACGCGACAAGGTGATCGAGCAGGGTCTCGTTCGGCGTGTCGACGCCGTGCTTGCGCAGGTGCGCGGTGAGCTTGTCGCGCAGCTCCTGTTCGGACTCGGCCGTGATATGGCCGCCGCACGTCGGTGCGCCCGCGTCCCGGCAGCGGAAGTCGTAGCTCATGTGGATCACACCCCGCTCGGAGTCCGGCGCTCGGCGAGCACCGTCGACAGCTCGCGCCGCACGACGGCGAGTTCGGTGTTGACGTCGGCGAGCACCGGCTCAAGCGGCTCCACCCGCCGCGCGATCGAGCGCAACCCGACGTTGATCGTGCCGAGCGTGAACAACGTCGTGCGCAGCAGCATCAGGATCGTGACCAGCACCAGCGCGAGCGCCACCACGATCAGCCCTGTCGCGACCAGCGTGAGCATCACCAGGATCGTCATCGGTTGCCACCTCCGAGCAGCGCGCCGACCGCGCCGACGTAGCGGCGCAGCCCCGTCGCGACCGACGTCGTGTGGTCACGGGTGTCGCGCAGCGCTGGCAATGGCTCCAGGTTCTCGGTGATGCGCACACCGTTGTCGAGCACATCGGCGGCGTAGTCCTTGATCTCGCGCAGACGTCGTAGCACAGTCAGCGACAGCGCGAGCACGAGCGGTATGACTACGAGAAAGAGCGCGGCGACGCCGATCAGCCACATGATCGCGCCACCGGCGGAGAGGTCGTCCATGAGGCACCTCGCAACACGCTGGGCGGTTGGTCTCCCGAGTGTACTATGTGTTGCTTGCAGATACCGAGTTCAGCGCCAGCCGTCCGGCGGCGTGGACCTCAGTGCCACCATCACCGGCCCCGGCGGCGGGTGCGGGCTGGCCTCCTCCTGCTCCGCCTCGACCGCAACGAATCCCGGCAGGTGCTCGCGCAACGCCTGCTCGATGCCGTCCGAGAGCGTCATCGCCGACGCGGTACAGCCCGCGCAGGCGCCCGAGAGTCGCAGCCGCACCACGCCGTCGGTGACGTCGAGCAGTTCGACGGTGCCGCCGTGCGAGTGCACGTAGGGCCGGATCTCATCCAGCGCGCGTTCGGCCGCGGCGTGCTCGTCGACGCCGATGCCGTAGGCGTCGAACAGCCATGCCACGGCGTCGCTGCGCTCCCGCAACGACGCCAGTGTGTCGTCGGGAAGCTGGCGCGCCAAGTCCGTCAGCGCGTGTCGGTGCAGCGTGTCGATCCCGTCGAGCAGCTCGAACACCGCAGCGCGATCGTCGTCGGCGAGTCCCTCGACAGCACGCAGCAGCTCCGCCATGCGCCGCAGCAGTGACTCAAGCGAGTCCATGTCCCGAGGGTAGTGCCTCAACGGGCGTCGGGCCTGGTGTCCAGCGGTAGAATCGGGCCGAACCCGCTGGTGCCCAGGCAACGAGAGGCGGTGCGCTGGCATGGACGAGTTGCATGAGCCGAAGTCGGAAGCCCTGCGCGCCCTGTTCTGGCGCGACGAGATCCTGCAGCTCATGTTCTGGGTCAAGGGCGAAGGGTTCGGCGACGCGGTGGACGCGGAACTGCTTGAGCGGTTCCTCGGCGTGCGGGCCGAGGTGGGCCTGACCTACCTGGACCGGCTCGTCGGCGAGGGACTGATCGAGCGCGACGCCGCCGCGCGCTACCGCCTGACGTCGAGCGGGCACGAGCAGGGCGCCCGGGTGTTCGCGGCGGAGTTCGCCGAGATCACCCAGCCAGGTCACGGGGAATGCGGGCCGGACTGCTGGTGTCACATGTCGGCGGACGAGGCGGAAGCGTGCCTGGTCGAACGGGGACATAAGGTCGAGGACAGGTCAGGGAGTTGAGTGTGCCGATGCCACGCGCGAGCGATGACCCGCTCGCCGGTTTGCCCCGCAACTTTCAGCGACCCTGCTTGCTGCTGCTGATCGGGGAGAAGCCCTCGCACGGTTACGACCTGCTCGAGCGGCTGCGCGAGCTCGGTTTCAGGCAGGCCGATCCCGGGATGCTGTACCGCTCGCTGCGGGCGATGGAGCAGGAAGGGCTCGTCACGTCCGACTGGGAGGTCTCCGACCTCGGCCCGCGTCGCCGCACCTACGTGCTCAGTGAGGAGGGCCGGGACTGGCTGCACGCCTGGGCGGGCAGCCTGCGGGAGACCGAACGGGTCTTGCAGCGGTTCATCGCGCGGTACGCCTCGTTCGCGGCGGAGGAGGACTCCCGCCAGGGCTAACGCGCGGCCAGCGCGGCCTGGGTCAGCTCCCACAGCGCGTGGTAGACCGTGGTCTGCGCCTCCTGGATGCGGTGCACCGACGGCGATGGCACCACGAACAGGTAGTCGATCGAGTCCAGTTCGGCCATCTTGCCGCCGTCGTAACCGGAGATGCCGACAGTGACCATGCCGCGCTCCCGCGCCTCGTCGAAGGCACGCAGCAGGTTGGCCGAGTTGCCGCTGGTGGACAGCCCCACGGCGATGTCGCCGCGCTTGCCCCATGCGCCGATCTGCCGCGCGAAGACGACGTCGAAGCCGATGTCGTTGGACAGCGCTGTGATGACGGCGACGTCGTTGGTGAGCCCGAACGCTGGCAACGGCCGCTCGTCGCCTGCCGGGCTGAGGAACAGGCTCGCCATGTCCTGCGCGTCGGTGGAGCTACCGCCGTTGCCGAAGGTGAGCAGCCTGCCGCCCGCCGCGAACGACGCCGCCATCACGTCGGCGCACCCGGCCAACCGGGCGCGGTCGCCGTCCAGCACGGTGGCGCGCAGCGCGGTGATCTCCCGCACCTTGTCTACAGT
>WHUD01000145.1 GCA_009377385.1 Actinophytocola sp.
GGTCTGCGACCGCGAGAACAAACGCGACAGCACGGACGCCAACGGAAACCCCAGGCTGGCGACCTGCACCGAGAGCGCCGCCAAGCGGCGGGAGGGCGACCCCGAGACCAGCGTCGCCGACGTCAATGCCGCGTACGACTACACGGGTGACGTTGCCGAATACTTCGAGAACAACACCGGCATCAACGACCTCACGACGATGATCGGGCACAACGTCGGGACGGGGAAGAAGCTGCGCTCGACCGTGCGCTATTGCCTGCCGTCAGAGTTTGACCCCAACTGCTGGCCTAACGCCTTCTGGAACGGTAACGGCGCCTACTACACCGACGACATGTCGCTGGCCGACGACGTTGTCGCGCACGAGTTGACCCACGGCGTCATCGAGAAGACCGCCAACCTGGCCTACTGGTACCAGTCCGGCGCGATCAACGAGTCGATGGCGGACGTCTTCGGTGAGCTGATCGACCTCAACAATGACGACACCGAGATCGAGCCCCCGTGGCAGCTGGGTGAGGACTCGACGCTCGGCGTCGTGCGTGACATGGCCGACCCAGAGGCCACCAATCAGCCGGACCGGATGACCAGCTCCACTTATTCGGCGGAACCGGTCACGAGCAACCAGTTCGACAACGGCGGCGTGCACACCAACAGCGGTGTCGGTAACAAGGCCGCGTACCTGATCGCACGGGAGCCGTCGGAGGGGTCCGTCAGCTTCAACGGTCACGTCGTCACCGGCATCGGCCATGCGAAGGCCACCCAGGTCTACTACGAGACGCTGCAGATGCTCGCCTCCGGCGCCGACTACGAGGACCTGTTCCACACGTTGCCGCAAGCGTGCTCGAACCTTGTCACCACGGGCGTGACCACCACGAGCGACTGCGACACCATCACCGAGGCGGTCACCGCGACCGAGATGGACCAGCAGCCGACAGACCCGGACGCGAAGGCGCCGGAGGCCACGGTCTGCCCGGCTGGTACGCAGCAGGCCGACATCTTCCGCGACGGCTTCGGTTCGCTCACCAACTGGCAGACGACCCAGGGCATGTGGCACCTGGAGAAGAACTACGCCAAGACCGGTACCCGCAGCATGTACGGCTGGGAGCCGATCCGTCAGGCGGGTGAGCCCGGGCGCACCTTCGCCAGGATCAAGGGGCAGTTCGAGATCCCGATGGGGGCCAAGACCTTCCTGCGGTTCGACCACCAGTACCTGTTCGCGCACCGGCCCGCTGACACGCAACACCCCGCAGCCTACTGGGCAGGAGGCACGCTGCAGTACTCCACCAACGGTGGGAAGACCTACCGGTCGGCGGCGAACCTACCGTGGATCAACGGGCCGGACGAGACCATCAAGAACTGGAACGCGAACACCGGCACCGTCGACGGGCGTTACAAGGGCTTCGGCGGCGACAGCCACGGCTACATGTCCAGCCGCCTGAACGTCAGCTCGCTCGCGGGTAAGAAGGTGGTCTTCCGCTGGCGGATCACGGCCGATCCCGAGCTCTCCTTCGACGGCTGGACGCTGGACAACGTCAACCTCTACGTCTGCGGCGGCGACCGGCCGACCGGCCCGTCCAGTCTGACCGCGACCGGCCGCTTCAGCCGTGCGGTCGTGACCTGGCAGCCGCCGGTGTGGGACGGCGGCGGTGTGCGGAAGTACTCGCTCGCCGTCCGCAGCGGCGGCAACGTGGTCAGGCGCATCGACGACATCCCCGCGGACGCGGACACCGTCGTCGTCCGCAACCTTGGCAGGGAGACGACGTTCAACTTCCGGGTGTGGGCGCACGGTGCCACCGGGCCTGGTGGGTTCAGCCAGCACCTGCTCAAGGGCACGTCGCTGTCCGCGAGCACCAAGCCAGGGGTGTTCACGTTCGGCAGGCGGACGGTGATCAGCGGCACGCTTGTCAACGCCGACAACCAGCACGCGCTCAGCGGGCACAAGGTCGTGCTTCGTGGCAAGCCGAGGGGCGCGGACAACTGGCGCACCCTCGACCGGATGCGGACCGACGGCAGCGGCCGGTACTCGTTCACCCACAAGCCGGTCAGGAACTTCGAGTACCAGCTCTTCTACTGGTCTGGCAACCAGGTCTGGATGTGGACCAGGTCGGACCTGCGCAAGGTCTGGGTGCGGCAGAAGGTCACGGCGTGGTTCAACGACTACCGGCCGAACCGGGGCGAGTGGATCACGCTGCGAGGCGGGGTCGCGCCGGACCACGCCGGCCAGGTCGTGTGCCTGCAGCAGTGGGACGGCGGCGACAACCGGTGGCGGACCATCAAGCAGAAGCAACTGAACTCCAACAGTGAGTACACTTTCTCGCTTCGTAAGTGGCAGAGCCGCTGGTTCGCCTTCCGGGTGGTCAAGCCGGGCCACTTCGACCACAAGACGGGCTTCAGCCCGGTGCGCCGAATCCGCGTCGGCTAACCGGATAGTCAGGCATGAATACCCCGTCCGTGACTTTTTCGCGGGAGGGGCGTGCCTGTGTCTCCTGCGATCACGAGCCGTATCGGTGCGAGGTGCCTCCGCAGGTAGACGCGCCATGAGCAACGTTCGTTATCGCAACTATCCGTACTCGCAGCGTGGCGGTGGTGTTCGTGGCTGTGTTCCGAATGGGCCGCACGGTTGCCCCATTCAGGTAGAGTGTGGTCGCCTTACGAAGTGATAACGGCGTTTACACCCACTGGCGGTGTCACGAGCGCGGTGTCCCGGTCGGCCGTGTGGTTTCGGGCACCGGCCACGTACGCGCGTTCCTGGCGAAAGGCGGGAGGTCTGCATGACCCGAGCTGAAGCGGAACCGGCGTATACCATTCCGCCCGCCGCGCCCGTTCAGCAGCCAGCACAGCCAGTCGACGAATCCGACCCGGAACGGAGCTTCCGCCGCTTCAGCATAGTGATCGCGATCATCGCGGTCGCATGTGCCGCCGCGATGTCTGCCTGGCTCCCGTTCGAGCCGACGACAGAGGCCGCGTGGACCGGGCTCGCCCTGCTCGGCGGGTTCGCCGCCGCCGAACTGCTTGCCATGAACGTCGACGTCCGCAGCGGCGTCGCGTGGACCATCTCGTTCACGGAGATCCCGCTCGTCATCGGCGTCATGGTCGCCGACTTCGAGATCGTGCTGATCGCACACCTCATCGCGGGCCTCGGCACGCTCGCGCACCGACGCAGCGAGGGCACGCTGCTCTACAACACCGGCGTGATGGCGCTGGAAATCTGCTGCGCCTTCGCGGTGGCCAACGGCGTCCGGCTACTGCTCGCCGCAGACGAGATGCCCTGGATCGGCGCCTTCCTCGGCGCGCTGGTCGCGCCAGTGGCGAGCACCGTGTTCGCGCTGTCGACCATCTGGGTGCTGCGCAAGCCGCTCCAGCTCACCTCGGGGCTGCGGCTCGTCGGCAGAGTGGTCGTCGTCGGGTTCGTCAACTCGTCCGTCGGCATCAGCGGGTACCTCGTGGTGTCCGGCGTCGAGTACGGCTGGCCGCTGATCGGTGCCGTCGTCCTCGCGCTGACCACGCTGTACTGGGGCTACTCCGACCTGCTTCGGGAGCAGCGCGACCTCGAGGCGCTCGCCGACGTCAGCCTGATGGTCGCCAAGTCGGGCCGCAGGGTGGCGGGCAGCGCGACCGGCGACCCCGACCGGCTCGGCAGGGAGTTCGCCGAAAGCGACTGGGACGCACTCGCCGAACGCATCAAGGACCAGCTCTCCGCCCGTCGCATCGTGCTGCGGTTCCGGCTGGACGGCTCGGACGCGCTGCACACCGTCGTCGCGGGCGCCCTGCTGCCCGACGGCGAGTACGCGACGCGCGACGACCCGCTGTTGCGGCTGCACGGCACGCACGCGCGGCATCTCCGCTACACCGACGTCAACGACGAGATCGCGATGGCACTGCGGGCACGCGGCGCCGACGAGCTGCTGATCGTGCCGCTGCGCAGCTCGACCGAGCTGCTCGGCGTGATCGAGGCGCACGACAGGAACTCCCGGCTGCGCGGCTTCGGCCGCTCCGACCGGCAGCTCATCGACACCATGGCCGCCCACCTGTCCACCGCGCTCGACAACCGCAGGCTGATGGCCACGCTGCGGCACGACGCCTACCACGACCCGCTCACCGGACTGCTGAACCGGCCGGGCTTCGCCAAGGCGGCCAAGGCGCCGCTGACGAGCAGCACGCCTGCCGTCGTCGTCCGGGTCAACCTGGACGTCTTCTCCACCGTCTGCGACGCGCTCGGTTACACCTGGGCCGACCGGATGGTCGTCGTCGCAGGCCGCAGGCTGCGCGCCGTGCTCGGGGCTGACGTCCCCGTCGCACGCCTTGAGGGCGCGTCGTTCGCGGCGCTGCTGTGCTGCGACCAGCAGCAGGCGCACCAGATCGCGCAGCGGGTGCGCGCCGAGCTGTCGACGCCGTATCCGGTCGACCGGCTCACGGTCGAGGCGAGCGCCACCGTCGGCTACGCGAGCACCGAGGTCGAGGACACCGCAACCAGCCTCGACGTCGACGGCATGCTGCAGCGGGCAGACGTCGCGCTGCGCGCGGTCGACGAGGGCGAGGTACGCGGCTACGTGCCGAGCATGGGGCAGATGTTCCTGCGCCGCTTCCAGCTGGTAACGCAGTTTCGGCAGGCGCTGGACGACGGCCAGGTGTCCGTGCATTACCAGCCGAAGGTGTCGCTGCCGAACCGGACGGTGCTCGGCGTCGAGGCGCTGGTCCGCTGGACCCACCCAGAGTTCGGCAAGCTGCATCCGGACGAGTTCGTGCCCGCGATCGAGGCCGCTGGGCTCATCGGCGCACTGACGTCGTTCGTGCTCGACGCGGCGCTGATCCGCGTGCGCAAGTGGCTTGACGCCGGACTGCGGATCTCTGCGGCAGTGAACCTCTCCGTGCGCAGCCTCGCGGACGACGGCTTCCCCGCGCAGGTCACCGACGCGCTCGCGCGGCATGACGTCCCGCCGGAGCTGCTCACTTTCGAGCTGACCGAGTCCGGCGTGATGGCCGACCCGGAGCGCGCGCTGCCGATCCTGCGTGAGCTGCACACCCTCGGCGTCGTGCTCGCGGTTGACGACTTCGGCACCGGCTACTCGTCGCTGGCGTACTTGCGGCAGTTGCCGGTGGACGAGGTGAAGATCGACAAGAGCTTCGTGTTCGGCATGGGCACCGATCTTGGCGACCTCGCCGTGGTGCGCTCCATCGTCGAGTTGGGCCACTCGCTCGGGCTCAGCGTCGTCGCGGAGGGCGTCGAGGAAGACCTCGCGCGCGAGCAGCTCGAGTCGATGGGCTGCGACGTCGCGCAGGGGTACTTGATCTCGCGGCCGCTGTCCGAGAAGCGGCTGGAAGCCTGGTTGCAGGCCCGTACGGCGCGTGCGGCAGGGCGTAACTCCGCTGCCGTGCTCACCCTGATCGGCTGAGGGCGCTAAACCGACCCCGGCTGCGAGGCCGTGCCGGGGTCTGTTGTAAAGTTTTCCCCGCTCCACATGAGCGCGCCCCAATAGCTCAGTCGGCAGAGCGTCTCCATGGTAAGGAGAAGGTCTACGGTTCGATTCCGTATTGGGGCTCGGTAATCCGGGAGTACTCGGTATCCTGAGTACGTCCCGGATGTGCGGGGCGGGATAGCTCAGGTGGTTAGAGCACACGGCTCATAATCGTGGTGTCGCGGGTTCGAGTCCCGCTCCCGCTACGCAGGCGGGCGAGGTGCGCTTGCGGAATGCGCAAGCCGAACTTGCTTCGCAGTGACTGTGGGGCTCGCGCCCCACACCCCCAGCCAGGGCGGGCTTCGCCCCGCCCTGGACCCCCCGACCGGGGCGGCTTCCGAACGGAAGTCACGACTTGAGCAGAGAAAGGTACGTGCCGTGGCTGCCACCGACGTGCGACCGAAGATCACGCTGGCGTGCGAGGAGTGCAAGCACCGCAACTACATCACCAGGAAGAACCGTCGAAACGACCCCGACCGCCTGGAGATCAAGAAGTTCTGCATGAACTGCGGTACGCACCGGACGCACAAGGAGACCCGCTAGCCTGCCGTCCACAGCAGACGTCGATGAGGCCGTCCCCGGACTCGGGGGCGGCCTCGTTCGCGTGTGCCGGATATCGCATACCTGACGGTAATGCGCGCTGGCTCGGTAAGCTCCGTGCCCGTGGGTCTTGATCAGTCGTTCATCGGGCGCAGCTATCCGCCGGGTACGCCCTATCAGGTCAGCAGGGAGAAGATCGCCGAGTTCGCCACCGCGATCGGCGACACCAGCGCGCTCAGCCACGACCCTGAGGTGGCCCGCGCCTCAGGGCACGCGGACGTCGTCGCGCCGCCGACGATGCTGACCATCCTCACCCTCGGCATCGTCGACGTGCTCGTTGCCGACCCCGACCTCGGCCTGGACTACGGCCGGATGGTGCACGGCGACCAGAGCTTCAACCACCACCGCCCGGTTGTTGCTGGCGACCGGCTCACCATCGCGAGCACGATCGAGGAGATCTTCACGCGGGCAGGCAACGACTTCCTGACCGTGCGGGCCGACATCGCAGACGACGCAGGCGACCCGGTGTGCACCGGTCGTGCTCAGCTCGTCGTGCGTGGGGAGGACGCATGAACGTCGTTGACGTTGGCACCGAGCTGCCGCCGCTCGCCGTCGACGTCACCAGGGCCGACCTGGTGCGCTACGCCGGGGCGTCGCTCGACTTCAATCCGATCCACTGGAGCGACCGGGTGGCCACGTCGGTCGGGCTGCCCGGGGTGATCGCGCACGGCATGTACACCATGGCGCTGGCGAACCGGATGGTCACCGAGTGGGCTGGCGACGCAGGCAAGGTGCTGTCCTGCTCGGCGCGGTTCACGCGGCCCGTCGTCGTCCCCGACGACGACCAGGGCGCACGCGTCGAGTTCAGCGGCAAGGTCACCGACGTCGCCGACGGCGTCGCAACGGTCGCCATCACGGCGAAGTTCCACGGCAAGACGGTGCTGGCCAAGGCCACCGCCCAGGTTCGGATCTAGGCGGCGGCCCGGCGTCACGGACTCAGCGCCTTAGCGCACCTCGGCCAGCAGCTTCGCCACCCGCGAGACGCCCTCCACCAGATCGAACTCCGCGAGCGCGTAGGAGAACCGGAAGTAGCCAGGCGTGCCGAACGCCTCGCCCGGCACGACGGCGACCTCGGCGTGCTCGAGGATCAGGTCGGCCAGCTCGACGGTGTTCGTCGGCGTCACGCCCCGCAGTTCCCTGCCGAGCAGCGCCTTCACCGACGGGTAGGCGTAGAACGCGCCCTGCGGCGTCGGGCATTCGACGCCGGGGATGTCGGACAGCAACGAGACGATCTTCTTGCGACGGCTGTCGAACGCGACGCGCATCTCCTCGACGGCGTCCAGTGGCCCAGCGATGGCGGCCAGCGCCGCGCGCTGCGATACGTTGGCCACGTTGCCGCACAGGTGCGACTGGTACGAGGACGCGGCCTTGATGATGTCGGCGGGGCCAGCCATCCAGCCGACCCGCCAGCCGGTCATCGAGTACGTCTTGGCGACGCCGTTGAGGATCACCGTGGTGTCTGCCAGCTCTGGCACGACGGCCGAGATCGAGTCCGCCGTGACGCCGTCGTAGACAAGGTGTTCGTAGATCTCGTCGGTGACGACGAAGATGCCGTGCTCGTAGGCCCAGCGGCCGATCGCCTCGACCTGCTTTCGCGGGTAGACGGCGCCGGTCGGGTTGGACGGCGAGTTGAACAGCAGCACCTTGGTTCGCCCGGTCCGCGCCGCTTCGAGCTGCTCGACGGTGACCAGGTAGCCGGTGGACTCGTCTGCAGTGACCTGCACCGGAACCGCGCCAGCCAGCTTGATCGACTCGGGGTACGTCGTCCAGTATGGCGCGAGCAGCAGTACCTCGTCGCCCGGATCGCACAGCGTCGCGAACGCCGAGTACACCGCCTGCTTGCCGCCGTTGGTGACGAGCACCTGCGATGCGTCGAGCTCGACGCCGGAGTCGCGCTTGGTCTTGGCCGCGATGGCTTCGCGCAGCTCGGGCAGACCGGCTGCGGCGGTGTAGCCGTGGTTGGCGCGGTCGTGCACGGCGGCAGCGGCAGCGTCGACGATGTAGTCAGGCGTTGGGAAGTCGGGCTGGCCGGCGCCGAAGCCGATCACCGGCCGTCCGTTGGCCTTCAGTTCCTTCGCCTTGGCGTCGACCGCGAGCGTCGCCGATGGCTTGATCCCCGCGATACGGTCGGAAATCCGGCGTCGGGAACTAGTTGAATGTGCAGTGTCCGGTGAGACCATGGCCCCCATGGTTTCACGAGGGCAGCCCGACTGATAGTCGAGCCCACCGTTGCCGTACACTTCTTATCTTGGAACGCCATCCACTTACTCCCCGGTGCGGATCGGGGTAGGGCGGCGTGCCCGCTTGTCGTGCGAGACTGGGGTGTCCCGGGTCTCGGCGCGAAGGGGTGTAGCTCAATTGGCAGAGCAGCGGTCTCCAAAACCGCAGGTTGCAGGTTCAAGTCCTGTCACCCCTGCAAGAGCGGAGATTTCGGCAACGGAAGAAGCGCAAACAGCGGACATGGACTACTTGTAAGGAGTTCCTTGTGAGCGACGACGGCGAGAAGGACAACGGCGCGGGCGAGCAGCGCTCGTCGCGTCCGGAGTCCGCCGCCTCCCGGCGCGCGCGGCGCCGTCCTGCCGGAGGGAAGGGCGAGTCCGGCGCGGGCTCCGTCAAGGGCAAGTCGGCGGGCACGTCGCCTGCGGGTCGCAAGGACACCGGCAGCCAGGCCGCGACGAAGCGGGACAGGGGCGAGCCGAAGCCGCCGCTGCCGAAGCGGATCGTGCGCTACCTGCGCGAGTCCGTCGCCGAGCTTCGCAAGGTCATCTGGCCGACTCGCAAGCAGATGGTCACCTACACGATCGTGGTCATCGTGTTCGTCATCTTCATGGTCAGCCTGGTCGCCTTGCTTGACTGGGCATTCGGCAAGGCCATGTTCGCGCTGTTCGGCTGAGCGGGTACGGCCGCGGTGCCGCACGATAGAGGGTGCAACCCGCCTGCGAGAGAGATTGAGAGGACTGCAACGTGACCTCCGAGAACGGCACGGCAGCCGATGAGGAGCTGACCGACGTGACGGATGAGCAGACTGCCGATGCCGAGCAGCCTGCTGCCGACACCGAGACCTCCGCCACGGCCGTCCAGCCGGAACCGGAACCGGTCGCCGAGGCCGATCCTACCGAGCAGCTCCGCAAGGAGCTGCTCAGGATGCCTGGCGAGTGGTACGTGGTGCACTCCTACGCCGGCTACGAGAACAAGGTCAAGACCAACCTGGAGATGCGTACTCAGACGCTGGACGTCGAGGAGTACATCTTCCAGATCGAGGTGCCGACAGAAGAGGTCACCGAGATCAAGAACGGCCAGCGCAAGCAGGTGCAGCGCAAGGTGCTGCCCGGCTACATCCTGGTCCGCATGGAGCTGAACGACGCTTCGTGGAGCGCGGTCCGCAACACTCCCGGCGTCACCGGCTTCATCGGCGCGACCGGCCACCCGTCGCCGCTGAGCGTCAACGACGTCGTCAAGTTCCTGCTGCCGAAGTCGGAGCAGGAAGCGCCTGCCAAGGCTGCGAAGGGCGGCGAAGAAGAGGCGGCGGCGTCACGCGGGGAAGCGGTCGAGGTGGACTTCGAGGTTGGCGAGTCCGTCACCGTCATGGACGGGCCGTTCGCCACGCTGCCCGCCACGATTTCCGAGGTCAACGCCGACGGCCAGAAACTCAAGGTCCTGGTGTCGATCTTCGGTAGGGAGACTCCGGTCGAACTGTCGTTCAACCAGGTCTCCAAGATCTGAACCTGCTGGGGCAAGCCCCCGCATACCCCCGAATGGGGGTGGGGGCAGGCTCCCGTAGGCCCCCGAAACGCCGGGACGCTGGCAGGGCTCCCGGTACATCAGTGAACAGGAAACGAGAATGCCACCCAAGAAGAAGAAGCTTGCAGCGATCATCAAGCTGCAGATCGCCGCAGGGCAGGCGAACCCTGCGCCGCCGGTCGGTCCCGCGCTGGGTCAGCACGGCGTCAACATCATGGAGTTCTGCAAGGCATACAACGCCGCGACCGAGTCGCAGCGCGGCAACGTTGTGCCGGTCGAGATCTCGGTCTTCGAGGACCGGTCGTTCGACTTCAAGCTGAAGACGCCGCCAGCTGCCAAGCTGCTGCTCAAGGCAGCAGGCGTTGACAAGGGCTCCGGCGAGCCGCACAAGAGCAAGGTCGGCAAGGTCACCTGGGACCAGCTCAAGGAGATCGCCGAGACCAAGAAGACCGACCTCAACGCCTACGACGTCGACCAGGCCGCGAAGATCATCGCTGGTACGGCGCGGTCGATGGGCCTGACCATCGAGGACTGACGTCCCCGAGCCACCGTGGGAGAGCCAGGCGCTGGCTCACGACAACCACAACTGATCCACCAAGAGACTAAGGACAGAGCATGACCAAGCGCAGCAAGGCCTACCGCCAGGCCGCCGAGCTGATCGACCGGGAGCGGCTGTACGCGCCGCTCGAGGCGGTCAAGCTCGCCAAGGAGACCTCCAAGGTCAAGATGGACGCCACCGTCGAGGTCGCCATGCGGCTCGGCGTTGACCCCCGCAAGGCCGACCAGATGGTCCGCGGCACCGTGAACCTGCCGCACGGTACGGGTAAGACCGTCCGCGTCATTGCTTTCACGTCCGGCGACAAGGTCGCAGAGGCCGAGGCCGCCGGTGCTGACGTGGCTGGCTCCGACGAGTTGATCGAGCGCATCCAGGGTGGCTGGCTCGACTTCGACGCCGCGATCGCGACACCGGACCAGATGGCCAAGGTGGGCAAGATCGCCCGCATCCTCGGCCCGCGTGGCCTGATGCCGAACCCGAAGACCGGTACCGTGACGCCGAACATCGCCAAGGCCGTCGCCGACATCAAAGGTGGCAAGGTGAGCTTCCGGGTCGACAAGCAGGCCAACCTGCACATGATCATCGGCAAGGCGTCGTTCGACCCAGAGAAGCTGGTTGAGAACTACGCCGCGGCGTTGGACGAGGTGCTGCGTGCCAAGCCGTCCGCCGCGAAGGGCCGCTTCCTCCAGAAGGTGACCTTCACGACGACGATGGGCCCCGGCATCCCGGTTGACCCCGCCCGGACCCGCAACCTGCTCGAGGCGGAGGCGTAACGGCTTCAGCCCGCCGACGAAATCCCGTGGCGCCCGGTGCACTTGCTGCACTGGGCGCCACGTTTTAGTTGGACCTCGTGCGCTTCGGTGTCGGGCAGCGGCGTGGCCCCGGTTCGTGCCCGGTGATGAGCCACTGCTCGCCCTCGGCGTTGGGAATCTTCGTCACGATGAAGGTCCCGAGCGCGGGACCGCCGCCGATGGCGCCTCCTGTGCTTGCCCCGCAGGAGTCGACCCGCACGCTGTTGGTCGTGACCGTGTTGGTGTACCAGGACGGTATGGACTCCGCGTAGCTGTTGACGTGCGTGACCTCGGCGTTGATGCCGAGCACGGCCTGCTCGCAGGACGCGTAGCCCAAGTCGCTGGCGAACCGGGCGCGGGCCGCCTCGTTGAACCGCAGGCA
>WHUD01000146.1 GCA_009377385.1 Actinophytocola sp.
ATCGCCTACATCGCGATGCCATCTCAGCATACGTATGTAACCAGTCACGCACGCATGCCGTCGAGATGTCAGCGACGTGGTGGCCGGGCCGCTGCCCGAACAGGCCGTCGACCGATCAACGATAATCGCAGGGCACCGGTGACCCGGCTCCACATCCCACGCATCGCATTAAGCACGAATCCGGTTTCACGATGAGGGCGTTTGCCTTCACATTCCATAAGTTTTCCCTGTGGAGCAGGAACGGCCATGAGAGCTGTTCCTTCCGCACCGACGCGGCCGACAGAGTGACTCCTGAACAGCAGGAATGGCGAGAGCTCTTGCAACGGATAAACCTGTGGAACCCACAGGGATTCATCGCGTTGTATGGGGTTTCGACGATTGCTACCGTGCCCGAAAGAAAACCGGCGATTCACCGCCGAGTATTTCCGTTCGAGCGTGCATCGACGTGAGGAAAAGAAATGAGCGAGCCGATCGAGGCCATGCCGTCAGCTCCAACGGCGCAACGGGGTGAGCGGATCGAGTCGCGTTCCATCGACTGGGTGCCGCTTGCGGAACGCCGCGGCAAGCCGTGGTCGCTGTTCACGCTCTGGTTCATGTCGAACGCGAACGTCACCACGCTGGCGACCGGGATGCTCGGAGCAGCGGTCGGGGCCACGTTCATGACGTCGGCGGTGGCGATCCTGCTCGGCGTCGCACTTGGCACTATCTTCACGGCGTTCCACTCGGCCCAGGGGCCGCAGCTCGGTCTGCCCCAAATGATCCAGTCGCGAGCACAGTTCGGCTACCGAGGGGTCATCCTGGTCTGCGCGATCGTCGTATTCAGCCTGGTCGGATTCAACATGTTCAACCAGATGCTCGGTGCGGACGCGCTGCGGATGACGACCGGCCTCGACGCCAACTGGTTGTGGTATCTGCTGCAAGGCGCACTGGCACTGCTGCTCGCGATCTTCGGCTATCACTGGATCCACTCGGCGCAGCAGTGGCTGACGGTGTTGTTCCTGCTCACGTTCGGGGTCTTCAGCGTGCTGGCACTGTTCGTCGTCCCGCTCGATGCGGCACAGTTCGGCTTCGGTGACTTCCACCTGACCGCGTTCCTCATCCAGTTCGGGGCAGCGGCGGCCTATGCGCTCGGCTGGGCGCCATACGTGTCCGACTACTCGCGGTACCTCCCGCCGCAGACCAGCCCCACGAAGGCACTGACGTACACCTATGGCGGCGTCTTCGTCGGCGGCTCCTGGCTGATGGTGCTCGGGGCCTTCGTCGCCGCCGCCTTCGCAGGGGCATCGCCACTCGAGGGCGTGCGAGACGCCGCGAACGAAATCATCCCCGGCAGCGGTACATGGCTCCTGCTGTTCGCCCTTCCCGGCCTCATCGGCGTGATCACGGTGAACATCTACGCCGCGGCCATGGAGCTGATCACGATCGCCGACTCGGTGCGGCCCATCAAACCGACTAGGACGACCAGGATCGTCGCGAGCGTCCTTATCGGCGCGGCCGCGCTCGTCGGCAACCTGCTCAGCACAGGAGAGTTCCTGGCCACCTTCGGCACCTTCCTCGTCATCCTGCTCTACATCCTCGTGCCATGGACCTCCGTCAACCTGGTCGACTACTACTTCGTCCGGCGAGGCAACTACGCGATCCGCGAGATCTTCAACTGCAACGGCGTGTACGGCATGTGGGGGTCTCGCGGCCTCATCGCCTATGGGATCGGAATCGTCGCGATGATTCCCTTCGTCGTCACCGAGTGGTACACCGGGCCGATCGCCGAGGCACTGGGAGGCGCCGACCTCGCCCTCTTCATCGGGCTCGCGGCATCCGGTCTGAGCTACCTGGTGCTCGCGCGGTCCCTCGACCTCGACCACGAATGGGCGCTGGCGGTCGACCACAAACAGCGCTACGGCGAACACTCGGTCGCATTCGGCGAGCCCATAGAGGCATGAGGCCGCTGGGAGAGGACCACGGCGCCCGGAACATGCGTCAGTACCTCATCGAAGCAGCCCGGCAGCGCACCAAGACTGACTATTTGAAGATCATCGAGGAAAACCTCGCCAAGAGCCAGGCGCCTGGTGCGACCGCCGAGTCGATTGACGAGGCGCTGCGGGAGGCGCGGGGTGAGTGAGTATGTGGTCGACGCGTCCGCGATGGTCGCGGCCCTAGCGCGTAAGGACGCGATGGGCATGGCCATCCGCAAGATCATCGCGGACGGCCAGACGCACGCCCCGTACCTCCTCGACGCCGAGGTCGGCCAGGCACTGCGCGGTCTGGAACGACATCGCGACATCACCGAAGACGACGCGCTGACCGGGCTGCAGGCCCTGCGCGGACTGATCGACCAACGCTACGACCACAACGAGCTGCTCAGGCAGGCGTGGACCCTGCGGCACACGATCACGTTCTATCACGGGTTGTACGTCGCCCTGGCCACCCTGCTGGGCCTGCCATTACTTACCGGCGATATCCGGCTCAGTAAGGCCCCTGGACTTTCGTGCCGAGTCGAGGTCGTCCGATAGTGCACGAAGGGCCGTGCCAGCACTGACGACCACCGAACGCGGCCGCAGCCGCACTCCACTTCCCGTCACCGGCCTCTACTACGTCTGCAACCCGGAGAAACTGTCCCACGTCGAGTCGGAGACCCCGCTCACCTGCGTTGAAAACCTGGCTCTAGGTCAGCCACGCAGCGCGGAGGCGAAGATCCTCGGCAACGCGGACAAGCGGGGTGCGGCGGCGAAGTCGGTCAGCAGGCGGCCCGTGGTGGCGGCCGTGCGGTTGGTGACGAACCACGGGGGCTTGGGGGATATGGACATCTCCCCGTGCAGGACCGATCGGGGCGCGGGGCGGAACGGCCCTCTCACGACGGTGCGTTCCGGGCCGTCCAGGAGTACGGCGTTGTGCACGACGCCGATGCCGCTCTGCACGTCGTCGACGCGGTGGCCGGGGTAAGCGCCCCAGGTGGCGGTCGCGGTCAGGTAGCCGACGCCGGTCCAGGCGTTCACCGCGACCGTGCCGTAGCGGAGCTCGGCGATCGCCTCGTCGAGCGCGGAGCCCAGTTCGGCGATGGTGCGCGGGTGGGCGACGAGGTTCACGCCGAGTGTGCCGGTGAACTTCTCGTTCGCGATGCGGACCGCCTCGCCGAGGAACTGGCATGGGTCGCCTGGCAGTTCGAGGACGGCAAGAACCGGGGCGAAGTACTCGGTGGTCAGGGCAGGGCCCGGCGCTGCGGGGTCGATGTTCTCGATGAACACCCTGCTGCGGCCGATCCGTTCCGCGTCGGCGTACGACTCGACGGCCTGTGCCACCCGGTCGTCGCTGCCCGGGTAGTAGGCGGGACGTGCCGGGGAATCGGACAGCGCCGCACGCAGATGTGCCAGGAAACGGTCCTTCTGCGACCAGTCGGAGCCGACGGCGACCACCTGGCTCGCCACGCAGTTGTAGCCGCCGTTGTGCAGCCGCTGGGTGGCGATGTGCTCGGCCTGGAAGCGCAGATCCGCCTCGGACCAGGCGCCAGGCACCACGATCGTCGGGGACACGCCGCCCAGCTCGCTGGTGACCGGCTTGTCCAGCAGCGGCGTCCCTGCCTTCTTGCGGGCGGCGTCTTCCGCACCGGTACCGAAGACGATCGCGTCGTGGGTCGCGGCGCTGCCGGTCATGTGGACGTGGCCGATCTCCGGGTGGTGCACCAGGTGCGTGCCGACGTCGGCGCCACCGGTCAGGAGCCGGACCGCGCCGACTTCGATCAGCGGGGCCAGCACCCGGCTGAAGACGTCGAAGAGGCCGTCAGTGACCGGGTTGAGCTTCAGGGCCACCACCCGGTTGTGCGCGTACAGCTCGTACAGCACGTCCAGGATCGGAATCGAGGTGATGTTCCCGGCACCAAGTACGACGCCGACGCCGCCGGTGTCGGCGGGGTGGCGCTGGCCAAGGCCCGCGCGGTCGCGCACCGTCTCCGCCGTGATGCCTGGCGGCATCCACACCTCGGCGCTGAACCCGCTCAGCAGCAGCCGGTCCCAGACGCTGTGCGGCAGCACGCGGACGGCGACACGTCCGCCTGGCGCGCTGCCGACGGAGAACCCGTCCACCGGGCTGCGGTCCTCCTCCAGGGCTCGGATGCTCGCGGCGAGCGCACCAGCGGACGTCAGCACCGGGTACAGGCCGGTGATCCACTCCTCGCCGACCAAAGGGCTGTCGTCCGGCAGCCGCTTGTACGCGACGGCCGCACGCACCCAGGCCTCGGCCTGCTCTGCGGCAGCCGCGTGCACCCGCTCCAGCAGTTCACGCCGCTTCGCAAGGCCGCGACCGGCCCAGGCGGCCTCACCGCGAACCAGCTCATCGATGGTCCGGTCAATCGCCGCCACCTGGTCGGCGGCCGGTACGGACGTCGTCATCGCGCGGCTCCCGTGATGAGGTCGGCCGCCTTTTCCGCGGCCATGATCGTCGGCGCGTTGGCGTTCCCGCGCGGGACCGCCGGGAATACCGAGGCATCGACGACGCGCAGTCCCGCCACGTCGAATACGCGCAGCTCGGGGTCGACCACAGCGCCGATCGCACACGTCGACGTCGGGTGGTACAGCGTCTGCCCGGTCCGTTGCGCCCAGGCGAGGAGGTCCGCGTCGGAGTCCGAGGCAGGCACGTCGTACGGCCCGGTCACGACGTCGGCCACCGCCCGCTGCGCCGCGATCTCACGGGCGATCCGGATTCCGGCGACAATGCAGGCGCGGTCCTCGGACGTCGTCAGGTAGTTGTGCAGGATCCGGGGCGCGGCATCCGGCAGCGGTGAGCGCAGGGTCACCGCGCCGCGGCTGGTCGGGGCGAGCACGCACGGGCCGAAGGCGAAGCCGTGCTCGGTGGGCGCGCCGAGGCCCTCCTGGTGGAAGAGGACGGGGGCGGCGTGGAACTGCAGGTCTGGGGCGTCCAGACCGTCCCGGCTACGGAAGAAGCCGCCTGCCTCGCCGATATTCGATGTCAGGGGGCCGCGCCCCTCGCGCTGCAACAGCGCGGCGTTCTCCGGACTGGCGGCGCTGAGCAGCGACTCGACATCGGTACGGAAGTTCAGCAACGTCATGTAGTGGTCCTGCAGACCCTGGCCGACCGGCAGATCGCGGACGACGTCGATGCCGAACGCGGACAGCGAAGCGGCGGGCCCGATCCCGGACAGCATCAGCAGCTTCGGGGACTCGTACGCACCGGCAGACAGAATGACCTCGCGCTCGGCGCGGACCACCTCGACGGCGCCGCCCCGCTCGACCTCGACACCGGTCGCCCGGCCGTCCTCGATCACAACGCGGTGGGCGCGGGACGCGGGAAGCACGGTGAGGTTCGGTCGTTTCATGGCGGGGTGTAGATAGGCGACGGACGCGCTGCAGCGCATGCCGTCACGCTGGGTCAGCTGGTAGCGCCCGACGCCGAACTGCGTCTCGCCGTTGAAGTCGTCGTTGGTCTTGTGGCCCGCCTGCTCGGCGGCGTCCACAAAGGCCGACGCCAGCGGATGCAGGGACCGCCCGTCGCTGACCGTCAGCGGCCCGCCAACGCCGTGGAAGTCGTCCTCGCCGCGCTGGTTGCGCTGGTTGTCTTCGGAGCGCCGGAAGTACGGCAGCACATCGTCGTACGACCAGCCCGTTGCCCCGGCCGCTGACCAGCCGTCGTAGTCGGCGCGGTTGCCTCGGATGTAGATCATCGCGTTCATCGAGCTACAGCCGCCGAACACTTTGCCCCGGGGCAGGTAGGCTCGCCTGCCGCCGATCCCCGGCTCCGGGTCGGAGTCGAGGTCCCAATCCACATCGGACTTGAACAGCTGCGGGAAGGCGGCAGGGATGTGGACCTCCTGCGCGGTGTCGGGGCCGCCAGCCTCGATCAGCGCAACCTGGACGTCTGGGTCTTCCGACAGCCGTGCCGCCAGCACGGAGCCCGCGGAACCAGCCCCGACGATGACGTAGTCGTACCTGCTCATGCCATCTCCCTTGCTTGAAAGCGTGCGTGTGGTCTCGTTCCACGCCAGGGCGTTGCGGAGGAAGTCGAGCTGGTCGGCCAGCATTCGCTGCTGCCACGGGCCCTGGTAGACGTCGAAGTGGTCGACGGGGTATTCGCGCAGCTGTGCTCCGGACTTGCGCGCCGCCCGGCGTGCCGCGGCGGGCGGCGCGACGGTGTCGTTGGTACCGACCTGCGTCAGGACCGGACACGCCATGCGGCGGGCGAAGGTGGTGGGCCGGTTCAACCCGACAGCCAGCGCCGCGCGGGCACACACCTCGTTGCGCCAGGTCGGGCCCGCCAGCCAGGCGCAGATCTGCTCGGAGTCTGGGGTGGGGATCATCGCCTCCGACCCCGGCGGCCCGACGATCGGCAGCTCATGCGGCGCCCGCTTGGTGAGGGCGCGCGCGACGTCGCGCAATCCGTGCTTGATCAGGCGCATCAGCCGACCGACCTCGCCGGAGCGCGCGATGTGCGCCAGGGTGGCGAGGCCATCCATCGCGGGCGTCATCGCGACGACCGCGGCGATACGCCCGTCCTGCGCGGCGACCGCGATCGCATGCCCGGCGGAGTACGACGTCCCCCACAACACGATCCGGTCCGGATCGACGCCAACCTGGTGCCGCGCGGCCGCGATGGCCGCGTGGTAGTCCTGCCGCTGACGCCGGACCGAGACGTCCTGGCGGGGTGTGCCCTCGGAGTCGCCGAAGCCTCGGTAGTCAAAGACGAATACGTCGATACCGGCGTGAGCGAAGGCCGTGGCATAGCCGAGCAGCCCGGCGTCGCGGGTGCCGCCGAAGCCGTGCGCCATGACCACACACGGTCGCCCGGCAGCGTCGGCCAGCAGGTCGGTGCGGGCTTTGAGATGCCACGCCGCGCAACGCACGCCGTGGCTGGTGAACGTGATCTCCGTGGTCATCTCGCTCCGATCAGGACGCCAGCACGGTTGGCTTGTGGGCGGTGAACTTCAGCGCGCCGTCATCGACCGGGCTCTCACGCAGCCGCTCGACGTCCTTCTCGTAGGCGTGCTCGACCGTCCACGGGCCACTGGTCCCCGCCCACGGGAACGTCCCGATTCCCCGTTGCACGTAGCCGGCGGTCAAATCCATGTAGGGCACGCGCTCCATGCCAGGGTCGTCCAGCACCGGCTCGACGGTCGCGTACCCGTTGGCATCCATGTAGTCGAGCAACCGGCAGAAGTGCTCACAGACCAGATCCACCTTGAGCGTCCAGGACAGGTTCGTGTAGCCCAGGGCGAACGCGAAGTTGGGCACCCCGGACAGCATCATCGCCTTGTATGGCGCCGTGTCTGGCACATTCACCTGCTGTCCGTCAACACTGAGCTGGATCTTGCCGAAGGGCCTGATGTTGAGCCCGGTCGCTGTCACGACGATGTCGGCGGCCAGCTCCTGGCCCGACACCAGCCGGACGCCCCTGTTGGTGAACGTCTCGATCCGGTCGGTGACGACCGAAGCCTGCCCGGCCGAGATCGCCTTGAACAGATCGCCGTCCGGCACAACGCACAGTCGTTGATCCCACGGGTTGTAGCGCGGTGTGAAATGGGTGTCGACGTCGAAGTGCCTTGGCAACTGCCTGCGCACGCCCGCGATGAGCAGCGTGCGCATCAGCTTCGGAAAGCGGCGGCATGCCTTGAACAGCCCGCGGACGAGCATGATGTTCTTGCTCCGGATAATCCGGTGCGCGCGCTCAGGGTCGACCACCTTGTGCAGCGCGTTGGCGATCGCGTCCTCGGCTGGCATCGAGAACACATAGCTCGGCGAGCGCTGCAGCATCGTGACGTGGCCTGCCGTGCCCGCCATCGCCGGGATCAGCGTGACCGCAGTGGCGCCGCTGCCGATCACGATCACGCGCTTGCCCGCGTAGTCCAGATCCTCCGGCCAGTGCTGTGGGTGGATCACCTGGCCGTCGAAGTCCTCGACACCGGTGAACTCGGGCGTGTATCCGGCGTCGTAGTCGTAGTACCCGGTGCCCAGGAACAGGAATCGGGCCGTGAACCTCGCCTTCTTGCGGTTGCCGGATCGCTGGACGGTGACCGTCCACAGCGCCTCCGACGTGGAGAACTCCGCGCTGAGCACTCGGTGGCCGCAATGGATGCGCTCGGCCAGTCCGTTCTCGGTGACGGTCTGCCGCAGATAGTCCACAATGGTGTGACCGTCGGCGATCGACTTGCGGTGTGTCCACGGCTTGAAGCCGAAACCGAAGGTGGGCATGTCCGAGTCCGACCGGATACCGGGGTACCGGAACAGACTCCACGTGCCACCGATCGAGTCACGGCCCTCCAGGACCGCGAACGACGTGCCAGGGCGGCGGGCCTTGAGGTGACAAGCCGCGCCGATACCCGAGATTCCGGCACCGACGATCAACACGTCGACGTGCTTGGTCTGCGTCCGGCTGCTGGTAGTACGGGGTGCCACTGAGTCTCCGAGTCCTCGTTCTTGTGCCGTCGCCGTGCCACGCGGCGAGTCCGTGGCCGACGCTCGCACAGCGAATCCTTCGCCAACTAAATCTCGAATCGAGTTTGAGTTTACGGCGAGAGCCACGGGCCTGTCAACCTCCCGTCGAATCCATGGGCTGATACGATCTCGAATCATGTTCGAGAAACAATCGACGGCCCAGGCGCCCGCTCGCCCGGCCGCTGTCCTGCAGCGGCGCGGGGTCGAGCGCGTGCAGGCGATCCTCAACGCCGCCGAGGAACTGCTCGGCGAGCAGGGCTACGAGGCCGCCACCCTGAAGGCGATCGGTGAGCGGGCAGGCATCCCGACCGCGTCCGTCTACCACTACTTCGCCGACCGGCATCAGGTCGACGCCAAGCTCCTTGAGCGCCATCTCAGCGCGCTCGACGAGCGTGTCAACGCCGCCCTGGACGACCCATCGCTGCGCACGCTGCGCACGCTGCGCGACGGCGTCGACGCGATCATTGACCCGATGCTTGTCTACTTCCGCAAGCACCCGAGCTGTACCGAGCTGTGGTTCGCAGGACGCCACGAGAAGCTCACCGAACTGGTCCACGCATTCGACTACGCAAAAGCAGATCAGCTCTGGCACCTGCTCATCGACCGCAACCTTGTCGTCGCCGACACGCCACGACTCGTTTTGCAGCTCGCCTTCGAGGCGGGCGGCCAGCTCTTCGACGTCGCGTTCCGGAACTCCCCCACCGGCGACGACACCGTCGTCGACGAAGCGCGACGCCTCGTCACCGCCTACCTCAAGACGTACGCGACGCCAGCTCCGTAGGGCGCGCATCGCGAGCTTCCTTGGCGGCGCGCTCGCCCGCGCTCACCGCCCCTTCATGTAACCGCCGTACACGTTCGCGGTTTCGGTACCGGCCCAGTGAATCCGGCCGACCGGCGTGCTGAGAGCGTCGGTGTACTGCGTCATCAAACCCGGCGGCCGCGCGCTCACGCACCCTTCGATCCACGGCTCGTGCACCCAGTCCTTCTCGAGGAACCGCACCGGATGCCGACGCTGCCGTCGGGAGGCGAGTTGTCGATCACGTAAGGCGCGGCTGGCAGGTCCGTGAGCGCGAGCGCCGTCCTTCCGCCAACGCGCTCGCTCGCGTCGAGGACCAGCACCGACCGCCCGGCCTCGACCAGGCGACGCGCCGCCGTGAGGCCGGAGATCCCGGCCCCGATGACGACGACGTCCGCGCTGGTGCCCCGGCCGATCATGCGCTTGCTGCTGCCGGCACTGTGCGCAACGCGACCGAGCTCGGCGTCACGACAGACTCGACGATCTCGTGGGGCTGAGCACCGGTGAGCTCCAGCTTGGCGTAGAAGGCCTCGGGGTCGGCCCAGTCCTCGGGGGCGAGAACGCCTGCCAGTTCGCCTAGGCCGTCGAGCGCGAGCATCATGAACGCGGCGGTGGCGGCGCCGGTCATCGCGGCCATGCTGGTCACGAAGGTGCCGGGGCCGCTGACCGGCAGGCGGCGGACGGACACCACGCGCTGACCGTCGCGAGTGCCGGTCAGGCGGGTGTAGTTGATCCCGCGGTAGGTGTAGTGCTTGCGACGAAGGCCATCGGCGAGGTACCGGATCGCCTCGCCGCGCCCGACCTCCCCGCGGCGCACCTGGCCCCAGATCCCGGCCAACGCGTGGCGCCAGCCCTTCGCGTTGCCGCGGCCGTCGGTCATGATGTCGTCGAGGAAGTCGATCGCCTCCTCCATCGTCATCGCACCCTGCTGCACGGCCACGCCGATGCCGCGCAGGATGCCGTTGACCGGCTGCGGGTCCAGGGACCCGAGGACGCGGATTCGCTGCGCGTTCGGCCAGCGGCGGGGCATGGTCACCGCCTCGGGGTGGGCGGACTCGTAGAGACGGAAGTCGCCGAGGGTGTTGCCCAGCGGCATGACATCGGTCTCGACAAAGGTCTCGTGCATCACCCGCTGGCCGTGTTCCCAGGTCACGCAGGGCCCTGCGGCGATGTGCACCGCGTGCTCCAGCACCGCGCGCCCGTATGGGTGCGGCCGTTCGTCGCCGGTTACCCAGCACACGTCGATGCACTCGACGGTGTCGAGGTCGCGGGCGGCATCGGCCGTCATGACGTTGGTCAGACCAGGCGACGCGCCGCAGCCGAGCAGAATCGGCACCCCCGCCTTTCGCGCGCGACCGTGCAGAGCGAGCGCGGCCTCCGTGCTCTCGACGTCGTCATCGAAGTCGAGGTACGGCACCTTGGCCTCAAGGCAGGCCTCGATGACCGGCTCTGACGTGCGGATGTACGGCCCGGCGCCGAGGACGACGAGCGCAGGGTCATGCCTTTTCCTCGTTTCTGGTTGGTGCTGCTGTTGTCAGAGCGCATCGCGGACCTCCCTCGCGGCGCGCTCGGCGGCGCGAACCGCGCCGTCCATGTAGCCGCCGTTGGTGGTCCCCGTCTCCGTGCCCGCCCAGTGGATCCTGTCCACCGGCTCGCTCAGCGCGTTCGTGTAGCGGGTGATCACGCCGGGTGCTTGCGTGGCGATGCAGCCATTGATCCAGGGCTCGTCGATCCAGTCCTTCTCGAGATAGTCGATGGGGTGCGCCGCCTTCGGCCCGAACAACGTGGTCAGCGCGTTGAGGAACGCGCCCCGGCGGGCACCGCGGTCGTTGAGAATCGCATCGCTCCACTTGAGACCGTCGCCCGAGCCTGCCGTGCCGATGAAGGTCAGCAGGATGTCGAGGCTGCCGTCCGGCGGCGAGTTGTCGACGACGTAGGGCGCGATCGGGAGATCGGTCATCGCTTGCCCGCTGAATCCCGTGTCGCGCCAGAACGGCGTGTCGGAGCCGACGTGGAACTTGATCACAGCCCGGCAC